>JANXXL010000268.1 GCA_025350625.1 Bryobacterales bacterium | reverse complement strand
CAATGCTTGTCCTAGTGCCACTTGCCCGAAAAGACCGACTTACACGCTGCGCACGGCTTCCAGTTCACCTCCGGCCGACGATAGTTCACATCGTGCGGAACGCGCGAATGAACGGATCTGCGGGTACGATCGTTGAGGAACGTGAGAATCTACTTGGACGCTTGCTGTCTGAACCGCTTGACGGATGACCAAAGCCAGTCGCGCATTGCCGAGGAGGCGGAGGCCTCGGGGGACACCCAAAACCGGCCATAGGTGGACACCTGAAAACCGGCCAACGAGATAGCTGAATCGGGACATTGAACTGGCGGGGAGTTACGCTCCGTCAGGTGAGCAATGTCTTGAGCGAAGAAAAGAAACAGCAAGTCATCGCGCTGGGGCGGCTGGGATGGTCGCTGCGGCGCATTGAGAAAGCGGCGCATATTCGCCGCGAAACCGCTGGAGCATATCTCCGGGCTGCGGGAATCGCGGTGCGTCCACCAGGTGGGTGGGGACGGAATGCGGCAAAACCGGCCATGGAGGTGTCCACCGACTCGGAGGCCGAAAAGCCGCCTCGGCAACCAGGCCGCAGCCCCTCGGCGAGCGCATGCGAGGCATACCGCGAGCTCATTGAAGCCGAACTGGCAAAGGGTCGCAACGCCATGGCCATCTGGCAGGACTTGGTGGACGGTCATGGCTTCGCGGGGCGCTATGCCAGCGTCAAGCGCTTTGTGCGGAAGCTGTGCGGGGCTTCCGCCCCTGAAGCCCGCGTGGTGATCGAGACCGCGGCGGGCGAAGAGGCACAGGTGGATTACGGCACCGGCCCCATGGTGCGCGATCCGGAGAGCGGCAAGTACCGGCGGACGCGGCTATTCGTGATGACGCTGGGGCACAGCCGAAAATCGGTTCGCCTGTTGGTGTACCGATCAAGCTCGCGCGTGTGGGCCGAGCTGCACGAAAAAGCGTTTCGCCGATTGGGCGGCGTGACTCGCGTCGTGGTGCTGGATAATCTCCGCGAAGGCGTCATCGCACCGGACGTCTACGACGCCACGCTCAATCCGCTCTATCGCGACGTGCTGAAGCATTACGGTGCTGTAGCCCTGCCCTGCCGCGTGCGGGACCCGGATCGCAAAGGCAAAGTCGAATCCGGCGTCGGCCACGCGCAGAAAACGCCGTTGAAGGGGCAGCGCTTCGAGAGCTTGGAAGAGGCGCAGGCGTATCTGGATCACTGGGAGGAGCGCTGGGCCGACACGCGGATTCACGGCACGACCAAGCGGCAAGTCGCGGCCATGTTCGCCGAAGAGCGCCCGGCGCTGCTGCCCTTGCCTCTGGAACCGTTTCGTTACTACCAGTACGGCGAGCGCACGGTGCACCTGGATGGTTGCGTCGAAGTCGAGGCTGCTTACTACGGCGCGCCGCCGGGATGGATCGGGCGACGCATTCAGGTGCAGTGGAATGCCGCGCATGTGCGGTTGATCGATCCGCTCACCGGCCAACTGCTGCGGGAGCACTTACGGCAACAGCGCGGCCGCCATCGGATCAAAGACGAAGATCGTTCGCAACGAACGCCGCTATCCACCAAACAGTTACTGGCTCGCGCCGAAAAAACAGGGATTCATATCGGCGCGTTATGCCAAACCATGCATCAGAAACATGGCGAGGTTGCGGTGCGCCGCATCCTGGGCGTGCTGTCGCTTGCAAAAAAGTACGGCGTTGCCTCCACCGATGATGCCTGCGCTATGGCTCTTGAAACGGACTCGCCCGAATACCGCTTCGTACGCCGCTACCTGGAACACAACCCGCAACTGCCGCTCAGTTTGCGTCAAGTCGATCCACTGATCCGCCAGCTCAATCTGTATCGGGACCTCATCGAAACCAGAACTCGTCAGGAGAATCAACCATGAACCTCATTGAACTCGGCCGTGCGCTGCATCAACTCCGGCTCGGCGGGATGGCCGCTGTGCTCGAAACCCGATTGCGCCAGGCTCAATCCGAAGCGATGGCTCCCATCGACCTAATCTCGTGTCTGGTGTCGGACGAGCTCAGTCGCCGTACCGACCGGCTCTTGGAGCGTCGCCGCAAGCAGGCCCGCTTTCGCGATCCCGACCGCACTCTCGATAACTTCGACTTCACCTTCAATCCGAAAATGAATCGCAGCCTGGTGTTCGATCTGGCCACTGCCTCATTCATCAACAAGCGCGAAGACGCCTTGTTTCTCGGTCCCGGCGGAACCGGCAAAAGCCACTTGGCGCAGGCCATCGGCCAGTGCGCCATCCAGCAAGGCTACAAAGTGCTGTATCGCGAAACACACATCCTGCTCGATGAACTGGCCGACGCGGTCGCCGGCGGCACACGCAAAGAGTATATGGAATCGGTGGCCACCGTGCCGCTGCTCATCATCGACGACTTCGGCATGCGCAAACTCCCGCACACAGCCGCCGAGGATCTGCTGGAAATCATCATGCGCCGCTACGAACGCTTCAGCACGCTGCTCACTTCCAATCGTCCAGTCGAAGACTGGGGCAAGCTGCTCGGCGATGTCGCCGCGGTCAGCGCCATGCTCGATCGATTGCTGCATCACGGCCACGTGCTCAAGTGCGGCCCTCGGAGCTGGCGTACCAAGACCGCGCCTGCTTCGTAAGGAAGAAGACTTTCTTAGTGCGAGGGCGCTGCCCTCGCGCTCCCGGGATTTAGCGCGATCCTGCCAGCCCATTTCTAATCCGGGGATAGCGGCTGCCATCCCCGGCACGGTATGGTCTGGCCCGGAGTCGGCGCTCGGGTCGCATCCCTGCGTTGCCCTGCCTTCCGCTCCGGTCCCAAACAGTGTAAACCAAAATACCAATCCCGCTTCGAAAATGTCCACTCAGCAGAAAATGTTTGCGGAATTAAACGTCCCAAGGTATAACAGATCTTGTCCTGACTTCCGCTATTTCGTTGGCCGGTTTTGAAGTGTCCACGTATGGCCGGTTTTCAGGTGTCCACCGAGGATGCCATCGAGCTTGTCAGCGAGACACGGGTACAGCGTGAGCTGTTTGGGGCAGCCCAGCGGAGGGCGGATGAAGCCAGGATCAAGTGTGAAGCCGCCAGGCAGGCCCTCGTGAGGCACC
>JANXXL010000266.1 GCA_025350625.1 Bryobacterales bacterium | reverse complement strand
GCCGCCGCGAAGAAGGCCACTGAACTGGGTTACCGTCCCATCATCCTTTCGACCACTATCGACGGCGAAACCCGCGAGATCGCCCGCATGCACGCCGCCATCGCGCGCGAGATGGTCGCGAGCGGCGGCCATCGCGTGTGTTTTTTGTCGGGCGGCGAAACCACCGTCACGATCCGTGGCAAGGGACTGGGCGGCCGCAACCAGGAATTTGTGCTGGCTGCGGCCATCGCTCTCGAAAACACGCCGCACGTGACGATCTTCAGTGGCGGCACCGACGGGATCGATGGTCCTACTGACGCAGCCGGGGCTGTCGCCGACTCGGCCACGCTGCGCCGCGCGGCTGTGCTGCGCATGAATGCCAGGCAGTTTTTGGCCGACAACGATTCGTATCATTTCTTTGAGAAGGCTGGCGGTTTAATAAAGACCGGCCCCACGGGCACCAACGTCATGGACGTCAGGATTTTATTGGTCTAGTTTTTCGAGCGGCGTATTCGAGCCGGCGGCAACGGCCTTTTGCACGGTAATGTCGCCGCGTTGGGTTTCTATCTCGATTGCCACCCCGCCACCCACGGCTCCCCGCAAGGTTGCATGGCGGCCCTTGGCATCGAGTGCGAGTCCGCCGCCGAAGGGGTTGGAGACATCGCCGTTATTAGTTGACGCATTCAGAGTGAACTGCGCGGCCGCGGGTAGCGACAGGCGAATATCGCCCGAGCGGGAATGCGCCTGGATGCGGCCTAACGGTAACCCGGGACGAAGGTTGAGATCGCCCCGCTCGAGGGTGACATCCAGAGGACCGGTGAAGTCGTTGATCTGCACGTCGCGCGATTTTGCTGACAAATGCATGGGCCCAGTAACGTTAGTTGCGCTGATGTCGCCCGAAGAAATGTTCATCTGGCCGGGGATGGCTTCGATCGAGAGGTCTGTCTGGGGACTGGTAAAGCGCAGCGGCTTGGCTAGCTTTTGCAGCGCAATGGTGCCGAAATAGGAACCGTCCACGCTGACTGGTCCGCCCACTTCCTCTAACTGGATATCGGACCCGCGCCCTTTGATCGCGACAGCGCCCTTCACGCCCGACATATGGACCAAGTCGCTGCGGCGCAGATCCACGCGTGCATCGCCGCCGATATTCTTGAGACGAACGCCTGCATTATCCGAAGTGATGGTCGCCGAGCCGGTGATGTCGTTTATTTCCAGGTCGCCATTGCGGCCGTGGATCTCGACGCTCGATCCCTTGGGCACGTTGATTTCAAGCGTGGCCGAGACTCGGGCGGAACCCGGCGTCTGCACTTGATGCAAATCGATCACGACGTTGTCGGCGTTACCGGTGATGTCGAGCGGGGACGTCTGGTTTCTGCGGTCGGCCTGCTGTTGATTCACGCCGCGGATGGTTTTGTGTCCGGACACTCGGACCATGTCCGCTCCGGAAGCGGAATCGACCCCGTTTATTTTTGCGTCGCCACGGAAATCTTCGATTAGTACATGCGGCGCCCGCGATGAGGCTTTCTCGGCGTTTAAGGGATACTCGTAGCGTTCGCCGCCAAAGAGATCGAGTCCCTCTATCTGGACATGATCGGGCCACCAATTGGAGAATCCCTGCACGTGATGTAGGCTCAGCCCGAACAGGCACAGGAAAACGATCAAGACCCACTCGCCGCCCGAGATTCCCCGCGCGGGAAGAGGTTTTGAAGCTGCGGCCCAGGTCATGAGTTCGATAATCCGCAAACCTCCCCAGACAATCAACGCCAAGGGCCAGAACTTCGAGACATAGTCCATCAACTGGAGTTCAGGATAAAGAGTGCGCGCCAGCAGCAGTGCGCCCAAAACGATCAGAAGCAGAGGAGCGACCAACGAAGTTCTGCGCATGGTGGCCTCAGGCACTCTTCGCTCCCATGTATTCGCCCAACCGGAGGATGCCGAGGACGATCAAAAGCACTGGCCAGGTTCTTCCGAAGCCCATGCCTCCGGAATGATCGATCAAGAAAAGCGCGCCCAAGGTCACCAGCAGCACCGGGCCGCGAATCGCTCGCAATAAGGACACGTTATAGCCGTTCATGTTTAGTCTCCGTGATGCGGTCGTAGAGCAGATAGAGGCCTAGCACGATAAGCCCCGCCGGCCAGTAACGCAGCAGTCTGCCAATCTTCAGAAGATCAAGGTTGTCGAGCAGGAACAAAACTCCGAAGGCGATCAGCAGTACCGCCGCGACCGGGAATCGCGAGTGCGTCCCCGCCGTGCGAGCCAGGCCCGAAAATTCATCCACCGCTTCTCCGTCCCGGCGTTTCTTCGCCGTGTGATACGCCTCAAATGCCATGTAGAAGATGAAAGTCGGGATCATCAACCCGAAGAGCGGCTCGAAACCATGCGCGGCCCCACTGCTCAGAATGCTGATGATCGAGCCAAAGATCACCACATGCATCAGGCCCTTGGCATACTGCCCGTTATAAACCGCTCCCACGCCAGGGATGAAGCCGAGAACAAACGCCAGCGGCGGTGATGAATGAGAATCGGGTTTGGTGAGCGGCGGCGGCGCGGCGTGGGGAGCCGTATAGGGCGACAGCGGTGGAGGTAAAAGCGGGGGCTCGACCGGCGTCGCGGCCTGATAAACCGTGGGAGCGTGTTCGGCGCAATATAGGATGCCGTCCGACGTTGTGGCGGCGCCTTCGGCCAGCGCCTTTCCGCACGCCCGGCAGTAACCGATGATGCCAGTTTCGGAACTCATTTTTTCTCCGCTCCCTTGGGATTCTGCGCGGGGCTGGTGTCACTATCCGACCCGCGCTGCTTAGCCCACTCGTCCAACTGCGACTGCACTTCGTAAACTAATTGCAAGCTCTCATATCCCTTCACTGCCCGATCCCAGGACCGATGCACCG
This sequence comes from Bryobacterales bacterium, assembly GCA_025350625.1. Taxonomy (GTDB): domain Bacteria; phylum Acidobacteriota; class Terriglobia; order Bryobacterales; family Bryobacteraceae; genus Palsa-187. Next base: position 5,826 of record JANXXL010000266.1, on the reverse strand, counting down.
TGTTCTCGGCCGCAGCCCAGAAACGGCCCACCATCGCGAGAGACAGGACCGCCATGGCCATACCCATCGCAAAGCGCGGTTGCAGCAGGAATCCGGCTCTGCGCCCGAGCATGCGCTCCAGCCAGGAGGGTTTGATAACGCTGCGGCTCTTGCCATTGGTGACCTCAAACAGGATCCGGTTCACCAGCGCCGGCGGCGGATCGACGGTAGCCGCCCGCTCCATGAATTCCACCGCGCCCGCGGCATCTTGCGCCAGTTCCGCGCAGGAAGCGCAATCGTTCCGGTGCCCTTCGACCACGGCTTTTTGCTCGCTCGCGAGCGTGCCGTCCATGTAATCGGCCAGCAGGATTTCGAACTCAGTGCAAGTGATCCTGCTCATACCGCCGTCCTCTGCCGCCGCAGGATGCGAGCCAGGTCGGCGCGTCCGCGGTTCAATCTCGATTTCACGGTCCCCTCGGGGATCTGCAGGACTTGGGCGATCTCGCGGTACTCGAGTTCTTCCAAATCCCGCAAAATTACGGTTTCACGCAGCTCCGGCGAGAGCTTCTGCAGTGCTGCCTGCAATAACTCGCTCGCCTCCCGGCCAGCCAGCATGCCATCTGCGCGGGCGGACATCGCAGTGGTGTTTTCGATCATGGGCAGCCGGTCTTCGAGCGAATCCGTCGCACGCTCGGGCTTATTCTTGCGATAGTCGTCGATCAGGAGGTTCCGCGACAGCCGTCCCAGCCAGACACTGAAGGAACCTTCGCCGGCGCGGAAATTCTTAAGCGACCGGAACACCCGCAGGAATACTTCCTGGGTCAGATCCTGCGCCTTGTGGTCTGAACCCGTAAAGCGGTAGCAAATGGCATACACGCGCCGGGTGTGGACGCGAACCAGCTCTTCCCAAGCCGCTTCTTCGCCGGCCAGGCAGCGTTCGATGATCGCGTTATCGGCGTCCAAGGATGTCTTCCGTGCATTATAGATGCTGGAGGGAGGGCTAGCGATCCCCACCATCATCTGCCGAACTGCCGCCATCGCTTCCATTACGGTTCCTGTTTACTAGAACGTAGGCGGCGAGTAAGAAGTTCGCTGATACAGATGATACATTCTACTTCCCTTTGGTCCCGTGTTGGCGTAACCTGAGAAACTGACCCTTTAAACCCATGACCTGCCCTTTCTGCGCCCACCGCCAGGACCGCGTGATCGACTCGCGCGAAAGCAAAGAAGGCGACGTCATCCGCCGCCGCCGGGCGTGCCTCAAGTGCGAGCGCCGCTTCACCACGTATGAACGTAGTGACGAAGTGCCCTATATGGTCGTCAAACGGGATGGGAGGCGTGAGAAATTTGACCGGCAGAAGGTGCTGGAAGGTCTGATCAAGGCCTGTGAGAAACGGCCGGTGGCAATGGGAAAACTCGCGGAAGTGGTGGATGAAGTCGATTCCATGCTTGCGGATAGCCAGGATCGGGAAGTTTCGACTACCGCTATCGGCGAACTTGTGATGGAGCGGCTGCGAGCGCTCGATAAGATAGCGTATGTCCGGTTCGCGTCGGTTTACCGCGATTTTCAGGATGTGGAAGCATTCGTGACGGAACTAAAGGATCTTTTACAGCGGCGCAGTTAAATTTATTTTGAGTGAAACCGAGTGGGTCCTGAAACATCTTTTGTAATAGGGACTTAACAGGAAGCCAGAACGCTGATATACTAGGATGCGCTATCGGCTGGCCTGCGGATGGAGTGTGCGGACTCATCTGCATGATACAAAAAGGCTTACAAGTTATGGCGACTTTTGCCCCAACCGGGATTGCATCCGGGGTTGGGGGAGGTGGATGCGTTGGATCAGTTTGAGGATCAATTTGAAGGCCCCAGCCAGGAACCGCTAGGGCTACCTTTCGATGAGGAAGTGGGCTTCTTCCATCCGGAGGAAGTTCATGATACCGAAGAGTTTGCGGCTGCCCATCCGGTAGAAGAGTCAATCTATACCGATGACCCGGTACGCGTGTATCTGCGCGAAATGGGAGCTGTTCCCCTCCTCACCCGCGAAGGCGAGGTCAATTTAGCGCGCCGCATGGAGCGCGGTAAGCTGCGGATGCAGAAGGCGATCAGCCGTTCGGCGCTAGTGCAGCTACACGCCGTCGAAATCTGCGAGCAAATCCGTAAGGAAATCGAAGATCTGGACGCGTTTGTCGACCTGGGCGACCTCGAAATCGAAAGCGCCGCCTACGCGAAGAGACGCACTGAGGTCAAGCAACAACTTGCAGACATCGAATCGCTGCACAAGAAGTTAGGTCAGCTTTCCGTTAAGTTGGATGCGGTTCCGCTCAGCAATAAGAAATTGCGCCGCAAAGCCAGCGGAAAGGTTGCTCGCGCCCGGGTGGAAGTTTCCAGGGCGATCCGTGGGGTCCCGTTCTACAGTCCCCAATGGAAGCAATTCGCCAAAGAAATTGAGCGAGTGGTCGACGAGATGTCGCACCTCGATTATGACTTGCGCAAGCTCGAAGGCCGCAGCAGTCAAACCGCTCAGGCCAAGGCCAAAGAGATCAAGCGCGAGATCCGCAAACGGGAACAGACCGCCGGAGCCGGTCTTAGCGATCTGCGGCATACCATGACGGTGATTCGCCACGGCGAAATTGAAGCCGAGCGCGCTAAGAAAGACCTGGTCGAGGCGAATCTTCGCCTGGTGGTTTCCGTTGCCAAGAAATACGTAAACCGCGGCTTACATCTTTTGGATCTGATTCAGGAAGGCAACATCGGCCTGATGCGCGCCGCAGATAAGTTCGAATACCGCCGGGGTTACAAGTTTTCGACCTACGCGACCTGGTGGATCCGGCAGGCCATCACGCGGGCCATCGCGGACCAGTCGCGCACCATCCGTATTCCGGTTCACATGAATGAATCGATGAACAAGTTCCTGCGCGCCACGCGCGAGCTCGAGAAGGAACTCGGCCGCGCGCCCACTAACGATGAAATCAGCCGGCGCATGGACATTCCGGTCGAAAAGGTCCAGAAGCTCAAGACCATCTCACGCGACCCGGTTTCGCTAGAAACACCGGTGGGACGCGACGGCGAATCGGCGCTGGGCGATTTGATCGAGGACCGCTGGGTCGGGTCTCCGGTCGACGCGGTGATCGATACCAACGTGCGCGATGAGACTGCGAATATCCTGAAGACCTTGTCGCCTAAAGAGGAGAAGGTCATCCGTCTCCGTTTCGGCATCGGCTGCGAGCGCGAGCATACGCTCGAGGAAATCGGCCAGGAGTTCGACGTCACGCGCGAGCGCATCCGCCAGATTGAAGCCAAGGCCCTCCGCCAGCTTCGATCCCCCGAACGCGCCCGCCACCTCAGGGCCCTGCTCGCAGCGCGTTAAGCGCTGCCTCCCTCTATTGCTGCATTGCCCGATTCTTAAACGGGGGTAGTATTCCCGCTCGAATCGGGCATTGCCGTTCGGTGCCGCCCGCCAGTTCCCCGCCATTCTGAATTCCCGGGTTTTTGACCCAACAATCACAGGTCCGACGACAACCTCATTGAATCGTGCGACCTAAGAAACATTTCGTGGTTTTGGGGCTTTTTACCCGGTACGAGACACCTAAGAAAAGCAGTGGAAATCGTGGTGGCACTAAGGCTTTCCTCTGAACTAACCTTCCCGGCTCTGTGCCGATCTGTGCACTAGTACTAGTAAAAGTCAGGAGAACGTTCCCCTTGGGGGGGATACTCTACCCGCTCCGCTAGATACGGAAAGTCAGGTTTAAATGACGTCAACACAGACCCACCGCAATTCTGGGAAAAGCCAGTCTTTGAAAAGCCTTCTCTTCAGAGTTGCGATTGGTCTGGGACTGACCAGTTCGCTTTTCGGTCAGTCGACGTTGTCGCTTTCCTCTGGTAGTGCGTCGCCCGGCGGCACGGTAACGCTGAATCTGTCTCTCGCTTCGGTGACAGGTAGTGAACCGGCTGCACTAGAGTGGACAATTGGCTATCCCATTTCCGCTATCGCATCGGTAAACGCGGTGGCAGGCTCAGCCGCATCCGGTGCAGGCAAGTCGCTCTCATGCTCCGGCTCTTCAGGCTCCTACACCTGTCAAGTCAGCGGGATGAACGTAAACCCGATCGTAAACGGCATGATCGCCGCCATTACTTTTACCCTCACTCCAACGGCGGCTACCACGCCGATTACCGTTACCAATGGTTCCTCCGTATTGGGATCGGGAACCGCATTGACGGTGGCGCAAACGGGCGGGAACATTTCCGTATCGGGAGCGATTCAGTCGAATTTGTCGTCGGTGGTTTGCAGTCCGGCATCGGTAGTCGGCGGCGCAACTTCCAATTGCACAGTGAACCTGACTGCAGGAGCCCCGGCAGGAGGCTCGGTGGTCAGTTTGGCGGACAACAGCACGTTTGTAACGGTTCCGGCGTCGGTCACGATTCCCGGTGGATCCACTTCCGCCTCCTTCACAGCCTCAACTTCGGCGGTGACGTCCACTCAATCTGCTGTGATCACGGCCAGCCTCGGCGGAGTTTCACAGACCGCATTGTTGTCGGTTACTACGCCCTCGATCACGCTTCTCTCGATTCTCTGTTCGCCTTCGACTGTGATTGGCGGCAGCTTCAGCGCCTGCACAGTCGCGCTGGCCAGCGCTGCGCCCTCAGGCGGCGTGGTGGTGGGATTGACAACCACCAGCGACATCATTACGCTTCCCGTGTCCATCACGGTGCCCGCCGGATCTGCTTCCGCCAGCTTTACCGTCACTACATTGTCGGGATTCTCCACGCGGCCGGCCGCGATTACCGCTACTTATAACGGACTGTCGCAAACGGCGACTTTGACGGTGGCGGCTCCCTCGACGCTGCTTCTCACTTCCATTCAATGCGCACCCGGGACGGTTCTGGGAGGGGTATCGAGCACGTGCACCGTGGCGCTATCGGGCGTTGCGCCCGCGGGTGGCGCGGCCGTGAGTCTTTCGGTCAACAGCACTGCCGTGACGGTGCCTTCATCCATAACAGTGGCTGCCGGAGCTGCTTCGGCTACTTTTACTGCCGCCACTTCGGCGGTGGCATCCACTCAATCGGCGGTCATTAGCGGCAGCTACGGCGGGGCAAGCCAGACGGCATCCTTGACCGTGACATCGCCGGCGGTGACACTCTTGTCTCTGCAGTGCGCTCCGGGAACAGTGGTTGGCGGGGTAGCCAGCACCTGCACGGTAGCGCTCTCCGGCGTGGCCCCCACGGGTGGCGCGGCCGTGAGTCTTTCGGACAACAACGCAGCCGTGACGGTGCCTTCATCCATTACAGTGGCTGCCGGAGCTGCTTCGGCTACTTTCACGGCCGCCACTTCGGCGGTAGCATCCACTCAATCGGCGGTGATTAGCGGCAGCTACGGCGGGGCGAGCCAGACGGCATCCTTGACCGTGACGTCGCCGGCGGTGACACTTTTGTCTCTGCAGTGCGCTCCGGGAACAGTGGTTGGCGGGGTGGCCAGCACCTGCACGGTAGCGCTCTCCGGCGCGGCCCCCACGGGTGGCGCGGCCGTGAGTCTTTCGGACAACAACGCAGCCGTGACGGTGCCTTCATCCATTACAGTGGCTGCCGGGGCTTCTTCGGCTACTTTTACTGCCGCCACTTCGGCGGTTGTTTCCACTCAGTCTGCGGTAATTACGGGGAGCTACAATGGCGCAACCCAAACCGCAACGTTGACGGTAACTTCGGCGGCGGTAACGCTTTTGTCCCTGCAATGCTCGCCCGGGACCGTGATTGGCGGGTCGTCCAGCACTTGCACGGCGGCGCTATCGGGCGCGGCTCCGGCGGGGGGCGCGGTGGTCAGTCTTTCAGACAACAGCACGGCGGTTACTGTG
>JANXXL010000262.1 GCA_025350625.1 Bryobacterales bacterium | reverse complement strand
GAACGGTCTGTGGACCCACACCAAAGGTGGTTTCTATCACGATGGCCGCTTCGCCACACTAGCCGATGTCGTGAATCATTACGACACTTGCTTTAGCCTCGGTCTTACAACTCAGGAACAGGGCGATGTTGTCGAATACATGAAGTCACTGCCGCAGCGCAAGTGAACGCGACTTCTGCGATTCGTCTGAACACGGAAAGGAAATGCTGTCAATTACGAATCACAATCTGACCGTTAGCTCACATTGCCAGCTCTGAAGCGACGTCAGGCGCAACATCTAGTACCTCGCGAACCACCGCATCGACATCCGCTTCCGTTGTAAGGTGGTTCACGATGCAGGCCCGAAGGCAGAACTTTCCCTTCAATTCTGCGTTCGAAAGATACACCCTCCCACGCGCAACAATGCGTTTGAGTAGGGCCAGATTGAAGCGATTGCGCGTCTCTTCGGAAGCATCCTCGTCCAGCAGGTGGCGGAAGCAAACTGCGCTTAGCTCCACAGGACCAAGAAGCTCAAGCGAAGCGGAGTCTTCGATTGCCCGCGCCAGGCGTTCGGCATGATCGAGGTCCTGCTGAATAGCGGCGCGGAAAGAGTGCAGCCCGTGGTAGCGCATCGAGAGCCAGACCTTTAAGGCGCGGAAGCGGCGGGAAAGCTCGATGGACTCTTCGAAAAACGCGAAGCCCTCAACTGGATCAGAGCTGAGTTGTTTGGCATAGTTGCCCGTATAAGTGAAGGTACTTTGGGCCGAGCCGACATCTCTATATAGCAGGCACCCGCAATCGAGGGGTTGGTACAGCCATTTATGCGGATCGAGAGAGAGTGAATCCGCCAGAGCCAGACCATCGAACTTTTCGGGCGCAGCAATCGCAGCAAGGGCTCCGTAGGCACCATCTACATGCATCCAGAGATCATGCGAGCGGGCAATGGCAGCGATTTCTCGCAGCGGATCGATTGATCCTGTGTTTACTGTTCCCGCTGATGCAACCACTGCAATTGGCTCCCGGCCTTGCGCCTCGTCCTCGCGGATCGCTCGCTCCAGTAGCGACGGGACCATGCGGTAGGAATCATCGCATGGGACGTAATGCAGGTTTTCCCGCCCGATTCCGAGCATGGCCACGGCTTTGGGCACGGCCATGTGCACTTGCTCTGAGGCGTAGATGATGCCTGCACTCCTGTTGTAAAGACCGTTCTCATTGGCTGGAGTTTTCTTCTCGCGTGCCATGGCCAGCCCCATGAGGTTGGCGGCGGAACCTCCGCTAGTCAGGGTCCCGACGAAACCACGGCAGCCGACTGCTTCTGACAGCCAGCGAACGACAGTGCGCTCGATGGTTACACCTGCCGGCGAAGAACGCCATGCCGTTATGTTCTGGTTCAGAATTGAAGCCAGCAGATCGCCGAGCGCGGCAATTGGCTCTCCCGATCCTTGAACGTATCCGAAAAAGCTGCCGTTCTGAGTGCGCGAGGCGGCGATAACATCAGTAAGGGCGGCAAATGCCTGATCGCCCATGCCACGTTCTGGGAGGTCGAGGTCGAAGATGCCCTCGCTTTCTGCACCAGTCGTCCGGGAAATGTGGAACGTTCGTCTAAAGTGAACAAATATCCAGCACAGAGGTCGACGACGTTGACAGCCAAACGGCGAAAGTCTTCGGTGGAGAGTTCAAGAGGTGTCATGCTGTGCTGAATTTAATCACAGGCTGACACAATCGTCACAAAAGGAACTTGAACTTTCTGGAACCGCACTCCAGGCGTCTCGGACTTCATATTCCTGATGGCCCTGGGTCGTCCCGCATACGCAGATTGCCGTCGAAGTGGCGGATCAGCCGGGTCCGCTAGACATCGCCATCGCAAGCGGCCGCACGCGAAAGTTGCATTGGGCGAGATCAAGTGGGGATGACACAGATGTCCAGGAATCTTGATGTAATCCGTGGCACGTACGAGATCAAGTGGTTGCCGCTGTCTCTCATTCATAAAATAGAGCGCGTGAGATTGGTACCCACAAGTCGGCCAGCGAGTAGGATTCCCCCGCGATGCCGTTCACGAGGGCGCATCCGGCTCCTGGCCGATGTGATTGTTAACCGCATCGCTGCCCCGCCACATGACACTTTTCCGACGAAGTCGCCCTCATTCAGAGCTGAAGAGATAAAATCCGTTACCCTCAGAGTCCTGGAGACAAGCGGTGCGGGCCGGATACAAAGACTCTCGCACGGTTTGGCGGAAGGATTTGATCTTGATTGGTTTTAGACGGGGCAACTCTGAAAGATATGTGTGCGGTTGGGGCCGGGCGACACGTGTGCCCGAACCAATTCTTCCGACTAGATAACCCTCCGCTGCAAGTCTCTCAAAGGCGTCTAGCACCGTGTTTCTTGAAGCTGATAGATACTTGGCCAGAAGGCGAGACGACGGCAATCGCTGACCGGCACGTAATCGTCCATTGACGATCTCACAACGGAGGGCTGCATAGAGCTGGCTGCAAAGCGGAACGTTTGAGCCCTTCTCTAACACTACATCTGGAAACCGCAAAGATAGCGCTCGCTTAGCCATTATGTCCTCAAGGGTCTGCGGTATCTCTATCCTAAATGGCTCTTGTATTCCCTCTAATCTAGCTTAAGCTGTGCCAGCAGAACAAGGAGGAAAGAATATGATTAGTGGAGGACTTCCCACTGTTTTTGTGTCGGATATGGACCGAGCAATTCGTTTTTTCACCGAAACTTTAGGGCTAACGCTGGAGCAGAGGTTTGGCAATGACTGGGCCTCCATCAAGACACTGAATGGGCTCAGTATTGGCTTGCATCCTGCATCTCAAGAATCGCCCGCCGGCCGTAAAGGGTCGATCACTATTGGGTTCAATTTGGATGAGCCGATAGATAAAGCTGTCGATCGTCTGAAAAAGCAGGGTGTGAGGTTCACGAAAGAGATCTTCGAGGATGGCTCTTCGCGCATTGCGCATTTTGCAGACCCAGATGGCAATGAATTTTACATCATCGAACTGCGCGCTGAGTGGCAGAAGTACGCGCCTAATGCTTCCGCAGCGCCCGTTGCATGAGGTCCCCTGCAGTGGCCAAATTGTACTGTGACTAAAACCTAGGCAGTCCCAACTGAAGCTGACGGAGTTGCTTGATCGGCTAGGCAAGGGTTACGGCAAACCAAGGCTTCCACGGCATGTCAGGCCTTAACAAACGCATTCTGTCTGGGAGGACATTCTCTTGAAACATAAACACCCTGTCGTCATGGGATTGCACTTGGATGGGAGAAAAGACATGCGGCCAAGCAAAACGGTATCTATTTCCCGATCGGTGTCGCCGACTGAGGCACCACACGCGGACCTCGCAAGCCACGTCCGGTGGAGTGGGCAGAGATTGATGATTATGCTGTTCGTCTTAGCGACTGGCGCTCTGGCGGCTCCTCCCGAGCAGCACCGCGACGCTGTTGTCAAACTCATCGCGCAAATCCAAAAGGCTGACTACGAAGGCGACCGCGCCGCCCTGCAGCATCTCTACAGCTCCCTAGAACCCTTCACCGCCGACGAAAAGCTCGCCTCCCGCGTGCGCTACTGGCGTGGCTTCGCCCTCTGGCGCCGCGCCATCAATGGCTTCAATGACTCCGCCGATCCCAAAGATCTCGAACACGATGCCACGCAAGCGATCACCGAGTTCAAGGAATCCGCTGCCAAGGATCCTGCCTTCGTCGACGCCAAAGTTGGCACCATTTCCTGCTTCAGCATTCTCATCGGTCTCGCGCAAGGCAACGCCGCTCGCGTCCAAGACTTGATCGCCCAGTCCAGTCCACTCGCAAAAGAAGCCAAAGCCGCGGATCCCGAAAATCCCCGTTTGCACTGGGTTCTCGGCCCATCTCTTTGGTACACGCCTGCGGAGCGCGGCGGCGGGCAGGACAAAGCTATTGCAAGCTACCAGAAGGGTCTGGAAGAGGCACGCAAGCCCAACGGGACACCGAGCGATCCCCTAGACCCATCGTGGGGCGAGCCGGAGTTGTTAATGAGTCTGGCCTGGTCCAACTTGAATCGATCTACGCCGGACGTGAATGCAGCTGAGCAAGAGGCTCGGTCAGCCCTCGCGCTTGTTCCTTATTGGCATTACGTCAAAGATATTCTGCTTCCTCAGATTGCCGTTGCCAAAGCAAAGAACGGCTAGCAGGGTGGCTGGATTCCGAGCCTACGCTAGTCATGCCCTGTGATGATCGCCGAACCCGAAAAATATTTGGGGGCGTCGGTCAGTCCTGGGGGAAGTGGGTATAAATGAGAATGCGTTTGAGCTGTTCTGAACGGTGCATTCGCAACAGGTTTCGCAGCGTCATACTGCCCGGTTAAGAATGCCTTAAACTCCCGAGAAAGAATCATGGTCTTCTGAATACTTATTGAAGAGCGGGATAGGGACTCAGAATGAGACAACACATTGCGCAGATAATTCTCGTGGTCTTGCTCGCATTATCCGGTGTGGCAAACCCTTCCTCGGGCCAGACTGGTCAAATTCCTTCGGGCGTGACGCTAGCAGACTTGAGTTTCATCACGGGGCTATGGCGAGCCGATTGGAATGGCGGTGTAGGCGAAGAACATTGGAGCGCGGCCTCGGGCGACAGCATGATGGGCACGTTCCGTTTCGTGAAAGATGGGAAGGGCCGTTTTTATGAACTCATGTTGATTGAACAGACGCCGGACGGGCCCGTGCTCAGGTTAAAGCACTTCAACGCAGGATTGATTGGGTGGGAGGACAAGGCCCAGGTGTACAGCTTTCATCTGGTCGATTACGGCAAGACTGTCGCGGTATTTGAACTGGAGAACAAGAGTTCGCGGCTCACATATCGCGCATTCCCGACAGGCGAGCTTTCGGTGCTGCTGGAACACACAAAGGACGCCAAACAGAAGGCCGAAGAGTTCAAGTTCAAACGCGCAATGTGAATTGGCTATCGCCCGCATATGCAACCAGCAGGGAGGTTAGAACGTCGCCCTGGTGAGGGCGAGCTTCTCGACGTTGGATTCGGAGAACGAAACCGTGTTTCTTTCGAGCATCGCCGCGACGCCTTGCTCGACGATCTGATCCCCCAGCCATTCATCGGAAATACGACAAGGGTCTATGACACGAGGTGCAAAACTAGATGCTCGCGAATGCCGCCATATCGGCCTTGGTGAATCTGCTGGTTGTCGCCGGCCTTCCGTTCTCCCTCTACCTCGTCTATCAGAAGTGGCGCCACGAGCGCGGGTTCGGCGAGTGTGCGCAGCGGGCTGGGCTTCAATTCGGTAAAGGCCGTTATCTTGTCTACAGCTTGGCATTCGCGTTTGTCGTGGTCGCAGTTATCGTGATTTGGCCGCCACCTTTGGAACCATTCGTCCGATCTGGGTCGCCACAACAAGTGTTTCGAGGCCTCGGTCTCCGCAGCCCCGCTCTTCCGATGGCGCTCCTTTACGGGGTAGTCAAAACTGGGTTCACAGAGGAACTGCTATTTCGGGGACTGATAGCGGGCAGCTTCTCGCGCCGGTTTTCCCTCCTTTGGGCGAACCTTGGGCAAGCCCTCATCTTCCTTCTTCCCCATACGCTCGTGCTTCGAGTCATACCTGAGATGTGGTGCATTCTGCCAATCATCTTTGCAAGTGCGCTTTTTCAGGGTTGGGTGCGGATCAAGTCGAGTTCGATAGTCGGAGCGTGGCTGATTCACGCATCCGCCAATGTTGCGATCTGTCTGAGTGTAGCCCTCCGAACGGCCAGCTGAGCACTGGGATCTAGGCAGCACGAACGCATTCACCTAATTGGGAGTTCGGGCCAACCTGCTCAGCGAATGCCCAAGTCTTGGTTAGTCGGCGAGCGGAAGTAATTCGATCATTCGCCTGCGAATTGAACGCCGTATGCCACGTTTGCCGAAGGTGAGGTGGTCCGTTGCAGTTGGAAAAGAATTGTTGCCTCAGGTCCTGCGTCGCCTACTAACTAATGGCGGAAGCTGGGTCGCCGGTTCCGTAGGTTTCCTCGCTGTGCGTCTAGCTCGCTTTCGTGGGCACGCATGGTGCCGATGGTAGACTGCGCGTATGGCCAAGAACAAAACTAATAAGAAGCTCACGAAGCCGAAGGGATCTGCCGGGAAGAAAGGAACGCCGCTGAAGAAGACGGTTAAAAAGAACCTGGCTAAGAAGAGGGTAACTCCGAAGAAGAAATTGGCGAAGAAGAAGCCCGCTTTGAAAAAGGCGGCTGTGAAAACGAAGGCCCTCGGCCAGAAGACAACCGGTGCGAGGACGCCGACCGCACTCAGGACACGGGTTCGGGGGAAGAGCCAGAGCGTGGATACGGAGGCATTTGCACCCGAAGCACTGAGAGAGAGGTCGGGCGGGCAATCGGGAGATTTACAGGGATTGTCCAACATCGAAGGTGCGGATTCGGAGAGTGTGGCCGAGTTGATCGAGGAAGGAAACGCGTTCGAGGCCGACGCAGTGGCGGGCGTGGAACACGCTGGTGAAACTGACCAGAAGGAGGTTCGCACGCATGAGGTG
>JANXXL010000236.1 GCA_025350625.1 Bryobacterales bacterium | reverse complement strand
GAATTGATTTTAAACCACTTTCCTGCGTAGCGCAATAACTTTCCAGGTTTACCGTGACAAACCGTAAACGGCTTAAGGAGCGAGGCTTACCCTTAAATAATTGATTCTCCTGATGGTAGTTCGTCGGGCACGCACTGCTTTCAGGTGGCGCCGCCCTACGCATTGAAATCCGGAAGCGAATCTACCTAAAGCCGTTTTGGGACAGATTGTCGACTACGCGCGACGCCAAAAATCTTTCCGGTCATCCGAGTGAGCAGTCTGGCCGCAATCGACTTGCGGGCTGCATGATTGCCGATCGCCAACAGCGGCGATCAGGATTGAAGCTCGCGGCACAGGCGACTATCGTCACGGGTCGGCACTTGTTTGGGATGAAGGGCACGCGCCATGACGGTGGGGACCATGCGCCAAAGGGTCACGACCGATTGCAACCCTTCTCGTCGACCCAGTGGCAGCCCGGTCCTGATTTGGCGTGTCAGTGTGCGACGGGTTCTCGGTCGGAGACGATGACAATAAGCATGTCTTTGGCGAGACCGAGAACTCGCTGCGCATCGTCGTGAGAGAATACCGGCGACCATGTCTTGCGGCGAGGGCGCGTGAGAAAGATCTGTGTAACCCGGTTACGACGCCCGAAATCCACCAGCGTCGACGCGACGTCGTCCCCTTCCAGGATTCGAGTCTCGATATGCAGGTTGCGGGCGAAGTTCAAATGCCGTTCTAGGGCTTCGCAATCCGCCGCAGCCGCACCACTGAGATCGCCCGCGGGTTGAACGGCCACCGCAAAGCATTCCGCACCCAAAAAATCGCTCACCCGCTTGGCACGCCGCAGGACCATCGCAGTCTTGGGGTCGGCCGTGACCAGTACCAGAATCTTATGGTGCTTCCGCAGGCCGGTGAGGACGCCGTCGGGTAACTGACGCGTCACGTCGTCTGCCATACGGTGCTCGACTTCATGCGCAGCTTGCCGGAGGGCAATCTCCCGCAACGCAACCAAAGTTTGCTCGCGGAAGAAATTCTGCAGCGCCTTCTCGGCTTTCCCCCGCTCATAGACCACGCCGCGCTGGAGCCGATTCAAAAGGGCACGCGGCGTGAGGTCCACCATCACCACTTCGTTCGCCTGTTGAACCACCCAATCGGGGATGGTTTCGCGAACCCTCACCCCGCTAATCTGCCAGACCTGATCGTTCAGACTTTCCAGATGCTGGATGTTCATGGTAGTGAGAACATCGATTCCTGCGGCCAGCAATACTTCCACATCCTCCCAACGCTTGGCGCGCTGGGAGCCAGGAACATTGGTGTGCGGAAACTCATCGACCACCGACACTTGCGGATGCCGCGCCAGGATGGCCTCGGTATCCATTTCCTCGAACTGCGTGTCGCGATATTCAATCTTTTTTCTGGAAACGATCTCCAGGCCCTGGGTTTTGGCGATCGTTTCTTTGCGACCATGCGGTTCGAAATAGCCGACGGCGATATCCACCCCGGATGCCTGGAGACTCTGAGCCTCTTCCAGCATCTTGTAGGTTTTTCCGACGCCGGCCGCATAGCCCATGAAGATCTTGAGTTTCCCGCGCGGCGGTTCAGTCATCCTCTATTGAGGGAACACGCACACGTCCATGCCGTGGCCTTCCCATATCAATTTGTCGAGCGGGCTGGCTTTGAGTCGCGCAAGTCCGGTGCGCTGACTGTGTCCCACGAAGAGTTGTGTGATTCCGCGGGACCTGGCGAACTCGAGGAGCGTGTCTGCGGGGTCGCGGCCTTCGAGGACTTCGACGTGCACACCAGCAGCGTTCGCAATCGCCAGCCTCATGTCAAGGGCAGATTGATCCGCAGGCGAGATATTCGCCTGCTTGACATAGGCCACTACGAGGTCCCCATGAAACCTCTGGGCGACGATTTGAGCGATTTCCATCATCTCTTGCATATTGGCGCGCGGAGTAACACATACGAGTATCCGCTCGTGCGCGCCGAAATGCTGCTTGATACCATGGCGCTCCAGATATTCATTGAGCTGGTAATCGACGACATCAGCCGTAACCACTAAAGCCAATTCGCGAAGTTTTGCTTGCCGCTCTTGGTGTTTTCGAACCTCCTGCGACGCGCTCTCCGTCAGCTCTTTCGTGGCGGCATCCACAATTTCGATTTCGTCCGCGCTCTGGATGAACGCAAGCGGGACAGTCTGCTCGATGCGCTTTCGCGTAACTGCCTCAACTTGTTCCCGCAGTTCGGCCACATACTGGACGTTGATGGAAGCAATCACGTCGATACCGGCATCGAGTAAGTCTTTCACATCCTGCCAGCGCGCCTGATTCCTGAAGCCGGGTGGATTGTCATAAGCCAGTCCATCGACGATGCAAACCGATGGGTTGCGGCGAAGCAATGCTTCGACGTCAATGCCGGTTCCTCCGCCGGCGATCTTGAGAGGTATCGTCTCGAGTTTTCTCAACAGCGGTTCGACTTCCGCGGGAATCTGCGGTTGCATGGCGCCCACCACCACGTCCTGCCCCCGTTCCCGCCGGCGGCGTGCCTCGTCCAACATCCGGAACGATTTTCCCACGCCCGACGCGTATCCCAGAAAGATCTTGAGATGTCCGTTATTCCTAACCTCTGACCGTTCTTCCGCCTGGCACTCGCGAAGAGCCTCTTCGGGGGTTTTACGGCGTAATTCACTAGCCATAGTAAATGATAAAACCTAAAACGCCGGGTGACGGCGGTTACTTCCTGGCTGGGAACTGTCGATCCAGAGCTAAGTTTAGCTTCAACACATTCACCCGCGGTTCTCCGAGAAGACCCAGATCCGGGCCTTCGGTAAACTGGGCAACCAACTGGCTCGCCCGATCCACTGGAATGCCACGGGTCTTGGCGACTCGGGCGGCCTGCGCGCGCGCGTAATCCGGGCTAATATGGGGATCCAGGCCGCTCGCCGATCCGGTCACCGCATCGGCAGGGATGGGCGCCTCCGGCGTGAATATCAGCGGCGCTTTCTCGTCATTGAAGGCCTTGATCAGCTTCACATCATCGAGGTTGCCGCTCGCATCTTTGAAGCGTTCCAATGGCGCCGACGATTGATAGGGAATGTCATTTTCAAGGGAGTAGTGCACGATGCGAAGATTGATGCCGTCGAAATCGACGACTTCGTTTTTCTTGTCATCTATTTTGGTCGTGCCGTGCACGAGCTTGGCGCTGGTGGGCCCCAGGTTCGAGCCGCCGCTGGCACTGGCGTCGTAGCCGCTTCCTGCCGATGACGGCCGCGCGTGAAAATACTCGGGTTTGCTGAAGCCCTGGCCAATGAGCTCCGAGCCGATCACTTTATCGCCGGCCTTAAGCAGGCTTCCGTTCGCCTGCTTCGGGAAGAGGGCCTGAGAAACGCCGGTCATCAGGAGCGGATAAGCCACCCCCAGCACCACCGTCATGAAGATCTTGATTCGAAGTCCTGGTAGAATTTGTTCCCACATGATAGGTTCCTCGGTGCTACGCGAGACGAAGCGCAACTAACAATTGATCGATAATCCAGATCCCCGGAAAGGGCACGATGATTCCACCCACGCCGTAGATCAGCAGGTTTCGGCGCAATAAACTGGCGGCCGCCACCGGGCGGTATTTCACGCCGCGAAGCGCCAGCGGCACTAACGCAATGATAATCAGGGCGTTGAAAATCACGGCCGCCAATACCGCGCTTTGCGGCGTGTGCAGATGCATGATGTTCAGCGTGCCAAGCACCGGATACATGGTTAGGAACATCGCCGGGATGATGGCGAAATACTTCGCTAAATCATTCGCGATGGAGAAGGTGGTCAGCGCGCCCCGGGTAATCAGGAGTTGCTTGCCGATGGCTACCACCTCGATGAGTTTTGTCGGATTGCTGTCGAGATCCACCATGTTGCCGGCTTCTTTCGCAGCCGTGGTACCGGTGTTCATGGCCAGCCCGACGTCGGCTTGCGCGAGCGCTGGCGCGTCGTTCGTACCATCGCCGGTCATCGCCACCAGGCGGCCGGCGGCCTGTTCTTTCCTGATGTAATCCAGCTTGTCCTTAGGCGTCGCTTGTGCCAGGAAATCATCCACCCCGGCTTCTGCGGCGATGGCCGCCGCGGTGAGTGGATTATCGCCGGTGATCATGATGGTGCGAATGCCCATCCGTCGAAGTTGCGCGATGCGCT
This sequence comes from Bryobacterales bacterium, assembly GCA_025350625.1. Lineage (GTDB taxonomy): Bacteria > Acidobacteriota > Terriglobia > Bryobacterales > Bryobacteraceae > Palsa-187. Next base: position 9,116 of record JANXXL010000236.1, on the reverse strand, counting down.
CCTTCATGCCGCCTTTGACGATGTCTTTCAAGTGGATAACACCCAGCAAGCGCTTCCCATCGGAAACGGCCAGCGGCGTTCCGCCGTTCCGCGAAATGCGATCGCTCATTTCCTGGAAGTCGGGGGGCACGCTGCCGCCGCGCTCGATTACCAACTTGATAATGGCATCGGTGGCTCCTTTGCGAAGCTGGCGCCCCTCGAAGTCAACTCCGCTCATTCGCGTATAAGCCGAGAAGGGGATAAAGGCGGCTTCGTTTTCCGGGATGTGGCGGCCGCGGAGACCATACTTCTCTTTGGCCAGCACGACGACCGATCTGCCTTCGGGGGTTTCATCGGCAAGACTGGAGAGTTGCGCGGCATCCGCCAATTCCGTATCCTTGACTCCGGCGACGGCTAAAAACTCTACTGCCTGGCGATTTCCCAGCGTAATGGTACCGGTTTTGTCGAGCAGCAACGAGTTCACATCGCCCGCGGCTTCCACCGCCTTGCCGCTCATCGCGAGCACGTTGTGTTGCATGACGCGGTCCATTCCGGCAATGCCGATGGCGGACAACAAGCCGCCGATGGTCGTCGGGATCAGACAGACCAGCAAGGAAACCAGTACCGCGACGGTGGGAATCGATCCCGATCCGGCCTGTGCCACACTGAACACCGAATAGGGTTGCAACGTGACAACCGCGAGCAGGAAGATCAGTGTCAGGCCTGCGATGAGAATATTCAGGGCGATCTCATTCGGCGTCTTCTGGCGCTGCGCTCCCTCGACCAGAGCGATCATGCGGTCGAGAAACGTCTCGCCGGGGTTGGAAGTGATTTTGATCTTGATTTGATCCGAGAGGACACGAGTACCGCCGGTGACTGCGCTGCGGTCACCGCCGGATTCGCGAATGACCGGCGCACTCTCTCCTGTGATTACCGATTCGTCCACCGTTGCCACTCCGTCAATCACTTCTCCATCTCCGGGAATGATGTCCCCAGCTTCACAAACCACGATGTCGTCGATCCGCAACATGGAGCCGGGTACTTGTTCGATTTTTCCGGACGCCGTCAACCGCTTGGCGGCTACGTCGGTTTTGGTTTTGCGTAATGCGTCTGCCTGGGCCTTGCCGCGCGCTTCGGCCATGGCTTCCGCAAAATTCGCAAACAGGACGGTGAACCAGAGCCAAAGCGAGATCTGGAACTGAAAGCTGATTCCTCCCGCGCCCGTGAAGATGTCGCGGAACAAGAACATGGTGGTGAGCGCGGCGCCTCCTTCGACCACGAACATTACCGGGTTTTTCATCAAGGTGAGAGGGTTCAGTTTCAGGAAGGATGCTGCGGTGGCCCGCCGAACGATTTCCGGGTCGAAGAGCGGACGCGCCCGAACCAGTCTTTTCGGAAGAAGCGATGCGTCCTCCTGCGGAATCTGCGGGGTCACTTTAGTTTCCGGGGTTGTTACGGTGGGCATACTTAACTCCAAATCGCCTGACAGGGCAAAAGAATCATGGAAAAGAGCTTGCCGCCCTGCATCAGGTAGTGTTCGACAATTGGCCCCAGCGAGAGCGCCGGGAAGAAAGTGAGCGCGCCGACAATGATCACCGTTCCGACGAGCAATCCTACGAACAGGGGACCATGCGTCGGAAAGGTTCCTGCCGTGTGCGGAATCTTCTTCTTGGCGGCGAGACTGCCGGCCGCCGCAAGCAAGGGGATCAGGAAGAGGAATCTGCCTATCCACATGGCCAGGCCAATCGTGAGGTCATACCAGGGCGTGTTGACGGTGATGCCCGCAAAAGCGCTGCCGTTATTGGCGGTGGCGCTGGTGTAGGCGTAGAGGATCTCACCGAATCCATGTGGTCCGCTGTTATTGAGATTCGCACTCGCCGGACCCTGCGGATTCCAGTATCCATGCGCTGGGAAGGTGATCACCGAACTAAGGGAACTGAAAACCAGGACGCTGAAGGCAGTAGCAATCACCGCCAGCATGGCCATCTTGACTTCCTTCTGCTCGATCTTCTTGCCGAGATATTCCGGCGTCCGGCCAACCATCAAACCGGCGATAAACACCGCCAAAATGCAATACAGCAGGATTCCGTAGAGGCCGGCGCCCACCCCGCCGAAGATGACTTCGCCGGTCATCATGTTGAACAGCGGAACCATTCCTCCCATGGGGGTGAAGCTGTCGTGCATCGCGTTAACCGCGCCGCAACTGGCGTCCGTCGTCACGGTTGCAAACAGCGCGGAGTTGGCGATTCCGAAACGGGTTTCTTTACCTTCCATATTTCCGCCAGACTGGCCGGAGGTCGCGGCTGTCTGGATCCCCAGCTTCCCGAGCGTGGGATTGCCGGCCTGCTCGAAGTGGTAGCAGACGAACACGCCCATCAGAAACATGACGGAGAAGGCCGCAAATAGGGCCCAGCCTTGCCGCGTATCGCCTACCATCTTGCCGAAAGTGTAGGTCAAAGCGCCCGGTATCAGAAAGATCAGGAACATTGCCAGCAGATTAGTCAGCGGCGTGGGATTTTCGAAAGGATGGGCGGAGTTTGCATTGAAGAAACCCCCTCCGTTTGTGCCAAGCTGCTTAATAGCTTCCTGCGAAGCCACGGGGCCCTGAGCGATGATCTGTTTGGCTCCTTCGACTGTGGTCACCTCTGTGTATGGCTGGAGATTCTGGACCACTCCCTGTGACGCGTAAAGCAGACCGGCAATGATCGAGAGTGGGAGGAGCACGTACACCGTAGCTCGCGTGACATCCACCCAAAAGTTGCCGATGGTCTTCTTTTCCTGACGCGCGAAGCCGCGGATCAACGCAATCGCGATCGCAATACCAGCCGCGGCGGACGCGAAATTCTGGACTGCCAAGCCGGCCATCTGCACGAAATAGCTCATGGTCGATTCGCCAGAATATGCCTGCCAGTTGGTGTTGGTGACGAAGCTGGCTGCCGTGTTGAACGCAAGATCGGGCGGGACGTTGCCCGCGTTGAAGTGCTGGGGATTGAAGGGCAGCATGCCCTGCGCCCGCTGCAGCAGGTAGGTCAACAGGAAACCGAAAATGCTGAAGCTGAGCAATGCGGCCGTATACTGAGTCCAGCGCTGCTCGACATCTTCCTTCACACCGACCAGTTTGTAAGTGAGCACTTCCATCCACCGCAGAAGCGGGTGCATGAAGGTGCGCTGTCCTTCAAAAATCTTCGCCATGTATGCGCCCAAGGGCTTTGCAGTAAGCAGAATCAGCGCGAAGAATATCGCGATTTGCAGAATTCCAAGACTTGTCATGACTCACTTCCTCTCAGAACTTCTCCGGACGGAGGAGAGCATAAATCAGGTAAACAAACAGACCCAGTGACGCGATTCCCGCAATGATATAGTCCATGTCATTGTTCTCCCTACAGCTTGTCGCAGGCTTTCGTGAAGACCCAGCAGACGAGCGATAATGCGACGCCGATCGCGACATAAAACAGATCGAGCATAAGACCTATTTCCTTCCCTTGAAAAATACTTCGTAGCCGGCGCGCCGGAGTTTCCGGGCCAGGCGTTCATCCTTCCCTGGCCACCATTTGTGCCTACCGCCCAGAAATACGATGGAGCCGGGTTTCAACACCGAGGTCAGCGTTTCAAAGCGATCGCGGCATAGATAGATTTGCACGCTGGTCTCTACCGGGCTTTCGCTGACCATTACTCGAAAGCGCTTCTCGTTAAATTCCACCAGCACAGGCGGGCTGTCGAGTGGCAGCGGGTATGGCACTACCTGAGGAACAACAAGTTCGATGCGCGCGCCCAGGCTGTTTGCGAGTGTTCCCGCTTCCTTCAAAGCCGTCAGCGTCGATTCCACCGACGTGTAGACGACGGCGATGTTTAAGCGCCGATCCGTTTCCTCCGCTGCGGGGAGGGCGGGACGTCCAGTTGCGGGTATCAGGATTTTCTCAATTGCCAGTGTCATATTATTCCGCGTTCCCACGACCTGAGAATAGTCGATCAGGCCTGAAGAAGTTATAGAAATGCCGTGAAAACTTTATAAAGATTTGGCATGTGATTGAAAAGCAGCGGGAATTTCTCCACCCGCCAGCGGCAAGACGACCCCGGGCAAAGCCGCTATCGGATTCGCTGCTCAGCAAAATAGAAAGAATGCGGTTGAGTATTTATTTACCCGTTGTCGTCACTAGGCGGAGACTGGATTCTGTTGAATCGATATCCCACCCAGGGCTCAGTGGTGATGTATTGCGGATGGTCGGGATTTAGTTCGATCTTCTTTCGAAGGCTCTTGATAAAGACCCGCAGATATTCCACCTGGTCGCCGTAGTCGGGTCCCCAAACCGCCTGTAACAGTTCGCGATGCGGCACAGCTTCGTTGGCGTGTTGGGTCAAATAACGCAGCAGATCCAGCTCCTTGGGCGTCAGGTGCGTGGTGTTGGCTCCGCGGATCACGACTCGCGCGGTGAAATCGATGGTGAGTTCCCCGATTTCCAAACGACTCGCAGCCGACTGCGGAACCGGCAGACGCCGAAGGGCTGCACGGATACGAGCAAGCAGCTCCGGCGTGCTGAACGGCTTGGTAACAAAATCGTCGGCGCCGGCATCCAGAGCCTCGACTTTGGCCGCTTCTGTGTTATGAACTGTTAGCATGATGATCGCCAGGTTTGCGTCGCCGCGGATCGCTCTGCACGCTGCCAGGCCACCCATCCCACGCATATTAATGTCGAGGAGCACCAGATCCGGGCGGAACTCGCGAACTTTCAGGAGCGCTTCCTCCCCTGTCTTGGCGTCATCGACCTCATAACCCGCACTGGTCAGAGTCGAGCGCATGATGCGCCGGATCTGAGGTTCGTCATCAACCACCAGAATGCGTCCCGCGCTCAAGTGGGTATCCCTTTCTGTTGCGGCGGCAAGGTCAAACGAAACGTCGTTTCTCCAGGACGGCTGGTCACCAGCAGATCCCCATGATGTGCCCTCGCGATATTCTGCGCGATGCTCAGGCCGAGACCGGAGCCGGGTATCTGCTGCTCGATGGAGGGACTTCGATACAGCCGTTCGAAGATGCGGCTCTGTTCCTGCGGCGCGATGCCTTGACCCTGATCTGTAATGGAGACGGTAATCATACCCCCGGCATCCTGCAGCTGGATTTTAACAGGTGTATTTGCAGGCGAATATTTCAATGCGTTGTCCAGTAATTGCTTGATCGCCAATTTCACCAACCTTCGATCGACGGCGATCGCGGGTAATGTTTCGGCACAAACGATTTCGAGCGGCCGATTGTCTATGCCGCTGCGCATGGCTGCCACCACTTCGCGCACCATCTCGTGGAGATAAGACGGCTCCGGCCGCACTGGAATATTTGCCGTGTCCAGACGCCCCGTTTCGACGGCGTCGTCAATGAGTTCCCCAAGATGCTTCACCTCCTCGTCCGCGATGCGGGCCAGTTCCATCCAGTTCCCGGGGATTCGATTCGGGTGCGCCAGGAGGGCGGTGGTGGCAGCCATTATAGACGTCAGCGGCGTCTTGAACTCGTGCGCCATGGCATCGAGGAGTGTCATTCGCAGCTTTTCACTCTTTCTGGCGGCTTCAATCTGCGACGCCAAGTCCTGCGCTTTCGCCCGTTCGAGTCCAATGGCAAATAAATTGGCAATTCCTTGCAGAACGGAATCCGGCATCTGTGCGCCTTCTAGCGCGAGGCCGGCGATGGGGCCAGTACCTAATCTGACAGCCGTGATAACGCGGTTGCGGGCCGCGTCTGCAAAAGACGTGCCCTGCAACGCCGCGTCGCGAAGTTGATCCTCGATTCCCTCAAAATCGGATGGCCCAGCGCGATAGAATTCCTCAGTGCGACGCTCGTAGAGCACTGCCGCGCTCAGCTCGAAGATTTCCGCCAGTTTCCGGATCAGTTGCTTTGCGAACGGCTCGCCATCTTCAATCAGCAGAATCGCCCGGCTGAATGTGTACAGGCGTTCCACGTCCCTTTGCCGGGCGAGCGCATCCCCAGCCCGCCGTGTTGCCTGGGTGGAGAGGCGGCTGGCAATTAGCGATGTTGTCAGGAAACTGAACAGGGCTACCCAGTTCCGCGGATCTTCAATGGTGAATTTGCCGATGGGTTCAAAGAAAAAGAAATTGAAGGCCAGCGTGGAGGCAATGGAAGCCAGCACCGCTTCGATGAATCCCCAAACGCTCGCGATGATCAGTACCAATAGCAAATATGCGAAGCCGATGGTAGTGGCGTTCACCGGGATAAGGCTGTAGCCGGCGAGCGTGACGAAGCCAACACCAGCGAGCGATCCCAATAGCCGAAGTATTACCCAGACGAATTTTATAATCTAGCCTCCGGCTGCTATTCTAGGCGAAACCCGGCGTGCTAGTCTCTGTCCGACAATTGCGCGTGGATTTCCGCAGGATCGCTCCGGTGTGCACTTGCACCGCGTTCAGAAAAGTAAGGTGAGGCAGATAAACCAGATCTGCTTCAAACTGGCCTTCTTTGATCGCCGCAATTTCGAAGCGTCTCGACTCTGCGCAGGCGGACCTCAGGCAAAAGATTTCGAAGTTCGGCAAGAGTGCAAGAATTTTGCGCATCTCCTGCTCCGGGTCGGTATGGTAGGCGGCTCGAACTCGGGAACGATGGCGGGACGCGCCTCGGCGATGCGGTTGCACGTCAATCTTAATCATGCTCGCATCCTGCCGGTTTACAGCGGCGGCAAATACCGGACTAGAAACCGCGGCGCAGACGACACACTACGAATCAAACCCGCAGATGCCTACTTGGGCTCCCGATCGTGAGCCCTTGCTCCCGTGAGGATTCCGTACATGTCGATATTGTCTTCGTGGCATGCATACTCATAGAGCGGTCCAGTCGCACTCCAGGTGATGACCGCGGACCAGGGCTTGGTCCATGTCGCCGGGTCGCTTACCGTGAACCGGTAATCGATTCGATCGTCGGCAACGCGCGTCCACCGCTCCACCAGTCGGAGATTCTGGGTAGATGCCTGGAAGCTGGTTTGGTCATTGAAATTTGTGGTTTCGACCACCAGCGTATCGCCTTCCCAATGGCCGCGCGGGTCGCCAAACCATTGGCGCACGCTTGGATCGAGATGCCGGCGCCCGTCTAGCGGAACGATGCGCGTATCGTGGATCGCCTCGTGATAAATCGCCACCGATCCCGGCGCCTGCACAATCTCATAACTATTGCCGTAGCCGCCCGGAACGCGGGGCAGCGGATCCCGGATGATGCATCGCGTGCGAATCTCCATGTCCTCCGGGCCATCATACGGTCCGTTATTGCGTGCGCGTTGAAAACTCTTGTTCAATTCAGCCTGCCTCTTTTCTCCCGCGGGCGTTAAAGGAGGTATTTTTCCATCCGCTGGATCGTAAATGAGCGATGTCCGGCCGTCTGGCGATCCGCCTTCAAACCATGCGAATCCGCCGCTGGGCCCTTGGCCGGGGTCGTCGCGCTTGGCGTTGGCTGCCTTCTCTGCGGCTCGCCGTTCGGCCAATTCGGCGGCCGTCATGAACTCCCGGCCGGCATATTTTGCGGGCCGCTCGAGCGGCGTCGTGGTGCTGTTCGACCATGAGCCTTGCAAATCCGGATCGCCCCACGGAGTCCGCCACTGCTTCGCTGGATTTTGCGCGGCCGCTGGTATCGAAACGATTGGCCCGGCGACAATCAGCGCCATTCCGAGGGTGGTGAGAATTCGAAAATGCATCTGAAACCTCCGACTCGCAAACGAACTGCGCAGGCAGCCTAAAAACACGAAGCGTCCCCATCGACGCTTCGGCTTTACTTGTTACGAATTTGTAAGTATTGACGATCATCGCGTTTCGCTCAGACACATGCGTCGCAGTGCCAGGTTTGCCGTCAGCTGTTCGGCAACCGGCGTCCCTTCGGGCGCGGCGGGGCAAGTTGATGGCCGCCATCAATTCTTGCACGTCCTGCGTGGAGTCAAACACTCGATATTCGATTGCGACTTTACAATCGTGCCCTGCGCTAGGAGTTGCGCTGAAAGAGCAACCTCCGGCGCCACGAGTAAAGGAAGTTGACGAACCATGGGATTCCTTTCCGCCTCCCAAACTAACACACGAACCGCGGCATCGCATCGCCCTGCCGTGCACTATATTGCGGGACGCAGCAGAATCGCCGCAATATCTTGCAGACCCGGTCTTGGCGGCGACTGACTCCAGTTTCGCGCGGCAATGCCCGCGCGGTGCGACCCAAATTGCTAACATGGGGGCTCGATGGACAGTCACGGCCGGGATGGGATCTGGATCATTGATGCGAATGCGAATACGCTTTACGCCAATGGACGCATGGCCGAAATCCTGGGGACAACGGTCGCCGATCTGATCGGAAAGCCATTCTTTGAGTACGTGTTTCCGAAGGATATCGAACGGGCGCAAAGATTATTTAATCGGAAAAAAGACGGCAACAGCGCGCCGTTCAACTTCCACCTGCGCCGCAAAAACGGATCGCAAATTGCCGTGGACATCCAGGGCACGCCACTGCAGAAGCCTGGCGGGGAGTTCATCGGGATCGTCGGCACCTTCCGCGTGGTCGAATCGGATGCTGTCAGTGAATCATAGGAGCAACGCCATTGCGAACATCTTGGGGAGGATTGGCAACCGCTGACTGTCAAGGTAATTCGGTAGATGGTGGGCCCTGATGGATTCGAACCATCGACCAACGGATTATGAGTCCGCTGCACTAACCGCTGTGCTAAGGGCCCTAAAGACTACGCCGGCAGATGACAGTGGGGATGGCGCAAATGCGTAAAGCTTCGCATGTAGGTTAACATCACTCCACCACTAGCCTACTTCCGAATCTATCTCGAGGGCAATGGAAAGTAGAATCTGAGGTTCATGACCAGCGCACAGATTTTAACGCGCTGGTCATGAAGCGGTGATAGAATTTAGATTCTGGGACGTATTTAGCACTGCGTTTAAGAATATCGATTTTGTGTTAGTCATGGAAGTGCTGGGCGGGAGTAATTCAGTGGTAGAATGCCAGCTTCCCAAGCTGGACGTCGCCGGTTCGACCCCGGTCTCCCGCTCCATTTTTCATACACTTAGTCGAATCCCAGCATGGTCAGCGTTTCCGCGAAATGCGCGGGCAGTTCGGCGGTGTAATCGATCGACTTGCCGTCCATCCCCTCGACCTTGAGGCGCCG
>JANXXL010000225.1 GCA_025350625.1 Bryobacterales bacterium | reverse complement strand
AAACGTAAACGTTCCCGACATTCCCGACGTCTGCTGAAACAGACTCTCGATCGCGTTCCACTCCGCCTGTGTCAACCCCAACGCTCGTAATTCCCAGCCCGTGATCGCCGCGTCCGGATCGGCAAATAAATCGCTGCGCCCATCCGCGAGCGCGTTCACGACGCTCCGATGAAGCCGCCGCTTCGTCAACGGAAAAAGCGCCGCCGCTCCCGTCGTTAACTGCGGAAAAACCAGCATTCTAGCGATTCTCCTTCACGGTAACGCTCGCCGACCCGCGCGCCTGCCCGGCGAACTGCATTGCCAATTGATCGTCATCGAAGCTGCAATTTGCATATACAGTTCCATCCCAAGGATCCGGGAACGCGAAGGTACCGGCCCGCCCACCATGCGTTTTAAAAAATGATTCCAGTTCCGCCAGTTCTGCCTCATCCAGCAGACTCAGCCGGATCGTCCACCGCCGCAGCGGTGCTCCGAATTCTTGAAAACGTTGCTCGCTGCCATCTAAGAATCGGAAGACTTGCGTCGAGAACCGACGCGTTCGGCTGGATCCATATTGCGCCACAACCCCCGTTTTCAATGCCGGAAATGTTGCCATGCTAAACCTCGCGAATCACATCGTTCAACACAGTGGTTTCGAGCATCGCCTGCCGGACTGCCATCGCGATCTCCTGGCTATGATCCAGAAACGACCTGCTGTCCATGGCCTGCACCTGCACCGTGATCTGCGCCGCCGGTGCACTCGTCATCGCTCGCGGCGACCCTCCCTGCGCGGAGTCCACCCCGAAAGCTCCGCCCCCGGCCTCGCTGAATCCGGCGTCTAAATGAATCGGCAACGGCGCCATGTATGTCGGTAGCGCCGCAGGCGCGCTCGCGTCACTTCCGCCTCCGAACAACCCCGCCAGTCCCGAAATTAAAGGCGCTAACCCCAGTCCCCCGCTTAATGCTCCACCCAACGTGCTGCCAATTGTGCCCAAGATTGAACTTTGGTAGGAATTTCCCGACGAGCCCCCGCTACTCCCGCCGCTAGCCGGTTGCGTCATCGCTGCAATCGTCTGCTGCGTCAGCGCATCGTTGATCGCCTTCAACTGTTGCAATTGATCCGCGATCCCAGTCATCTGCGAATCCAGTGAATCGCCTCCGCCCAGCCCGCTAGCGCGCAACAGACTCGCCAGTCCGTCAGACTGACTGTTGGTTTTCATTCCTCGCCTCTCGCCACTCTTTCTCCAGCGTCAACATCGCGTCCGCCTCTCTAGCCCGCAGCCTCGGCAGCTCCCCTCCGCCCAGACTCTTCCCCGCGAAAAACTGTTCCACCCACCCGATGCTTTCCGGATTCACCCACGATCGCGGACACTCATCGGTGGCCACCCGTCCCCGCGCCCATACCACTCTCCGCAGCCCGCGCCGATCCTCCGCAATCCACCCGCACCGCCGCACCCCTTCCAACCCCTGCCGTCTGCATGGCTCGCATTTCCACCCGGCCTGATTCCCGCTCAGAAAATGGAATGCGACGATCAGTTTTTTCTTTCGATCTCACTCAACCCGCACTCAGCCTTTACACGCCCCAGAATCTCCGTCGCCAACGCCAGCGGGCCCTTCTCCACCACCGCCTCAGGAGTCGCTGCCTCTCCGTCGATCACCAACCCTTCTACCGCGAGTAGCCCCCACTCCAGATACGCGCGATCAACCTCGGCCCCCACCACCGCGGCCTCCAGTTTCTCGCGCGCATCCGTCCCCGCCGCCAGAAACTCCGCCTTGCGCCCGATCTCTCGAATTCGCCGCGCCAGCTCCAGCCTTCGCCCGAAGGTAAGGCGTGCGATTCCAAACCTCACACCTGGCACTGAGTCCGCATCGAACCACAGCGCGCTGTCGTAAGAATGTTCCGCCTCGCTCTTAAGCGAATGCGATGTAGAGCTCATCATCCACCGCCCCCTGTGCGCGGCTGTTTTGAAATTTCCATTGCAGACGCGTCTCCTGATCGTCGAATTCCGGAACCTCCGGCACCATCGCCGGCATATATGCTCCGAACAACTGCCCGTTCTGCTGGCCCAGTTGCAGCATCACCCCGATAGGCGACCTCTGCCGCGCCGCCTGGTACAACCCCAATGTGTCCGCGTCCACCTGTTCAAACACACTGAAGTTCAGCTTCACCTGTCGCGCTCCCGCGGCAATGCACCTCGCAAAATCGCTGCCGAACTCGCGCACTCGAAGTTGAACATTGTTATTCAGCTCCAGCACCGCTCCCGTTAGGGTAAAAAACTGCGCCGGTGTCGCACCCATCCACACCTGTCCCAAATGACCCGGCACAATCGTGTAGTCGAACCCCGGACTCGACGGCTCCGCCGGAAACTGCGTCAACCCACCCTGACCGCTCGCAAAACTCGCGCTGTCCAGAAGGTCCTGCGCCGGTCCCGAGAAAACGAACTCCTGGAAATCCCCATTGACCCTGACCTTCATCGAATCCACTGCCGCCCCGTTCAGAATCCTCTGCACCGCTCCAACCGGATCCCACGAGTCGAAGATACTCGCGCTCCCCACATCGCTAGCCAGCGGATACGTTACCGTCGGACCCAGCACCGTCCCCGCCGCCAATCCTCCCGTGAAAGGCGCCACCAGAAACACCGTAGTCGCGTCCTGAATCGCCGCCACGAATCGGATCTCGCCCCCACTAGCCACCGCTTGCCCAACCGTCAATAAATGCGGCGCGGCAAACGTGATTTGCGTGGTCGCGCTCGTTACAGCCACCGTTCCGCTACCGAAAACCACCGGACTCCCGCCCATCGCCGCCTGAAATAACGGCCCATGACTCGGCGCCGTCTGCCCATTCGCCAGCTCCGTCATGAAAGTGTTCAGTTGAAAGCTGGTTCGCTTCCTCATCCGGTTAGGCAGCCCTGCAAACGTCCGGCTCCCCGATTTATCCCTGCGGGAATTCTGCTCCAGAACCTGCTTCGCCGCCAGCTTCACTCCAGGAATCCGATTCTGCCCCGTGATCCCAGGCACATTCCCGTAAGCGGATTCGAGCGCAACATAAAACCGGTTATTGTTTGACGATATGTAACACGACATCCCTGCCAGTCCCCCTCAACTCGACAAATCCACCTCAAAAATCACTTTGGCCACCTGCAGAACATTTTTCCCGCCGTGTTGCACCGGCTCAAATTTCACTTCATAGCCGCCGGTAAAAAACATTCCCTGCCCCCACGCTCCCCGGTTCGCATCAAGCACCTGCGTCACCGCGTCCACGTACAACCGCACTTTCTCTTCCAGCCCCTCGATTCGGTCCTGCGACGCCCGGACCTCCGCCACCGTCCGCACCGTTCCCGAAAACCTGCGAAATTTCTCGGTGAGCAAGTTCTCCAGCCGGTCCGCGTATATCAGGACCACCGGATACTTCACCGCTGCACTCTTTTCCATCAGAGCTACCGGGGCATTCTGCCGGATCACGCTTTCCGTTGGAATCGCCGTCAACTCTACGCCCGCATTCAAGGCGACCTCCGCCACCGCCGCCGCCAGTCCCGTACCCGGCGCCGTGAAAATCTCCAGTACCTTCCCCACGGCGATGCTCGCAGCCTGCGCCATTGACCTACCCCCGCCTCAAAATTCTGCCGCCCGTAACAAACATGTCCGCCGGCTGCCCCTCGCCAGGACTCGCCCCATTCACCAATCCCGATCCCGGCAGCGTGAACGTCGCGCCAATTCCAAGCGGAGCGCTATTCTGTAGCGTCACCGTCGAAACTGTCAGCCCCACATACACATTCCAAGCCGCGGCCACTCCCGGAGGATTCATCACTGCAACCGTCAGTGCACTGTTATCCGGCGTCTGAAAGTTCGTCACCGCACTTGCGCTCCCCTCCTGACCCGCTGCCGATACCCAACTCACCTGCACGAAATACGTCGCCCCCAACAACGTCCCCGCGGCTGTACCCAGTACCGGCATATCGGGGCGTGGCACCGGCGTCGACACCAGTCCGATGCCGAAGGCTAACGTTCGCTCCCTGGCCCCGCGCGCCAACTCCCGGTATTCGTCCCACTTGTTCCGATACCTGTCATTCAGTTGGTTGTTGTAGGCGTCCCGATAAACCAGCGCCAGCGTGTGCAGCGCCTGCCATCGCTTCATCTGCGGAGTCACCACCACATCCGATACGCCCTTCGTCCGCCGCTCAACCCCGGACGAAAACAATGCCGGTGAATACTGCGCGCCCGTGTGATCCAGCAGCACATCCAGCACGTCCTGTGAAATTTCTTCGGTAGCCAATCCCAGCTTCGCGTCCAGGTCAATCGCCTCCACCTTGGCCACGTCAAGGATCGCCGTCTCGAATACCCGCAGCGCTTCCGTATCGTTCGGATCGCCGTCCGTCAGCAGAGCCATATTTCCTCCTAATAATTGGGGCGGGCCGCCACAGCCCGCCCCCCATCGCACAACTCAGCTATTCACCTGGACCGCATGGTTGTTCCGCAGCACTCCCGTGCCGTACAGCACATCCACCGTGAATTGCTGCGCCAGCGTATTCGGCTGATAGCTCATCGTGACCCGCATCCCGAAATTACCCAGCTCCGCATACTCCGCGATCGCCCCCGTCCCCGGCAGCGGCTGCGGCAACCTGCGCACCACCAAGCCAATCGCGTTCTTCGCGAACGCCAGGTTGTGTGTCGTCACCGGACTGCTCCCCGTCTTGGCGACAAACTGCGAGCGGAAGATATAGAAGTCCTTCATCTTGCCCACTGCCCCATCGACGATCACGCGCAGTCCCGCCTCACCCACTGAGTTGTACTCGCTAAATCGAGGAATCTGCCGCAGAGCCGAGTAAGCAGCCGCGTCGACAACCAGATACTTCGACGCACTCGCCGGAACCTTGGCATTAAACAGCGCCGTCTCCGCCGCATCCACCACTGCTTCCGTTAATGTGACTCCCGCGGTTCCCGCGGCGGTGTTCGCCGTGAACTGCGGATACAATGTCAGCAGATCGGATTCAATTCGTTCCGCCAATGCCACTACCGCCGGCTGCATGTACAGCTTCAGTAGATCCGGGACCGCCAGAATCTTAGTCACATCCGGCACCTGGAAAGTCGCTTCCGCGTGGGTGTTCAGAATGATCTGCGCATTTCCCAGATTCGGATTCTGCGTCTGCACCGTGCCACCCTCGGCGATGTTATTCGCCACCAGCGTTGGCGGAATCGGAACGTTGATCGTGTCCCCGGCCTGCGCCAGCACCGGCTCATAATCGCGATTGACCAGGTTCCCCATTACCAGGTTCCCCATCAATGCGGGCAGGGCATCCGCCGCCACCAGCTTTACAATCGCGTTCGCTACATTTGCTGAAGTAATTACTGCCATTGTTCTCTTCTCTCCTCTACCACCCGCGCAGCGTCAGCGACGCTACTCTGGCGATCTCCTGCCGTACTCTGTCCAGTTCTTCCGGACTCATGCCCGGACGAATCTTTTCCAGCTCCACCCGCGTTTCTCCCGGCGTACTCCTCTGTCCTCCGCCCGCCCCAGAGCCTCCCGGAACCCTCGCTGGCAATAATTCCGGATTCTCCTTCACGAACTCCTCCACCTGCTCCCGCATCCCAATCAGCCGTCCGTCTTCCCCACGCTGAATTTCATCCTTTATGGCTTTATAAGCCAGATCCAGCTTGGCGACGCCATGCCTTTGCAGCTCCGCCCTGACCGCCGCGCTTCGTTCCGCTTCCTCCACCTTCACGCGCGCCTTTTCGGTCTCCGCCATCAGCTCGCTAACTCGTAGCTCCAGCCCCTCCCGCCGCCTCCGCTCGTCCTCCAGCTCGTTTTTCTGCGGCATGAACTCCCGCACCACCGCCTCGACGATCTCCCGAATGTCATCCATTGGCTTCAATCTCCGCCACGATCCGGTCCTTGACGTCCTGCCGCGCATCCGCCAGATATTTCAGCGCCAGCCTCTTCTGCACTTCTTTTTTCAACGTGACCGAATCCCCACCTAGCGCCAGCAGCTTCTGCGCCTCGTCCACCTCAATCGCAAACTCTGCAATGTCGAATTCATCCAGACCCGTCACGCCAATTGCCAGCCCGTCCTCGCGCGCCTCGTTGATCGCCTTAAGCACCCGCCGCACCTGGTCTTTCATCGCATCCCCGTACGCCCGCAGCACCTCCTGCGTGATCGAGAAATCCAATTGCCTGCTCAGCCCGGATTGCGCGCGGCTCTGACCCAGCGGCCCTCCGGCCTGCGGCATGTAGCACACGCGGTAAATTTCCTCTTGCAGGCGCGTCAAGTTGTCCGCCGCAATCTGATAAACCTTGCCCTCCGGCTCCGTCCACCCAAACCGGTCTTCGGGACCCAGTTGGATGTAGTAACTCTCGCCCACCATCTGGCTCCACTCCCGTTCGGAATAAACCACCGGCATCGCGAACAGCCCCATCGTGAGCGCCCACGACAGCGCATTCGACTTATTGAAGTGCTCCAGTTGCAGTGAACCCGCCCGGTTCAGCATCCACAGCCCTTCCGGAATCCGCAGCGCGAATAAAGGCACACGCCCCTGTTTAGCCAGCCCGTGGAGCCCTTCGTCGACCAAATCCATCGTGCCCGGACCCTCGCCTGTCCCCACCTGCCGGTACAACCGGAAGTTTTGCTTGTCGTAATATGCCCACCGCTTCTCACGGCGCCACTCAGCGTCTTCTACCCGGTCTTGCTTGATAACTTCTGTCCGCAGCACCACCCACTCGAAGTTCCCTTGGTCGTCCAGGCTCCAGTTGATGAGATCCTCAGCCGTGTAGTCGACCAGGTACGCCCGCGAAGCTCCCAGCGCGTCTTCCTCCGCCCGGTTTCCGGCCTGCTGTCCCATCCGCGGAAAATCTACCAGCACATAGCTCGCGCCTGCTACCATCGCTTCTACCAATTGCTTCCGCAGGAAATCCGCCAGCGCCGTCCCCTTCCGGTCCACATCTTCTATGAACTCGCCGAAGAACGATTTCCCCTGCTCATTACCGCCTTCGAACGTCAGCACCGGCTCCCTGCGGAATAGCGTCGCCGCATACCAATCCACAATCGACCCGATATAGTTCTCGTAAAACACCCGCGTCAGCCGCTCGCGGTAAACATCGCCAGGCTCTTTCTGCCGAGCAATCAGATAGCGCTGCGCGTTTAACCTGAACTGCTCCCCTCCGGTATAAAGGTCGCGATAACCCCGCCAGACCTCTTTGCGCGCCCGATATTGCGGATGCTCCCGATCAATGTCCAACAAGTGATCCCTCTTTCCTCGCTCTCGCTACACCAACCGCCGCCCTTGCTCTCCTACTTTCATCCCGCCCCTGCACTCCTGCCACGCCAGGTACCCCAACGCGTCCGACAAATGCGTCCGCCGCGGATCCCGATCTTTATCGATGACCTGGCTGTTCTCCTTGTACGTCACCTGCTCGAAGTCCTTAATCAACTCCTTGCATCGCGGATGCACGACCAGACTCCGCTCCCCCGCCGCCGATTCCAGCTTCGAATTCATCAGCGTCACCCGATCCCTCACCGCCGGATTGGCCTTCGGGATTCGAAACCGCACTTCCCCATACACTCTCTCGCTCAAAAACTTCCTCAGAATCTCTACATCCGTCGTTCCTGAAGTCTGCCTCCGCGCCCCGCTCGCATCCGCGTATACCACCAGCCCCGCCGCATGCTCTGCAAACCGGTTCCCGAACTCCTCGCAGGCGTCGTACGTGCTCGCCCGGCTCAACACGATCTCATCCAGCACCCTGACCTCTTCGCCCTCCACTTGCGCCACCACCGACGACATCGGGTCGACGTTAAAATCCAACGCCCACAGCAGCGGACGCCCCGCCGCAATCTCCACCTCCGCCACGTTCCCGCCCCGGTTGAATGCGAAATAGACCCGCCCCGCCGTCAGTTCCAGGTACTCGCCCAGAACCTCCTGCTCGTAAAACCGCCCGTCATAGCTGTGTTTCAGCCGCTCGTAGTAATCCGGAATCCGCCCCAGCAGAAACCGGTTCTCGAACGGCCTGGCCATCACCGTCTCGTATCCTTCGACGCGCGATTCAACGAACCGCTCGTAAACCCAGTCGTACCCCTTCGGCGTCCACACCGCGAACCCGCACAGCCGAGTAGCCCTGGGGTCCCGCAGCCGGCCCTCCAGCCGTAGCCACGCTTCCTCCGGCGCATACGTCAATTCATCCAGCCCGAACCACGCCAGGTTGCTTCCCCGCAGCCTCTCAAACTCCTCCACTGCACGAAACAAAATCCGCGACCGCGTCTCACGCAGCAACAAAGAGTTCTCCGCGCGATTCCACTCATGCGGAATCCGGTTCCGCTCCAAAATATCGATCAGCGTTGCCTGCGTCGCGTCCCGCAACATCGGAAACGTCGGCGCCCCCAGCAGCCCCGTCCGCCCTGGATTCAAATACGTCAGCTTCAGTGCTTCCTGGCACAGCGCCTGGCTTTTGCCCGACCCGATCGGTCCCGAAAACCCCTTAAACCGCGCCCCCGAATCATGAAACCGCTGCTGCGATGGCAGCGGATGATACTCTATTCCCCGCTCCCGGACCCCGTTTCCACCGGCTCCACCCATGTGACTTTGATCTCCCTGGGCGCCTCATCATCCAATTCCTTGTGCAACTGCACCAGCCGGATGTAATCCCCCATCGTGGCCTTCATCTGATCGCTGCCAAATTTTGTTTCCATCTGCGTCAACATGTTCTTGACCACCTGCGCCCTGCCAACCCCCGTCCCGGACTTGGCCACTCGTGCCGGCTTAGGCTTCGCCGGCGTCTCCGTTTCGGCCGTCTTCAATCGTTTGATCACCGGGCTGATTCCCTCGCGACCAGCAGCGTATCATCGGCCTCGCGTTATTCCACCGCGATCGCACGCAGCAAACCACAGCACCCAAATGATTTAGATTTTGTATCGAAGCTGTGAACGCACAAATAACCACAGAAAATGTGGCTAATCTGAAAAGTTGTTCGAAGAATTCTAGAGCACGTCCGCGAAGCCGCGCTTTAGATGGCGAAAGAACAATCCGCCCGCGATGAATACCGCGCTCGAGTAAACCGCCAAAACCGCCAATTCCTGCCACGACGGCCAAGCTGCCGAAAGCAGGCGGTCGCGGTACGCCCGCACCACCCAGGACATCGGATTCAAGCGAATCAATCCCTGGAACCGCTGTGGAATCTGCTTCTCGTTAATCATGATGGGCGTGAACCAGAACCACAAAGTCATCAGCACCGCCAGCACTTGCGCCGTATCGCGCAGATACACCTGCAAACTGGCGACAAACCAGCCGACCCCCACCGCGAACAGGCCGATAAAGAGCATGTACAGCGGCAACAACAGCACCATCGGACTGACAAACTTCAGCACCACCGCCGAAGCCCCCATCACCAGCAGCAGAGCAATCAAATGGTGAATCAAAGACGACAGGAAAATCGAGACCGGCACCACCTCCGCCGGAAAGAGCGTCCGCGTAATCAGCGTCGCATGCTCCACCATACTTGAGGCCGATCGCAGCACCGTCTCCTGAAACAGCAGCCACGGCAGCATCCCGCAAAACAAATACATCGTATAGTTTTGCGTCACCGACCCCGGTGGCAGCTTCATCTTCAGGCAGATCTGAAAAATAAATGTCCAGCTCAAAAGCAGCACCAGCGGATGCACCACGCCCCAAATCCATCCCGCGGCCGAGCCGACGTAGCGCTGCTGGAAGTCCCGGCGCACCAGTTGAGCCACCAGCGAACGCCGTGTCACCATGTTGCGTAAGAAGTGCCGGCCGGGAATATGTTTCACGATAAGAGTGTAAACTGATCGTGTGCGCTTTGTCCTTAGCGCGGCGCCCGTGCTCGCCGCCGCCATGTGGATTTTCCCTGCTTCAGCCGGTGGCCCTCCTGCCGGAGATCTCGGAAAACTAACCTATTCCATCGAATGGCGATTGATCCACGCCGGCGCCGCCGTGCTCGATATGCACGACTCCGAAGGCCGCATGAAGCTCGATTCCGCCGGACTCGTGTCCGCCCTGTTTAAAGTGGATGACACCTACACCGTCCGCTACGAACAGCCGTTTTGCGCCAGCAGCAGCCAATTGGATTCGAAGGAAGGCAAGCGCCACCACCAGACAACTGTGACCTACGACCGTAAGCAAAACCGCGCATCCTGGGTAGAACGCGACCTCCTCAAGAACGAAATCCTGCGCTCTGCTCAGGTCGAGACCCCTCACTGCGTGCAAGATGTGTTGGGCGGAATTCTAGCGCTCCGCAGTTTGAATCTCGAGCCTGGTCAATCGACTCAAGTTCCCATGAGCGACGGCCGCCGAGCCGCCCAAGTAAAAGTGGATGTACAGGAACGCGAAGAAATAACCACGCCGGCCGGTTCCTTCAAAACCATCCGCTACGAGGCTAATCTGTTGAATGGTGTGGTCTATCCGCGCAAAGGCAGAGTATTCGTCTGGGTATCCGACGACACCAAACGAATCCCGGTTCAAATTCGTCTGCGCATGGCTTTCCCCATCGGAACCGTGACGCTGCAGCTCGAAAAGTCAGAGCCGAAATGATACGTAATGCTCCGGTCGTATTGCTGCTGTTGCTCCTCAGCGCCGGGACCGGACCCGCGCAAGCGCCCGGCGTTTCGTCCTCGAACCCGCTGCTCTCGCCGGCCGAAGCCAATCAATTATGCGGGCGCCTGGGCGAGCTCATGGAAGCCGGCGGCGTAGCCATTCCGGACCTCCAGCGCGCCGCCGCCCCCGTGATCGAAAATACCAAGCAAGATTGCATTCAGTTGCGCCTTTTGCCAAGCCGCGGCCGCACCACCTACTCGCTGCTGATAAATCTCCGCGCCTATCTGGCCCTCGCCGATTCGGTTCCCAAGCCGTTCCCGTTTTCCGAGGCGGCGCAGAAGCAGTTAACCGAATTGCGTAACGATGCGACCCGGCTCGACGCCCACTTCCGCGCCCTGATCGAAAACCGGGACCGCCAACTCGCCACCCCGGATCCCGCTAACCTGGCGCGCTATGCCGAAGCCAGCCGGAAGCTGCCCCCGCCGGCCCCCGGCAAGCCCCGAGTAGTGTTCTTCGGCGATTCCATCACCGACTTCTGGCCTTTGAACCAATATTTTCCCGACAACGACTATCTCAACCGGGGTATCGCGGGGCAAACCAGCGGCCAATTATTGCAGCGCATGAAAGACGACGTCATCGACCTCCATCCCGAAGCGGTGGTCATTCTGATCGGCACCAATGACCTCGCCCGCGACGTCCCGGTCTCGGCCATCGAAAGCAACTACCAGATGCTGGCCGACTTGGCCGCAGCCTACAAAATCAAGGTGATCTTCGCCGCCGTCATGCCGGTAAGCGATTATCACAAGGATCAAGACCCCGTTTACGAACGGACCCCGCAGCGCCCGGCAGCCTTCATAAAAGCTTTAAACATTTGGCTGCAGAAGTTCTGCACCCAGCGCAGCTACCCCTACGTCGACTACTACACAGCTACGGTGGATGACGCCGGGCAGTTCCAGGCCGACCTTTCCGACGATGGCCTCCATCCCAATTCCAAAGGATACCGGGTGATGGCGCCCCTGGCCGCCGCGGCCATCGGTAAAGCGTTATCCCTCCCTGCGGCAGTGACTTCGGCGAAACCTAAGAAGCGTGGATTCGCGTCTATAGTCAAGTAGGATGAAACGTTGCGTCCATTTCCTCTGCCTGCTGATTGCAATCGCGGCCCTGGCCCCCGCCCAGGCCAGCATGACGGCCGACCAACTTGTGGGCTTCGTCAAGTCATCCATCAACCTGCACGAGGACGACCGTAAAATAGCCGAAATCGTCAAAAAAACCCGCCTGTCGAACCAGCTCGACGTTCGCACCGTGGAGTCCTTGCAAGGCACGGGAGCCGGCAGTTTGACAATGGCGGCGTTGCGGGCGCTCAGCGTAGCTTCCGCGAGCCTCCCCTCCGCTCCCGCCCCTGCACCCAAACTGAGCGTCGCGCCAATGGCCGCTCCCAGCGCCGATGAGCAGAAAAACATCCTGGCCGCCATCACCGAAAATGCGCTCAATTATTCGAATGGCCTGCCGAACTTTATCTGCATGCAAATCACCCGGCGTTACGTCGACCAGGCTGGCGGCGAGAATTTCAGCCTGACCGACACCATCGCCGAACGTCTTAGCTACTTCAAGCACAAAGAAGATTACAAAGTAATTTCCGTGAACGATACTCCGGTTACCAACCGCAAGCATGAGCAGCTCGGCGGCGCAACTTCGAGCGGAGAATTCGGAAGCATGCTCCTCGGAATCTTCAGCCCGGAGAGCCAAACCGAATTCGAGTGGGAGCGATGGGGTAAGCTGCGCGACCACGTAATGCACGTTTTCCGTTTCCGGGTGCGCCTCGAGAATTCAAAATATGAAATCACCGCCGAAGCCGTGAAAAGAACCGTGGTGGTGGGTTATCACGGCTTGATTTTTGCCGACCGCGATAGCCACGCGGTGATGCGCATAACGATGGAGGCCGACGATATCCCTCCGGACTTCCCCATCCGCAGCGCCTCGGAGTCTCTCGACTATGACTCCATTGCAATTTCCGGACAAAAGTTCATTCTTCCCATCAAAGTGGATATGCGCATGCGAGATGGCCGCGAGGTGATGAAGAATGAAGCCGAATTCCGCCTCTACAACAAATTCGGCGCCGAAACCAACATTCAATTTGGCGAAGCCCCCGATCCCTTACCTCCCGACAAAACCAAACAATAGCTGGCCGCAGCAGCGCTGTAACGATCCCACGGATTAGGTCTATTATTGGAGTAGAAATGAAACGCTGGACGGCACAACTGGCCCTCTTCGTCGTCCTCTCGCTCGCGGCGCAGGCGCAGAGCAAGCTGACGGTCGAGCAATTAGTCAGCTTCGTCAAATCTTCCGTCCAATTGCGCCATGACGATCGCCAGATCGCCAATTACATCAAGCGAAACGTAAAGCTGGCCAACCGTCTCGATTCCCGCATGGTGGAGGAACTCCAGGGCATGGGAGCCGGTCCGCAAACCGTCGCCGCGCTCAAAGCGCTGATCACCGAATCGGCCAGCCTCGAACCCGCGGCGCCGCCCGCTCCGAAACTGGTTGTGGCCGGCCCGCCCCCGCCGGATTCGATCGAGCAAAAACGCATCCTGGCCGGGATCACCGAAAGCGCCCGCAATTACACCATGGGACTGCCGAATTTCATTTGTCTCCAGGTCACCCGCCGCTACGGCGACAACAGCGGCCTTGAAACCTGTGACGGGCACGCCGTTGACGGAAACTACCTTGTAGTCCTCTTTCTGTTCGAAATAGCTGAGGCGCTCGGCGATGGTGTCGATCAGGCGGAAGTTTTCAAGACCGCTGTTGTCGCCATAGCGGCGAGTTACCTGGAGGCAAATGAAATTGGGCAATCCTTTGGTGTAATTGCGGGCGCTCTCGGTGATCTCGGCCAGGATGCGCTTTTGCTCGATCGAATCCGGGGGGGGAGGACCGGACACAACGAGTTTTGGAGCGGGCGGCGGTGCGGGCTCGAGGGTGGCCGATTCGGTGATCAGCGCTTTGAGGGCCGCAACGG
>JANXXL010000231.1 GCA_025350625.1 Bryobacterales bacterium | reverse complement strand
CTGGCGACAAGTGCGAAAAGCTCATGGGCCGCTTAATCGTAAACGTTCCGGTCAAAGATGTAGAGTGCGATGAAATTTTCGGTTACCTCCAGAAAAAAGAAAAGCGTGTTCGTCCCGAGGACGATCAGAACTTTGGAGACGCCTACACCTTCGTTGCCATCGAGCGCAACACCAAATTGGTTTTGAACTTCGCGCTAGGTAAACGCAATCAAGCCACCACGAATATTTTCATTGAAGGCTTGCGCCATGCGACGGCCCCGCAACGGTTCCAAATCACAACGGACGGCTTTGCTCCATACCGTTCGGCCATAGTTAACACCCTAGAGGATCGCGTGGACTTCGCTCAATTGATTAAAGTTTACCGCGCCACTCCCGAAGGCGAACGTCGCTACAGTCCCGCTGAAATCGTCTCTACGGAGGTGGTCTCAATCTGCGGAAACCCTGACCCCGAACGTATTTGCACGTCAATTGTGGAGCGTCAGAACCTCACCATGCGGATGCAGATTCGCAGGCTGACCAGATTGACGAATGGCTTCTCTCGCAAGTGGGAGAACCTGTGGGCCGCGCTCTGCTTGCACTTCGCCTATTACAACTTTTGCCGCGTCCACAAAAGCCTTCGCGTCACTCCTGCTATGCAAGCCGGAATCACAGACCGCATTTGGGACATTGCGGAACTGCTAGTCTAAACTTTATGCCCTTACCCGAAAAGGAACCATGGGCCTGATAGTGGTCATTTGTCTCGTCGCGGCCGTCGCGTCATTTTCGCTGGCGGCAAGCTTGCGTAAATTTAAGTTACGGGACAAACCTCCATCGTCGCGCGCTCATCTCTCGCTGGAGCAGAGGCAACACAGATTCCGAATAGGGACGCGGATTATCTATGTCATGGGGTGGATGTATTTGGCCGCTGCGGCGCTTTTTTGGCTACTTGAAAAGTCCCACTGATACGCCGGGAAAACCATCAACGCACTTTTAGGACACTACCTTTGGCCTTGACGCAGCGCCGTTGTCCGGTGTAATATTTATTCGTGGCGAAAGTGTCTTTAGTAGAATGCATAAAGACGGCGACGACCGTCAACACTATGGAACCGCTGTTGTCCATCGTACCACAAAGATTCAATAGCATATCTCAACTGCTAGATGTGTCTATTGTTCCGCCTGAATTAAATTCCATCACAACGATTAAGCCGCTCTCAGCTTCGGTGGCGTTTTCAGCCTTGGGCACTCCCTTTTCGACAGCCTAACTGCCTAGATTCATTTTGCCCTTTGGTTCCCTCAGCGTCAGTCGTTTCCCTCCCGTCTTTTTAAGAGCCATAACAAATCGCGCCCCGTCGTCCATCTTGCGGACGTTGTAGCGATAGTCGAACTCGCGCAAATACTGATCCAGATATTGTTTACTGACGTGGTGATAGATTCCATTCAAGCCTCTCTTGAGAATCGAGAAATATCCCTCCACGGTGTTCGTGGTGATCGTCAGGCCGTCTTCATGGCGCGCGTATTCGTGCTTGCTGTGGTCCACGGCGCTGTGCTTCCAGCCGTATTTGGATAGCTTCATGCGGTTCGCGGAATCGGTCATGATATGCGCGTCGCGGTCTACCATCTCAGCCAACACTGGCCGGATGTTTTCTCCGGTCACGCGTTCAACGTGGAAGGATCTGACATCGCCATCGCGCTGTAGAACCGAAATCACCGGAGCTTTGTCTTGCCTAAGATTGATACCCATGCGATTCGGCTTGCTCTGGGCATTGCGGAATCCGATCAGCCGTTTCTTGCCGCCTACAAAGGTTTCGTCGATCTCAACGATACCGTTCATTTTGCTTAATGGATCTTGCCCGAACGCCCAGCGGATACGATGCGCCATGAACCATGCGGTGCGATAGCTTCCTCGCTGCTTGCCTGTCTCCGGGTCTACGTCCCACAGATTGCGCCAAAGTTGATGAGCAGAGATTCCCTTCTTAGATGAGCACATCAGATGGATCGCCAGCAGCCACTTATGCAGCGGAATTTTAGAATCCTCAAAGATCGTGTCCACGGTCACGGTGAACTGCTGGCGGCATCCCGCGCATTTATAGACGCCCTTGCGGACGTGCGTCTTGCCCTTGGGTTTCGGTTCCAGCTTGTAGGCTTCCCCCACCGCGCCACAGTGCGGACAAATCGGACCATCGGGCCAGCGAAGTCTCTCCAAATGTTCACGCGCTGCGTCTTCATCCTGATATTGTGGAGCTAGGAGACTGCTCATGAATTGAGTATGACGCAAACCCAAGGGTTTGTCAAGTGCACAATTCACCTCTTAATTCATGTACCGCGAATTCTTGCCCGTAACCCGGCGCCTGATCTATTTAAACCACGCGGCGGTGGCTCCGCTGTGCCGTCCGGCGGCTGAGGCGATGCAGGCGCTGGCAGAGGACGTTATGGAATGGGGATCGTTCCATTACAGCCAGTGGCTCGAATGCTATGCAGGGCTTCGCGGCAGCGCGGCGAAGCTGGTGAACGGCAGCCCCGAGGAGATTGCCATCGTCAAGAACACCTCGGAAGGCATCGCGACAGTAGCCATGGGTCTCGACTGGCATGCCGGCGATAAGGTTGTAGCTTTCGAAGGAGAGTTCCCGGCCAACCAATATCCGTGGCGGCGTCTTGAATCGAAAGGCGTTAGGATCGAATGGCTCGCGCCAACCGCGCCCCTCGAACGCATTGATCAAGCTGCACGAGGGGCGCGCCTGCTGGCCATCAGCTTCGTGCAGTTCCTGAGCGGCTTCCGGGCCGATTTAGCCGGGATCGGCGAAATCTGCCGCCGGCACGGGGTCGTTTATCTGGTGGATGCTATCCAGGGATTGGGCGCCTTCCCGGTGGACGTTAAGGCGGCCCACATTGACGCCTTAGCGGCCGATGGCCACAAATGGCTGCTGGGACCTGAAGGTTGCGGCGTATTGTATATATCCCGGCGACTGCAAGAACAAGTCGAGCCCATAGAATTTGGGTGGACCAACGTGGCTGGATACAATGACTATGCCAGTCGCGACATGACGCTGCGCCCGGACGCCGGACGGTATGAGTGCGGCACGCTCAATACCATCGGGTGCTACGGCCTGCGCGCCGCGATCGACTTTCTGCTGGACATTGGCATCGATAAGATCGCCTCGACGGTACGCGGACTTGCCGATCAAATCGTTCGAGGCGTGAGGGAGCGGGGTTATGAGGTATGGGGCGAACCGAACGGGGGGATCGTGAGTTTCCGCAAGGCAGGCATGGATAGCGCCGCTCTCTGCCAGCACCTGCGCGAGCACTCGGTTATCACCGCTCCCCGTGCTGGCTGGGTGCGAGCTTCTCCCCACTTCTACATCACGCCCGAGGAGGTGGAGAAGCTGCTGGGTTTGCTCTAGTCAGGAACGTCTTAACCGTAGATGAAAAGCAGCATCTCGCGCGTGGAGCGGCGTGCTTCGGGCCAAGGTTCCGGGTCGATGTAGCTTAGGTGAAAGTATCGGCCGTCGGAAGTAAAAGTCCACTGGAAAGTCACCTTCGCATTCTGGGAGCAGGGGGACAACCCCAAGGATTCCTTCGCGCCGGCGCAGTCCAGGCGAACCCGGTCGGGAAGCGTGCCGGTGAAGTTTACTGTGCGGACTCCGTCGGCCGTACGGCTCTGCCATTTGGAGTCACGGAAAGCTGCCTCAAAAGCTTTTCCGATAGTCGCCGCCGGGTAACCGCTCATAGTACTTTGGCGAACGGCTGCAACGTATCGATCGGCGTTGTCAGAATCGGATTTGTCGACCGATTGGGCGGCTCCGGGTTTTGGGGCGGCCCCGGCGTCGGCCGGTGCTACGACGGGTGGCGGCGAGGCGGGGGACGCGGAAACCAGCGCGGGCTTTGGAGTGGAGCAGCCAACCAGCAGAAACAAGGCTGCCAGGCTTGCGGTCACTTTAACGTCTGAAAATCTTGGGAAGCGGTCATTCGCCATAGACACGTCTAGTAACCCTATCGGCAGAACCGTATGATTCCAGTATTTTTCGATTAGATTAGCCGTGGCCCAAGTACATGAGCCAGCTTAAACCGAAGATCGCGGCGAGAAAGTAAACAAAACACTGCACGGCATAGCGGAAGCGCTCGCGGTCGGTGCGTTTGGTGATCACCCCCAAAACAGCCGAAGTGAATAACGCGAAGAGAAGCGACGCCTCGAAATGCGACAGGCTCATTTTGGGCATGATTAATCCTTCCTGCCCGTCGCGATTTCCCAGACGTCTACGATCGCCAGCAAATTCAGCAGGCCGGCGGCGACCAGGAACTTGGTGCCGTAATCGTGGACGTGGCCGGCCATGTCGGGCTGCGAATAGCCGAGCCAAACGGTCAGGAAATACAGCACGCCTCCCAGCAGATCCCCTATGAACCCGCCGTAATAAATGACCATGGTCAGCAAGTCCCCGGTCTGCGGCTGGAATAAAGCTCCGCGCATCATCAGCCCCAGCAGGAAGACCAGGGCCACTGAAATCCCAACCACGGCGCCGCGTCCGGGACGCTTCAGCAGGAAATGGCCGCCGCCGGGAACGAGCCAGGCTAATACCACCGCCGGAGCCCACTGCGCCGCGGACGGCGCTTGTAATTTTAAAGTTTCCGCCACAGGTTCATTTTATCGCATGATGATGGTGATGCAGATATCGCAAGGGATGGCGCTCCAACTGATGCGCGCAGAGCGCTGGATGCCGTGGATCTTCCGCGGCCTGCGGGTATTGCTGATTCTGGCAGGGGCGTGGGTGCTGACCCAGGTGGCGCGCCGCTTGCTGCGGCGGCTCAGGAGCTATGCCATGCGCACCATGCACCGGCATGGCGCGGCATCGGACAGCGAACTGGAGAAACGCGCGGCGACCATCATGGCAGTGCTCGCGAAACTCGCGGGCTTCATGATCTGGATGGTGGCGGTGGTTATGGCGTTGAATGAACTCACCTTCAATATCCAGCCGCTACTGGCCGGGCTTGGCGTGGCAGGACTGGCGCTGGGCCTGGGCGCACAGGCGCTGATCAAGGACTGGCTGGGAGGATTACTGGTGCTGCTGGAAGACCAGATTCGAATCGGCGACGCGGTTACGATTAATGGCATCTCCGGACTGGTGGAGGAAATCAATCTGCGCACGACTGTGTTGCGAGGAGAGAACGGGGCGGTGCATATTATCGCGAACGGGTTGATCAGTACGCTCTCAAACATGACTCGCGAATACGCTTACTACGTTTTCGAGGCTACGCTCGCCCACGGCGCAAACGTGGACCGCGCGCTCGAAATTCTTACCGAGACGGGCGCGGAAGTGGCGCGCGACCCGCTACTGAAGTTGGTAATTCTTGCTCCGATCGAAGTAATGGGAGTAGATCGGCTGGGGGATCGCGGCGTGGTAGTGCGGGCGCGTATTAAAACACTGCCGTCCAAACAAGCACTGGTGGGGCGCGAATTCAACCGCCAGGTGAATACGCGACTGGCCGCGGAAGGGATCGCTTTCCCGGCACTCGCTCAATAGGTACCCCTCCATTTGTCGGGGGCCTAGATTAATAGAAGCCTGAGAATTTCGGATTTGCCTTAGGGAATACGCCGTTTGCGCCTAGTCGCTCTTGGTCGTGACGCCGCGGGTCGATCCGAGAATCATTATGAAAAAAACATTTCTTTTCACTACATTTTTCCTGGCGGCCTTCTCACTGCTGGGTTCTGCTGGCATCAACACCACCTGCCTGGAAGGAACCGTCGACAATGGCGAGGACGGCAACTGCGCTGCGGGACGGGTGGCGTTCAGCGGAAGCGGTTACCCGACCTCGGTCCACATTACCGTGACCCGGAGTTCGACGGGGGAAGTGATCGACGATTACGACTACGAATCGAGCGTCGGCACAATCGAATTCACCGAAACGCTGGTCCCGGCCGACACCTATAATGTCCGGCTCACGGCCTCGAATGGCATGCTGGTTACGAAGACTGTTACTACCGGAAGCACATACTAATCTTTGGTTCGCGGGACGTTGGGGCGCCGCCGGCGATTTTCCTGCGCACGCATTATTAGCGAGGTTGGTCGGCGCATAGAGACCGCCGGTGGCGACTGCCGATCTCCTTCCGGCTTAGTTCTCCGAAGCGGGCTTTCGATCTCCATTTGAGCAGGCGGTACTGGGTGTGGGTCAGGCCCATCTCGTGGCAGATTTGCTGCTGGCTCTGTTCCTGCATGTAGAACCGCGATAATATTTCCCGCTCGCGATCGGATAGTTGTGCCAAAGTCCAGCGCACCAAGTCGCGCTGCTCCTGAAAAATCATTTCGCTTTCGGCAGAGGCTTGGGGGCTCGCCAGCCAGAAGATGGATTGAATATCCACTTGATTGCGGCGATCAAACAGGGCCGCGCAAATATATCCGGATACTTTGCGCCGGGCGATGGTGCGCGCGAAGCCCATCAGGCGCTCGGGATCGCGCACCTGTCCGCGTTGAATCGCAATTACCACGTCGACAAAAATGTTGTGTATTTTGTCGCGACAATCCTGGGACTGGAGCTGACGCGCCAGGTACGGACGGAGGCCGATAGAGATGAATTCGTATAAATCGGCCATGCCGCGCGCGTCGCCCTCCCGGACTTGCTGTACCATCTGGGCGCGCCCGATCAACGTCTCGCAGTCGGGAGCAGCCGGCGATGGACAGGTTAACGAGTTCATACGATTCTCCGCGGGACAGAAGGCATGTTTGTGCCCAAAATAAAAGCGGCCCTGCCGGCAATTAAATAGCTCTAGGAATCCGGTATTTAGGAACAATCCGATTAAACTCGCCGAAATAGGGGGCACTATCCTCAGCGCGTAGCTTCGCGCGGATTGGGTTTTAGCACTCACTTTCGCGAAAATCTGCGCGCTTTACCTCGGTAGGCTTTCCGTTTAACCCCTTAGCCGCTGTTAATCCGCGGTCGGAGCATGGAGGGTAAACCGCGCCTTACCTGGGTTTTCGGACACCGCTGACTGCGCGATCGAGAACTCTTGGGCCGCAAAAACCCGCAGTGCCGGACAGCCACATCTTCCCAAGCGGGAGAATGTGAAGGTATAATTTTCGCCGGACGGGTAAATTATTCATGGCTACTTCTAAAAGACAACGCCAGGTGGCGATTGCTAGCGATGCGCCTTCATTTGGGCCGACAGCGGGCGATTTGGCACAACGGGAGAGAGAACTGAGAGATTTCGTCGAGAATGCGGCAGTCGCATTGCATTGGGTTGCAGAAGATGGAACTATTCTGTGGGCTAATCGGGCTGAACTAATCCTTCTCGGCTACTCCGCGCAGGAATATATTGGCCACAACATCGCCGAATTTCACATCGATGAAACTGCTATTCAGGACATTCTCGATCGCCTGAAGAAGAGCGTGAAAATAGATCGATATGAGGCTCGCCTGCGCTCGAAAGATGGCTC
Source organism: Bryobacterales bacterium (assembly GCA_025350625.1). GTDB lineage: Bacteria > Acidobacteriota > Terriglobia > Bryobacterales > Bryobacteraceae > Palsa-187. Next base: position 9,617 of record JANXXL010000231.1, on the reverse strand, counting down.
TACCCGCTACGTTTCCATCAATTCGAGCGTCTACCGAGAGGAAGGAAAGTTCGTCCACACCCGTTGCGTCACCTTGGACATGACTCAGGTTAAACAGGTTTCAGAACTTCAGGAACGCCTGGCCGCCATTGTCGAGTCTTCAGACGACGCCATCATAAGCAAAGATTTGCACGGTATTATTCAAAGCTGGAATCAGGGCGCGGAGCGACTGTTCGGATACAGCGCGGGCGAAATGGTGGGAAAGCACGTGTCGATTCTGGTGCCTCCGGACGCCATTGATGATGGTCCCAACATACTGATCCGGATCGCGCGGGGAGAGCGCATCGATCATTACGAGACGAAACGGGTCACGAAATATGGAAAGATCCTGGCCGTTTCCCTCTCTATTTCACCGATTCGCGACGCCGGCGGTTTGGTCATCGGGGCTTCCAAAGTCGCGCGCGACATTTCGGAGCGGGAGCGCTACGAGCAAGGCCTTCGCGAGGCTGCGGTTTTGCTGGACCGCTCCCACGCCGATTTGCGGGAAAGGGAAGTACTGCTCGAAGAGATCCATCACCGGGTCAAAAATAATTTACAGGTAATTACCAGCCTGCTCGGTTTACAGGCACGCTCTATCAAAGACACGGCCACCCGCCAAAAGTTCGAGGAAAGCCGGTACCGGATTCAGGCGATCGCGATTCTGCATGAGATCCTGTATGAATCGGCGAGCCTGGCTGAAATCGATTTTGCGGACTACATTCGCAGGCTGGCGGAGCACCTGGTGCGATTCTATGGCGGGTCCGGCCGCATCCGCATGCAAATCAAGCTGGACCCGCTTTATTGTCATCGGGACGTGGCTTCGCCTTGCGGCCTCATTGTGAACGAATTACTCTCAAATGCTTTCAAATATGCGTTCCCCGGAGCGAAGTCGGGTGAGGTTCGCGTAGAACTGCAGCGAGAGCCCGAGGGGAAGATTCGGCTCTTGGTGGGGGACAACGGAATCGGCTTGCCGCCGGACTTGAATTGGGAAACATCGCCAACGCTTGGCCTGCGGCTGGTGAGAACTTTAGCCCGGCAAATCGAAGCGAATGTCGAAACTGATGGGCGTAATGGTACTGTCTTTTGCATGACATTTGCCGATGGCCTCTCAATTAAATGATAATATCGACAATAATGCGAGGAGCCATTGACGGACAGAATTTTAATCGTAGAAGACGAACAGATCACCGCAGAAGATCTGGCGGAAGTTCTCAAGGGATTGGGCTATGAAGTCAGCGGCGTAGTCACCAGCGGCGTCGAAGCCATTCGCGAGGTGGAAAAGAGCCAGCCCGATTTGATGCTGATGGATATCCGCATTAAGGGCGACATGGACGGAGCCGAAACGGCGCGTACGCTGCGGGACCGTTTCGATGTGCCGGTGGTCTATCTTACAGCGCATGCCGACCGGGATACGCTGGAGCGCGCCAAACATTCACGCCCCATGGGCTATATTGTCAAACCCTTTCACGAATCGGAATTGCACGCCAGCCTGGAAATCGCGCTTTCCAAACACCGTCATGATCGAAGTTCCTGGAAGCGGCAACAACACGTAGCGGATGTCTTTGGGACCTTGCTCTTAGGTGTTATTTCGGTGGATCAAACGGAAACCGTCCGCATGATGAACCGGGCCGCCGAGAACCTGACCGGGTGGAGCAATGAAGAAGCGGCCGGCACCCCGGTAAAGCAGGTATTCCGGGTAGCAGATAAAACCACCGGCAACGAAGTGGAGTTGCCGATAGCCGAGGCGTTGCAGCGACGCTCTCTAGTGGATATTCGCGACCGCTTTTTGATGGCTAAAGGCGGAGATCTGAAGGCCATTTCCGGTAATATTGCACCATTGCGCGGGTCCGATGGCGGTCCGGGGGGCGTCGTGATCATGTTCGAAACCGGGCCCGCGGAGCCGCAAGTTCCGGATGTCAGCCCTAAAGTTATCCAGCAGGGCAACGGTCACGCGTTCGAATTCGGACGCTTCCGAATCGTGGCCGCTTCGGAGCTCATGAAGCAAGTGCTCTCTTTTGCGCTGCGCGTTGCAAAGAGCGAGGCCACCACGGTTCTGTTAGAGGGAGAAAGCGGAACCGGCAAGGATCTGCTGGCTCAAATCGTGCATTATTCGAGCAGCCGCAGGGCCGGCCCGTTCGTGGCGCTCAATTGCTCGGCCCTTCCCGAGGCTTTGCTCGAAAGTGAATTATTCGGACGCGAAGCAGGGGCTTACACGGACGCCCGCACTCAGAAAAAGGGCTTGCTTGAGGTGGCTCGCGGCGGAACTTTGTTTTTGGACGAGGTGGGCGATCTTTCACCCGCGGTACAGGCCAAATTCTTACGGGTTTTGGAGCAACAATCCTTTCGCAGGCTGGGCGGAGTGCAGGAAATTGAAGTGGATTTGCGGGTGATTGCCGCCACCAACCGCGATCTCTCCGATGCGGTGCAGTCCGGTGCGTTTCGGCTGGATTTATTTCATCGGCTGAGCGTGATCCAAATTGCGACGCCTCCGCTGCGTGAACACCCCGAAGATATCCTTCCGCTGGCAAAATACTTTGTTCAAGAATATAACCGCAGGTATAAAGCGCATATCAAAGGGATTTCTGCGCCGACGGTTAAGATATTGAACGCCTATCATTGGCCGGGCAACGCGAGGGAGCTGCGAAATGTAATCGAGCGCGCGATGTTGCTCGAAGACACCGATATGCTGCGGCCGAACAGCATCCAGTTCGCCTCCGCCCGGGCTCCGCGCGGTCCCAGCCATCCCGTGCCGCCACGCGTTCATACGGCTCCGACTGACCTTTCCTTGAAGAACTCCGAACGCACGTTGATTGTGCAGGCGCTCGAAAAAGTCGGCGGAAATAAGACTAGGGCAGCGGCTTTACTCGGCGTCAGTCGCGATATTTTGCGTCACCGGATGAAGAAACTGAAGTTGCTGGAGAATCGTTAGGCGCCTCCGCTACGTTGCCGCGGTGGCGGTGCGGCGCGGGTGGCTGAGCCAGCGCTTCCACCAGATCAGCTTGGAAGGGCGAAACTCAGCTTCCCAATATTCCTGGAACTCCACTATCCTAGGACCCAATAGCTTACCGACGGCTGACACAGCCGCGCGGTCGGCGCGGAGAAGTTGCATGGTGACGGCGCAATCGTTAATCGCTCCCAACCGGTCTTGCACATCTTTGAGGACCGTCGCGCCGCGCGATATTTCAGTTCCGTAGAATCCCTCGAAAAGCTCCAGGGTGTAGCGGAAGCGCTTCGAACTGAGACGGAAGCGGTGTAGATCCGTCAGGGCGGCGCCGGGAACGGCAACGGTCGCACCCTCGCGAAAACATTCGTCCGCCAATGCAGGCAACATTCTACGGAGATTTTCTTCGGGATTTTCGTCCTTATTCCAATTTCCCGCCGCCCGGACTTTCGCAGGACCCGGGGCCGAATGATTTCTCCGGCGCTCTTTTTTAAGATGCCGGCGAAGTTCTTTGCTTGAATCCTCGCGCGCTCGCTTCAGTGTTGACACCGACTCGCCGTCGGCGATGCCGCTTTGCTGCAATAGATCGAGCGCCACGTCACAATTTCTAACCGCGCCGCAATGGTCCATCACTTTGCGAAGGCGGCGCCGAAGTTTTTTAACCGGCGCGGGTTCGAGCAACCCGCGAAAAGTCCGGAAGCATTGCGACAGGCGGCGGATCGATACGCGCAAGTCATGAATCGCTTCAGGATCTTCCGGATGCTTCGCGGTATGCCGCAGATGTTTCTTGAATTGCCGGAGGTAGCCTCGTGTTTCTTTGAAGGCAAGTTTTGAAACGGGGGAGGATTTCATCGTTTGACTCGCACCACCAGCGGGAGGCCGTACATTTCGCGGAAGACCGGCGCCACTTGCTCTGCATGCCATTGTTCCACGTCCAGATCACGCGGCGATTGCAGTTCCAACTCGACTGTTTTATCCAGCGAAACCACCCTTACATCATCGACCAACTGCTCCTGACTTTGATCCAGCGCAACCGCGATACGCAATAACGGCGCCAAAAGCGCTACCGTGCGGCGGCCTTCGACATCCAGCGCCTGAAATTCCAAGTGAGACGGCTGCGGCATGGACTTTCGATGGTAGCGGCACAAATTCGCAATTACGATGCGTTCCCACTCCGAGAACCCCGCCAGATCGGAATTGGCGACTAAGTAAAGCGAATGCTTGTGATGGCGCGATTCGTTTACCCAGTGACCGATGTTATATAAGTAAGCTGCCGCTTCGAGGAGCTGGCCATTCAGGGCCGGCAAAGCATGCAGGGATCGCAATTGCTCGAACAAGATTCCGGCGAACTGAGCCACTTTGCGCACATGAGGAACGGAAAGTCCATAGCGCCGCGAGAGCGCCATCACGATGCGCCGGCGATCCGCATGGAGACGCGCTTGCGCAAGACCTACCTTGCGGCGGGCCAAATCCGCGATGATGCCCTCACGCACGCCGGCGGTCGAATAGTACAGGCGCGGCAGCCGGAAACCGGAGACGATTTCATGGAGCACGGCCACGCCGGCCACAATAATTTCGGCGCGCCTGGGGCCAATTCCAGTGATGTGGCGACGCCCTTCGAGGCTGGTGGTGCTGACCTGGTTATATAACCGGCGAATCTGCGCGGCGGTAGCGGGCAGCCGGTCTGCCAGGTCGCGCCGCGAACGGCGGACACGATTCACGGCGCAGACCATTGCCGCTGCGGTCGAAGATGTAGCGATCATGCGATCGATCTTCGCCGCGCCGAAACGGGCAACCGGCCCCGCGACGCGCTCCTGAATATACTTGCGCATCCGCAGAAGCTCGCGGGGATCGGGAGGGTCGCTCTTCAAAAACATTTCAGTGAGGCGAAGGGCGCCCAGTGGCTTGGAGAAAGATTCGGCGATGTGCCCGGCGTCGCTCATGATCAGCTCGGCGCTGCCGCCTCCTACGTCGGCCACCAAAAGGCGTTGCTTCGGATGGGGCCATTGGCTCTGCACGCCGAGATGCACCAGCCGGGCTTCTTCCAGTCCGGAAATGACTTCGACCGGAGTCCCCAGAATGGTGGACGCGCGCGCCAGAAATTCCAGTTGATTGCGCGCGTCGCGCAGGGCTGCTGTTCCTACAACCCGCACGGCCAAGACGTCCAGCTTACGGTAGGTGGCTGCCATTCCGGCCAGGACTCCGCACGCCAGATTCATGGTGGCTTCGTTCAAGCGGCCTTCGCGAAAAACACTGGTGCCTAAGCGGACCACCTGACGCTCCGAGGCGAGCACCGCCATGCGGCCATGAGCGTCCACTTCGGCCGCGAGCATGCGAATCGAATTGCTGCCGATATCGATGGCTGCGTATTGGGACATGAGATGGAGCCATTTTTGTAACCAAACGTTAACCTAAATCAGCGGCTCACTCGTTATGATAAAGGAGCGCATGCAAGTGTTCCTACAAAACCGCTGTCCCGGGCGGTTGATTGTGGTGGAAGGGATCGACGGCTCCGGGAAATCCACGCAGATTTCGCTGCTATCCCAGTGGCTGCGCCGCCGGGGATACGCCGTCACATTCAGTGAGTGGAATTCTTCTCCGCTGGTGCGCGAGACAACCCGCCGCGGCAAGAAGAAAGAGATGTTCACGCCGACATCGTTCAGCCTGATTCATGCCACCGACTTTGCGGATCGCCTGGAGCACTACATTATTCCATTGCTCAAGGCGGGAGCCGTAGTTTGCGCGGACCGTTATGCCTATACGGCGTTTGCGCGCGATGTGGTTCGCGGCGTGGATCGCTCCTGGGTGCGCAATCTCTACCGCTTCGCTATCAAACCGTCGCTGGCGTTTTATTTCAAAGTTCCGCTGGACGTGGCTCTAGGCCGGATTCTAGGCGGCCGCGATGCCTTGAAATATTACGAAGCCGGGATGGACTTGGGCCTTAGCCGCAACATGGAAGAGAGTTTCCGCCTGTTTCAAGGCCGCATTCTCGAAGAGTACGAATCCATGATTGACGAGATGGGCTTTCATGTAATCGACGCGACGAAAAGCATTGAAGCGCAGCAGCGGGAAATGCGCCGGATCGTGGTGCGGGAATTCGGACGCACGCGCCCGCCGGGAGTATTGGGAACGGAGGTCCGGGTTGCGCGACTACAAGAATAGACCGCCGCTATCCTACTACCGCACGGCGCTGCCGGGGCTGGATTATTCCGAACTCCAAGGCAAATTGATCGTGATTGAAGGGCCGGATGCGGTGGGACGCAGCACCCAAATCCGGCGTCTGAAGCCATGGCTCGAGGAATTCGGACATGCGGTGCTCGATACCGGCATGGCGCGCTCGGCTCTGGCCGGCAAGGGAATCAAGGAGGCCAAAGCTGGCAATACGCTGGGGCCGATCACCATGACCCTCTATTACGCCACTGATTTTGCGGACCGCCTGGAGAACGAGATCATCCCCGCGCTACGGGCCGGGTTCGTGGTGATTACGGACCGCTACATCTTTTCGATTATGGCGCGCGCGATCGCGCGGGGCGAGAATCGTACCTGGATCGAACGGACGTCGGGGTTTGCGTTGGTCCCGCACGCGGTGTTCTATCTGCGCGCCGAAGTGAAAGACCTGATCTCGCGGGTGGTGGTGGGGCGGGGCGCTTTCGATTACTGGGAGAGCGGCTTGGATTTGCACTTTGGCGGGGATATGTACGACAGCTTCGTGCGCTATCAATCGCGATTGATTCAGGTGTTCGACGACATGTCTGCGCCTTACGGCTTTCAGGTGATCAATGCGTCGCAATCGCCGGTTCGAGTTTTTGAATCGCTGCAAACCGCTATTTCAAAGATTGTGCAGATGGAAGCGCCGCGCGCGAGGCGGAGCCCGGTGGTGGCCGCCGCGGTGCGGCGAAGAAGACCTAGTTCCCGCGGTTAACTTGCGCCAATGTGGCTACGTGAGCGGCGGCGCCCGATCCCAACCCGCTGAGATTGTATCCGCCCTCCAGCACCGAAACCAGCCGGCCGCCGGCATGCTTGCCTGCGATTTCGAGCATGATGGCGGTAAGTTCCGCGAAATTTTCATCGGACAGGGTAAATCGGCCCAATGGATCGTGGATACGGGAATCGAAACCCGCCGAGATCAATACCAGATCGGGCTTGAAAAGGTCGGCTGCGGGCGCGAGTCTTTCGCGAAACGCGCCCACGATTTCATTCCGGCCAGACCCCGCTGGAAAGGGCGAATTCATGGTGCAATTCTTGCCTTTCCCTTCGCCGGTCTGATTCGGTTCTCCGGTGAATGGATACCACGGCGATTGATGTGTGCTGAAGAAGAATACGGAGCCGTCCGCATAAAAAGTGTCCTGGGTGCCGTTGCCGTGGTGCACATCCCAATCCGCGATCAGCACTTTGCCGATACCGTGTTGACTCTGCGCATGACGGGCCGCGATGGCGATGCTGTTGAAGATGCAGAAACCCATGCCCTGATTGGGCCGCGCATGGTGGCCCGGTGGTCGCACCACGCAGAAAGCGTTTTGCGCCTTGCGCTCGATCACGGCGTCGACCGCATTCAGGATGCCGCCGACAGTTTGGAGCGCGACATCTAAAGACTGCGGGCCAACCTGGGTATCGCCGGTGCTGAGTTCCCGCGCGCCCGCAGCGATTTCCTGCTTTACCTTCTGAATATAGGAATGGCTGTGGCAAAGCGCGATCTCGTCTTCGGTGGCGAAGCGGGATTCGATACGGCCGAGCGATTTCATCAAGCCTGCCGCAGTCAAGGCGTCGACGACGGCATCGTAGCGCTCCGGCCGCTCCGGATGGCCCGGGCCGGGGTCGTGCTTCTTATACACCGGGTCTGCGAGTATCGCGGTAGTGGAAGTTGCTGCGGAGGATTCGTTGCCCATAGCGAGAAAGGGAGCGCCCATGTACCATTTCAACAATTCCCGGCGGGTTGTGGGCGGCGCCATGATTCAATCGCGTTTCGTATTCAGCATGGCAGGAATTCGTCGCTCGCGCCACGCCGCGGACTGCCGGTTGCTGAAATACTAAATAGGTTGTGATGGCAAACCAACAGGAGCGGATTCGTTTCGGCAAAAGCCGGCGCGATATTGTGAGCCGCGCGGCGCAGGCGGAGCTGCGGCCTAAGGAGCGCGGGTTCAAACCCCTCGATATTTTGCGCGCAGCCGAGGAAGACCGCGTCCGCCAGTTGCTCCCGATCAAATATGCGCGCATGAAAGCTTCTCCGTTCGCATTCTTCCGCGGCGCAGCCGCCATCATGGCGGCGGATTTGGGCCGTCTGGCGCATTCCGGCTTGAACGTCCAATTATGCGGGGATGCGCATGTGCTGAATCTGGGTTCCTTCGCCGGGCCGGACGGCACACTGGTCTTCGACCTGAACGATTTCGATGAAACCATTCGCGGGCCCTGGGAATGGGACGTGAAGAGGATGGCGGCGAGCATCGTCTTGGCGGGGCGCTGGGCGGGCCGGAGCCGCCCCCAGTCCAAAAGAGCCGCTGAGGTTTTTGTCGAAAGCTACTGCCGCTCGATTCATGAATTCGCGGAATTGCCGATTTTACAAGTAGCGCGTCAACAGATTCACAGACAGGCGCGCGTCCAGCCGGTACATGCAGCGCTGCGGCAGGCGGAACGGTCGCGGCCTTTGGATGTGGTTCGGAAATTTACGGAGTTGGATAGCCGTGGCAGCGCGTGTTTTCGAAACCTTCGGCCCCGCTGCTGGCGGGTTCTCGGCCGCGTAGCCCGGATGGTTTTGGATTCGCTGGCGGCTTACCGCGAAAATCTGGCCCCGGAGCGGCGTCACCTCTTCGACCTGTTCCGTCCGATCGACGTCGGCTTTAAAGTTGTGGGAACCGGAAGCGTGGGATTGCGCGATTATGTGGTGATGTTTGAGGGCAACGGTCCACTGGACCCTATTTTCCTGCAGATTAAACAGGAGACGCGCTCGGTATATGCGCAATGGTTGCCGAACGTGGTTTATCCTCACCAAGGCCGGCGCGCGGCGGAAGGGCAAAGGGCAGTGCAACCGGTTTCAGATCTGCTATTGGGCTGGACTTCGATGGGAGCGCACCAATACCTGGTACGGCAACTCAATGACCACAAGGGCAGCATCGACTTGCAGAAACTGAGCGCCGGCGGCCTGAGTAGCCTGGCGCAAGTGGCGGGCGAACTAGTGGCGCGGGGACACGCGCGCTCGGGAGACGCTTCGGAAATTAGCGGTTACTGCGGTACGGGTAGCAGAGTGATCGAAGCGTTACGCGATTTCGCATGCCGCTACGCGGACCAGACTGAAGATGACTACGCGGTCTTTTTGGATGCTATCAGGAAGGGGCGAATCAAGGTCTCTGAAGAGGAGTAACGGGTTCAATTTGGGAGTGGTGAGCGCGGTAGGAATCGAACCTACAACCTACTGATTAAGAGTCACGCCGGAGGCACTTTCACCAAATGGCACCGAGGGTCATGGAGTAGCTCTGAAGGTTTAGAATGTGAGGATTGCCGAAAGCTGATCCGGTACCCAGCGTCACCAAGAATCGCGAAGCGTCACCGGCAGCCCCCACAAAATTCCCCACAATCTCAGGGCTTCTGCTTGGTTGATGAGAAGGACGTTTTCCGTCTCTCTATGAACGTTTCCCAAGCATCTTCCGAAGCCTCATCAGAAGCT
>JANXXL010000167.1 GCA_025350625.1 Bryobacterales bacterium | reverse complement strand
CCTATACATAGCCTCTTCGATATTGTGATCGCCGGGAAAGTTCCGCGCAAACATCGAAGCTCGCGCGGCATCGCGACCTCACTGCTGTCCGGCTATAAGTCGAACAGAATCAACTGGTTAGAAATCACGGCCAAGTCTGCTTGGATCGCTCCATCCGGAAACACCTGTAAAAGTGGCGTTTTCTCGAAAAGGGTAACGCTCAAAATCTGTAGAATCTGGTAGAGGCTGGCATCCAGTTCGAGTCTCTTACGAAACATGGCCACGAGCACGTAAACGCTGACGGCGATCCAGATCTGGGTCTTCACCGCGTTCTCGCTGGTCCCATAAAAGGCCTTGATCCTGAGATGCTGTTTGATCCATTTGAAAAACAGTTCTACCTGCCAGCGCGACTTGTAAATTCTGGCAATGGTAAGTGCGGGCAGTGCAAAGTTGTTGGTGAGAAACTGGAAGCGCTTCAATGTGTCCGGGTCAACATAGGTGATACGGCGCAGAGTGTCGGGGTAGGCCTCGATTGACTTGATCGCCGTGAGAACGACGGTGTGGTCGGAGCGTACTCCGGTGCTCCTGTCGACCTCGTGCGAGCGGCGGCGCTGCAGCAGAACATTAGTTTTGGTGCGAGTCACAAAGAACGCCGCGCTGAGAGTGAGCGCATGCAAGCGCCCGAAATCGACGTAGCCACGATCCATGACGTAGAACGCGCCAGCTTCCGGGAGGATCTCGTCGAGCATGGTGACATCCGCCACTTTGCCGTCTGTAATGCCAATAAACGTTGGGATATTGCCACGGAGGTCCAGCAGCGTGCGCATTTTGACGGCGGCTTTGTGCCGACGGAATTTCGCCCACGGAAACAACGAAAGGCATAGGTCGATAGTGGTGTTGACTTGCGGCAAACCAGTGGAGTCGAACGCGTACAAGGTATGATCCAGATCCACGCCGATGGGATCGTGGGCATACATTGGCCGCGCGATGCCAATGAGCACCTGAGCGAAATCGGCGAAAATGCGCCAGTCGTGAGCTTCGTTGGCGTCGGCCAGATTGCTGCGGGCAACTCGCCCGCGGAAGCCCATGTGGTAAAGCTTGCCGCTGATTGAACCTAAGCAAGCTTCAATGTCTCTTAGGCTCTCACGATAGGTCAGTTGGGCGAAACCCATCGCCAGATATTGATCCAAACAAGAGAACCCTCTCAGACGTGCATCGCCTTGGTAGCGGATCACGCATTTCTGGAACTCATATCGGGGAAGGTGCTCCATGAGCTGAGCGAAAACGGTCTGGCCAATGTTCACTCCTCATTGTCTGAGCCCACCGCACCTGGGCCGGCAGCTACCAAATAGTACCCATGAAATCGAAAAAACATTGAAAGCGAAAAATCCGGCCTTGCCCCCACACTCCTGATTCGAAGCGACTTAATCGCACTCAAAAAAGTTTAGCCGGACAGCAGTGAAAGATGGTTGTACACCAGCCCGTCCTGGATTTCCGCTTCACTTGGTAGCGGCAGTAATCCGGACTTTCCGCAGGCAAAGCTGTTGGCAGAGGGCGCCGATGTTCCGTTTTGAGCGACGCTGGCGGCGAATCGGACGGCGATTTCCACGCTTGGCATGACGCTGATGGGAGGCGCTCCGGCCGCGTTCCCGATTTGCCACGACCGGACTGGCGGGAGCGGGCTGTTCGGCGGTTGGCGGGGTTGGCTGGGAGTGTCCGGTTTTGGGATTAGGTTCGCTTGGCAAAATTTGATTTTCCGGATTTGGGGCAGGGTCGGCAAGCGGCGGGTTGGAGCGGCGGTACTTCAATAAGAGGCCGTAGGCGCGCGAGAATTGACGGTCGTACCGGGTTTCGTAACGCCCAAGCAGATCCGGAAAATTCAAACCTTCGCCCTGGGATTGGAAGGCGATAGCGGCTCGGGTGCGGGCGTTGAGGCCTTCGTCGGGCTGAGCGTTCATCTGGCGCTGCAAGCCGGCGGTTTCCATGGTCCAGACGCGCATGCAGCGCCAACGGGCGGCGATCATGGTTTCGACGCAGACCGCTTCAAATTCGTCGGCGGGCGTGAAGATTTGCTGGAAGGAGTGGAAGAGGGACTGGAAGCGATCGGCGGACTCCTCTTCGAGGACGAGGGTTTCGGACAGGATGCCGTGGCGGATGCCGTTTTGGGCCGAGCGGGCTTTTCCTTGGGGAGTGATCGGTCCCGAGGATTCTGCGCCATTCGCGCGCGATGCGTCAATGCGACGTTGGGAGCTCATTACATCTTCAGCATAAGGGGCGATATGGGGTTTGTCTTTAGCGGGATTTTTCAAGTTGTTGAATGGATGGGGGATAGAGTTGCGAAATGTTGTGACTGTTAAAGGTTTGCTCGGCCAGGCGGCATGGAATGTGCGGGCGCGCCTCCCCGGCCTGGGCCGCCGGCTGCAACCATTTGGCGGCCTGGGAGGCCGCCGCAGGCCGAGGGCCTGCCCCACAAGGCGAAATGTACAAACTCGAGTGATCGCTCTCAGCGATCGGAGAGTCGCTTCAGGCCCAATCAGCGCAGAGTTCGGTAGCTTGGGCCAGGACGGTTTTTACGGCCTCCTCTTGGAGGTCCGGCGGGTATCCGTATTTGCGGAGAATCCGTTTGACCATGACTCGGATGGCGGCCCGGGCGCTTTCGCGGAGGGTCCAGTCGATGGTTGCGCTCTTGCGAACCTGGGTAACGAGTTCGGCGGCGATTACTTTTAGCTGATCCGTGCCCATGGCCTGCACGGCGCTTTCATTGGCCGCAAGGGCGTCGTAAAACGCGATTTCTTCGTCGCTGAGGCCGAGACTTTGGCCGCGTTTCGTGGCGGCGTCCATGTCTTTCGCCAGCCGGATGAGCTCTTCGATGACCTCCAGGGATGAGATGGCGCGGTTGTGGTAGGCGTTGAGCGAGTTCTTCAGCATTTCTGAGAAGGCGCGGCTCTGGACGATGTTGCGCGCCGCGCCGGTCGCCTGGCTGGCCGCCGCGCCGGTGG
>JANXXL010000145.1 GCA_025350625.1 Bryobacterales bacterium | reverse complement strand
AGGTGCCCTTGCCAGATATCCTCGACCCCGGGTGTTTTGGCGAGCCGCAGATACGAGACTTTTTCGTACGGACGCATCCCGCCGGGGGTAGTGGATTTGACCGTTGTGTCCTTCTGCCCCATACCCTTGCGCGGTCCATTGTTCATAACCACAACTTGAGGCCGGATGGCGCCCAGGAACGCAGGCGCTGCGGAGCCGTCAAGTCCGCCGTGGCGGCCGGAGTGATAGAGGGTAATGCTACCGAGCTGGTTCACCGGGCACACCAGCGCCATTTCCCGTTCCCAATCCAGATCGGCGAGGTTGAGAAGTTTAAACCTGCCGAAGGTGAGCATCAGTCCCACCATGCGCTGGTTTTCAGGTCCGGCGGGAGCCTTCTGCTCGGCGTCGGCGCAGAGCGGGTTGGCCGCGCCTCCGCCCTTGACGGGTTTGCTAAGAACCTTGGCGTCGGAAGCGACCACGACGGTCTCGACACCCTTAAGCGGGATCATATCTCCGGGTTTGACAATCGTGCGCTTATCGCCCGCGACGGCGTTGAAGCTATCGCGCCATTTTTCGTTTTGCTTTTCCAGTTCCTCATCGCTGCGGCTGAAAAATCTGCCCATGGGGATCATCTTCGAGAGCGCCGGCAACCCGCCTGCATGATCCGCGTGGAAATGGCTGATCACCACGTAGTCGATCTTTTGCAAGCCCGCCATCTGGGTGGCCGCATAGATGCGTTTCGCGTCGCGGTCCCCGTCGGTGTAGCCGGTGTCAATCAGCATCGATTCTCCCGAGGGCGAGACTACCAGAGTAGAAGCGCCGCCCTCGACATCGATCCAATAAATGTCCAAATTTCGGGGTTGGGCGCCGAGCAGGCCCGCGGAACCCAAAAGGAAAGTCAATAATAGAGGTCGCATTGTGAAGCTCCAAAGCCACCCGGTATTATATCCTGATTCGATTTTTCGATCCGAGCCGCCAACCATTGCGACCAACCTTCGTTTACAATATGAAAGTTGATTTACCGGCACGCTTACTCGCAGAGGGGACATACCTTATGAGACCGAAGAAACACAGGAAGTCATGGGCCGTTTTCGTCGCGCTGACCGGCGCAGGATTAGCGATAGCCCAGCCCGCGCAACCAGAGAAGCCGCTTCTGGCCGAACAGGTCTTCAAAAACATTCAGGCGCTGAAGGGGATTTCGGTCGACGATTTCCTGCAGACCATGGGGATCATGGCGGCCGCCCTGCAGTTTGACTGTTCGGATTGTCATATTGGAGCCGGTACCAGCGAGGTGAACTGGGCGGCCGACACTCCGCGAAAGGTGATGGCGCGCCGCATGGTGAACATGGTCGCCACCATCAACAAGACCAACTTCCAGGGGCGCCAGATGGTGACGTGCTGGACCTGCCACCGCAACCGCGACAAGCCACTGGTCACGCCCACCATGGACATCATGTACGGCATGCCGACCATCGTGCCGGACGACATCATCGTACAGGCTGAAGGCCTGCCTTCCCCACAGTCGATTCTCGACAAGTTCATCCAGGCTTCCGGCGGGGCGCAACGCTTGAACGGCCTTACCAGCTTTATGGGCAGAGGGACGAGCGTCGGGTTCGGGGGATTCGGAGGCGGCGGCGATGTCGAGCTGGTCGCGAAAGCTCCGGATAAGCGCGCCACCATCATCGTCTTCAAGAAAGAGACGGACCGCGGAGATGAGATCAGGGCTTATGACGGGCGCTTTGGTTGGGTGAGAACGCCGCTGAATGTAGTGGGAGAGTTTCAGTTGGGCGGCGGCGATCTGGATGGGGCCCGGTTCGACGCGCAGTTATCGTTTCCAGGCCAGATCAAGCAAATTCTCACGAATTTCAAATCCGGGCCTCCGACCACGATTACGGATCTGCCGGCGCCGCAGAGCCAGGCTTCGTTGCAGACGGATGTGACGTTCGGGCAAAGTCACATCGTCGACGTTGTCCAGGGAACCGGGCCGCGAGGTCTGATTGTAACGCTATACTTCGACCAGAAAACCGGGCTTCTATTGCGGGAACTGCGCTTTGGTCCTTCGCCGATCGGCCGCGTCCCGACGCAAATCGATTTCGCCGATTATCGCGATGTCAACGGAATGAAGTTACCGTTTCACATAACTTACGCCTGGTTGGGCGGGCGCGATTCAATCGTGTTGAGGGAGATCACCCCCAACGCCGCGGTTGACGAGGCGAAGTTCGGCAAACCCGCTCCGCTAAAGCCGCGATAGGAGGAAGCCGCCGTTACTTCTTGTCTGACGGGACTTCGCCGGTTTGCAGACCGAGGAACAGCTTTCTGCCGTCGGCGAACGTGACGTTCTTGCCGACCGCGCGAGTGGAGCCGTCCTTGGCCTGGTACCCCTCGACCATGATCTCCGCTCCGGGCGGCAAGGACTCTTTGGTGAAGCCGAGCCTGTAAAGATTGTTGGGGCTGCCGCCTTCAATCATCCAGGTGACCGCCTTGCCATCCCCGTCTTTCACGTCCATGTGGATCCAGGAGTGCGGATTGGTCACTTCCCACTTGACGACGGTGCCCTTCAACTTGAGCGGTTTGGTCTGGTCGAATTCCGCGGCAAACGCGTGATGCGCCCACACTGGTACTGCCGCCCCCAGGAGGCCCAGACCAGCAATCATAACCAATAATCTTTTTTTCATTCGTTGTCCCTTTCAGTTAACTTTCATCGCACTACTTAGACGCCTTCTTCGCGGCTTCCGCTTCGGATACGCGAGCTCCACTGAGGGTGTTCATCAATCCGTAATTCGCCTCGTGACAAGCGTACTCGTAGAGTTGCCCTTGGATCTTGGTGATGGGCATTTCGCCCGACCACGGTTTGGTCCACATCCCGGGATCTTCCACCGTGAACTGGTAGAGGATCGAATCTTCGTCGACGCGCGTCAGGCGTTCGATCACATGCAGGTTCTGGGCATCTTCAAACGGACTGAGGTCGGTGAAATTGGTGGTGTCGACAACCAGCGTGTTGCCCTCCCAATGGCCGACGGAATCGCCCGCCCACTGACGAATGCTGGCTGCGATATGCGGACGCCCATCGGTGGGTATGATCCGAACGTCGTGGATCATTTCACTTTCGATGGCGACATAACCGGCGCCTTGCATGATCTGTAAATTGCTGTTGTAGCCCGAGGGAAGCAGGGGAGGCCCCACCGTCCGCAGAGCCAGGCAGCGAGCGCCCAACGGCCGGTTCTCCGGGCCGTCGAACTCGTGTCCTTTGGCCCTGGCGCGGCGTTCGGCAACTCTCTTTTGAGCTTCCGGCGTCAGTGGAGGGATTCTCCCTCCCGGCCCCACGATCATAGAAGTCCGGCGGTTCCAGGCGAGCTTAGCTTGGCCCTTGTCCAGCCCGAACTGGCTAAAATCGTAATGGACATCATCGGCGGTTCCCGGCTCGGTGGGGCGGCCTTCCTCGAGATTCTTATCCAGGCGATCGTGTTCCCGCTGGATGTTGGCGGCCAATTCCGCATCCGTATAAAATTCTTTCCCGGAGAGGGTCTTAGGCCTTTCCATCGGCGTTACGCTGTTGTTGGTCCATACTCCCTGCAAGTCTGGCTGGCCGTCAGGCGTACGTGGCGGCGTCCAAGCGTTGTGCCCAGTGGCGGACTTTGCCGCCGGCGCCAGGGTTTGGCTAGCCGCGGGCGACGGCGCCCAGAAGGCCACCACGAAAGCCGCCAGCGCCGCTGAAGAAACGAAACATCGCTGGCTCATGATTCCTCCCGGATTCATCGCAACTACTTCCCAGCCTTCTTAGCCGCTTGCTCCTCGGTGACGCGGGCTCCCTTTAGGATGGTCACGATCATGGAATTTCCCTCGTGGCAGGCCCACTCATACACTGGTCCTTTCGCTTTCGACATCGGAATCTCGGCGGTCCAGGGTTTATCCCAGGTGGTGGGATCTTCAGCCGTGAATTGGTAGGTGAGCGTATTATCGCCAGTGCGCGAGAAGCGCTCGATCAGATGCAGTTTCTCCCCGGATCCGCGGAAAGCGCTCAGCGCCGTGAAATTGGTGGTATCCACCACCAGCGTATTGCCTTCCCAATGGCCCACCGAGTCGCCTTGATACTGGCGGATATTTTCAGAAATATGCGGCCGCCCGTCCGTGGGGATTACCCGCGTCGAGTGGTCTATTTCGTGGAGCAGGGTTACGTAACCAGGTCCTTGAACAATCTGCAGCAGGTTGTTGTCATCGGCTCCCGGGATCATGGGGATTCTTTCTTGCGCCATCAGGATGCAACGCTCCGATAAAGGCCGATTCTCATAACTGTCGAATTCGTGTCCCTTGTTTTTCGCGACACGTTCGGCATTTCTCTTGCGGGCTTCGGGGAGCATCGGGGGAACCACCCCTTCCGGCCCCACGATGAGCGAAGTTCGCCGGTTGGATGCGAACTTGGCTTTGGTCAAGTCAAAACCGTAGACGCTGAGGTCGTAACGCAGGGTCTGTTCGCCGGCGTTTTGAAGATCGCCCTCTTCTCCCACAATTCCCTGGCGAACGCGCTTGGTCATTTCCGCGAATTCTTCGTCGGTATAAAACTCTTTCGATCCCAGTTTTTTGGGACGTTCCAAGGGCGTCAGCGTGGCGTTGCCCCATACTCCTTGGAGGTCGGGCTTGCCGTCTGGCGTGAGTGACGGTGTCGATGCCTTTGTCTTTCCAGCGGGAGCGGTCTTCGCGGCCGGAGTTACGGCCTGGCCCGATGCGGGCGTCTGCGCGAGCGAAAAAATGGCGGTCGTGGCTGCGAAAGCAGCTGCCGAAACCAGAGAGCGACGAAGCATGAGAGCCTCCTTTATGAATTAGTTAGTAGGCTTCTTACGAAGCGGCCCGTACATTATCTCTTCCGCGAATTCCGGGCATTTGTATTCGAGAAGCCTGGCATTCTTTTCCACGTGACGATATAACGGCATGCTGATCTTCCAGGGCCGCGAAAATGTCTTGGGGTCCTCGATAGTGGCCTCGTAGTTAAGCGTGTCCGCACTGCGTGGCGTATAGCGCTCCACCACATGCAGAGCGTCGCTGTGGAAATTACCAGCGTGATCAAACCAGGTGTCTTCGTTCAGACTGGTCACGTCCACCACCAGCGTTTCCCCCTCCCAGTGACCGTTGGACCATCCCATCCAACTATCGGCGGGAGCCTTGGTAGGCGCCTCCATATTGATGACCCGAACGGCGCCCGCGTACTCATAAGACATCATGATGTTCTTCTGCGATTGGACGATTTGAAAGGGATAGGGGAGATAGGTGGCGCGGGGTATGCCCGGCAGATAACACTTGACCTCCGGGTCCATCTTTACCCAGTTGGCCTGATTCTCTTTCTTTTTGGCGGCCGCCGCGGGCAAATACGGGATCTCTTCTCCCTCCACCACGCCCAAGCCTGGTGGTACCGCGAAGACCGCTCCCAGAGACGCCACTGGTCCTTTGGCGGCTGCGTGGCCCTGAAGGTCCCAATCCGCAGCGTTGAGTGCCTGCCAGATCCCGTTCAAATTGGGTTTGCCGTCTGCGGTCCGTGGAGCCCGGTAAGACGGGGTCTGGCCGGTGGCCGAAATCGGGATCAGTAGGAGAACGCTTGCTAATGCGATCCCGGCGAAAATCGAGTCCTTAAAACGCTTTGGCATCTGCCTACTGTACGCCAATGATCGTAATATGCAAGTACCTTCAGTGTCAATCGACTGAAACATTGAGCGCAACCTCCTTTTGGCCACCCGCGGCATGCTAACCCTACTTCGACTGCGCGTGCAACATTAATTTCTGTACGCGCCAATTGGATGTTTCGGCGGCATAAATCTCGTTTTCCGAGGGACAAGCAAGTGCGTGCGCCCCGGAAAACTGCTTCAGATTACGTCCCGAGCGCCCGATCACGCCCAGCACCGTTCCGTCCAGCGAAACTTTGAAGATGCGCCCGGGATAGGTGGATTCCCCCACGAAAAGCACTTGACTCCGTCCCGGCGGGATGCACAGTGAGTTCGGTGCCCCGATCACCTGCGCCAGGCGCGGGCCGGTGGGAGTGGCCCCGTTGACGGCGCGCGTTTTCGGATCCGGAGGCACGTCGATAGTGAACATGCGCAAGAATTTGCCGTCGGTATCGAAGACCTGCACGCGGTGGTTCGAGCGGTCGCCTACATAGACGTTATTATTGCTGTCAATCACGATGGCATGCGGCAGCGTGAACTGCCCGGGCGCGGTTCCCTTGGTACCCCAGGATTTCACCCAATCGCCGTTGTGATCGAACTTGGCGACCCGCGAGTTGATGTAGCCGTCGCTGATATAGATGTTGCCATCGGAGTCCCAAGCGACATCGGTCGGTTGCCGGAATAGTCCATCTTCGGCTGGCAGCGGCGGATTGACATGCTCCCAGGGTTTGGTTTCAGATTCCGCCGATTCTTTTCTGCGTCCGAATACCCAGATAACGCGTCCGGCAGGGTTGAACTTGACGATCATGTCCGAGCCCTTGTCGATAGCCCAGATATTGTCGTCCTTGTCAATGCGCACCGAGTGTGCGAAGGACCACGCATACAGGCCTTTGCCGATTTCACCCAATAATTCGCCGCCCGGCCCGAACTCGAGCAACTGCGCAGCCGTCGGAGCATACGCCGGACCGCCGGCGCTATTCGAGCGGGTGAAAACGAAGACGTGTCCTTTGGAGTTCACCGCCACACCCGGCACCTCGCCGAAATTCATTCCGGGCGGAAGTTTAAGGAAATCCGCCACGGAATCGAAGGCGATTTCCGGCACGTTAGGTTGAGCGAAAATCGGCGTGGCCAGCAGCACGAGAAATGCGAAGCACAGGCTTTTCATGGTGGTCCTCCATTCTGTCAGGGTCATCATACAATTGCGGGAATGGTCGGTCAATACATCTTTGTGAAACCGTTCCGCGTGTTCGTGACGGTGAAGGAGCCATTCGCTTGGGCGGACACCTTGATCCAATAGGCCTTGCCGTTGTGTGCGGGCGCGGGAGGCGCATTCGGTCCCGGCGCAGGAGCGGGAACCGCCCCAATCGGCATGCTAGCCGCCTGGTCGTCGATGGTATTGGCGATGAACATTCCGGGCACCGTATTTTCCTGCCCGCTCAACGTGGAAAAATGTATCTGCCAGAGATCTTCTAAACCAGGGGACGAATGCACGGCCATCATCACGTCCGGGTCCCCGCCCTTGCGAGTGCCATTATTCATGATGGCAACGCGTGGGTGGAGCGCATGGATCAGAACCGGCGAGTTCGAAGATGCCACCCCGTGGTGCAAGCCCAACAGCACGTCCACCGGGCCGATTTTGGCATTCGGACACATCAGCTCGAATTCCTTGGCCTTGGGGAGATCGCCTGGATGAAACGTCCGGAATTTTCCATAGGTAATGTAAACTGAGACGGACTGAGGATCCTCCAGATTGCTCTCGGAGGTCTTGAAGCTGGCGCACACCGGATTCGGCTTGCCGCCGCCCGGCAGGGGCGTCTTGATCATTTCACCGGCCGAAGACACCACGCGCACCTCAGTGCCGGCGAGTGAAATTCTGTCGCCCGGCTTTACCACGGTATGTTTCGCCTTCCCGTAAAGCTTTGGATAGGTGTCCTTGAGAAAGGCATCTGCCACCTCTGCCGGTTGCACGTTAGGGCCGTGATCTATGTACTCGCCGATCGTGATGTGGGAAGCCAGCTCGGCCAGGCCGCCAAAGTGATCGCCATGCCAGTGTGTCGTGATCACGTGATCGATTTTCTGAAGGCCGGCCGCTTTCGCCGCATCCAGGATACGTCCGGCATCGCGGGCGGCCGCCATGGCGCCGGCATTACCGGTATCGATCAGCATCGACTCGCCCGTGGGCGATACGAACAACGTGGCGTTCCCGCCCTCCACATCGATCACATAAATGTCCAGAGTCTTGGGAGCCGGCGTCTGGGCCCCGGAAAGAATCGGGACTATCGAGGTGGTTATTAAGACCAAGCTCGCTGCGCGCATCATATTTATCGTCTCCTTGAGGCAGGTCAATCGAGTTTACCGCGCTTTCGGGGCCGATTTCCCGGGGCAGCAAGGGACGCCCTCCCTCAAGCAGCGTGCGTAGTCTCTTCGGGCGGACGAACCGCGATGAATTGTTTATAGAGCAGAATGTCATACACAATCTTCAGAGTGCCGGCGACGATGAAGGGCAGGCTGATTAAGGAAGGGTGAGCAAACATCAACCCGGCTAACAGCGGCGCGAGCGCGGCGCCGGTCGTTCGCGCAACGCCGGTAATTCCAGCAGCGGCCGACCGTTCTTGTGGCTCGACGACAGCCATGACGTAGGACTGCCTGGTGGGCACATCCATCTGGCTAATACTGAACCGCAGCAGCAGGACTATGATGGCGAGCGAAAGGGTCGGCATCAGAGGCACCAGAATCAGGAGAACGTTAGAAGGCAGGTGTGTGAAGACCATGGTTCTCACCAAGCCAAAGCGTGCGGCGAGACGGGTCGCCAGCAAT
Source organism: Bryobacterales bacterium (assembly GCA_025350625.1). Classification (GTDB taxonomy): domain Bacteria; phylum Acidobacteriota; class Terriglobia; order Bryobacterales; family Bryobacteraceae; genus Palsa-187. The sequence goes on along the minus strand of JANXXL010000145.1, from coordinate 5,668 downwards.
GCGGATATTCCGGCAAAGAGGTTCGCTCCAAAAAAGATCGCACCGAGGCTGCCGGCGTCCGTACCAAAGCGCAGATGGAACCAATAGGCCGCGAAGCTCTGGACCACAAAGCCGCCCGCAAAAGAGTCGAGAGCGAAGAGCGCTGAAAGCTTAACGACAACGTCGCGCGAGCGGCGTCCAATGCCAAAGAACCGCTTCTGAGCTTCACCCGCAGCAGACTGGGCCACTTCCGCCGCCGGGGAAAGACGCGTGAAGAGGAACGCCAACAGGAAACCGATAACAGCATAAAGTACGACAACGGCGCGGTAGCTATCGACCGGCATTACCGTCGGGCTTCTTTGCATGAACTGGGCGATTGCGCCGCCCACCAGGGAGCCCAGCGCAGTCGCGAAGGAACCCGCCAGCGTATACCAGGCGAACACGCCGGTTCTCGAACGGTCGGCGACCACGTGTGAAAGTGCCGCTTGCTCAATCGCGAGAAATGGGCCCACTTCGTTGCCGCTGGGACTGATCACGCCAATCGTTCCGGCAATGATTAGGAGCAGAAAGCTTCTGGTCCAGGCGAATACCAGACCCGCGGCGGCCATGAGAAGGGCGCCGGCGATGAGCATCCGCCGACGGCCTACACGGTCCGCTTGCGTGGTCAAGTAGAGGGATACGGCGGTATCGCCGATCAGCGTCGCGGTAAGCAGCAAACCGGTTTTCGATTCACTCAGTCCCAAGCTGGTGAGATACAGCACCAGGATCACTGACAAAGCGCCATAGGCGAACAGACGCGTAAATCTGGTTATAAAGAGGGTCCGTATATCGTGTCCCGTGGTTTCAACATCAGTTCCCGTGAATAAGGAGTTCTTAGGCATAACGCGGTCTTTTCTAGAATTTTAGACGAAAGCAGAGTTGCAGCCTGCGGGACGGCTGAGCGGCAATCGGTTTGCCGAAGAAGGGAGAACTCAGATCCCCAACGTCACGATCACTCCAGCAGGGCTTTGCGCGCTCATGACCCACGCTAAGAGGGCACTCAAAGGCACAAGCCAACTGAGCGGTCGATTCACTAGCCGAATTATATACCGCTGATTCGAGATCAAATTGACAGCCACTCACCCAGGGACTAGAGTTGAGGCATGGAACAACAACCTGCCGGGAATCCGTCGTTAGGCGGTCCGCCGCCGGGCTTCCGGGGGATGGACAATCAGGCATTCGGGTCCGCTTCCATCGCCGCCGAGAACGCCCGGTTCATGAGCCGCGTGTACGGCTGGATGACCGGAGGACTTTGTCTCACGGGCGCGGTGGCCTGGAACGTCGCCGGCAATCCGGCTCTGGTGCAAACGATCTTCGGCAACCGGCTGTTGTTCTGGGGTTTGATCATCGCGCAACTGGGAGCTGTGGCCGCGCTCTCCGGCCTCATAAACAGGATCAGCGGCCTGACCGCGACGGTGATTTATTTCTTATACGCGGGTTTGACCGGGCTCACTCTATCCAGCATCTTTCTGTTATACACAGGCTCCAGCATCGCGCAAGTTTTCGGAGTCACAGCATTTGGCTTTGCGGGTTTGAGCGGCTTCGGCTACGTGACCAAGCGGGACCTTGGCCCGGTCGGCTCGTTCTGCATGATGGGGCTATTTGGGTTGGTTGGCTTCGGTCTGCTCTCTATGTTTTTTCCGTCGCTGATGACCGCAGGCGCAAGCTTCGTGTTCTCGATCGCAGGCATCATCATATTCGCCGGACTGACGGCCTACGATACGCAGAGGATCAAAGCGATGAACGCCCCCGGCACCGAGGGAACCGACGCCGGACGCAAGACCGCGATCTTCGGCGCACTCACCCTGTATCTCGATTTCATCAACCTGTTCCTCAGCTTGCTGCGCCTCTCGGGACGCAGACGGTAACTGTGGTTTATTGCCAACCACCGCCCAGTACGCGGTAGAGCTGCACAACCGACTGCAACTCCTGGAGCCTCAGTTGAGCGAGCGTAAGCTGCCCGCCGAACAGATTGCGTTCCGCGTCGAGCACCTGGAGGTAGCTATCGAGTCCGCCCTGATAGCGGAGCGTCGAAAGCCGCACGCTTTCGGTAAGCGTCGCCACCAGCTTTTCTTCTTCGATGCGCTGCTCGCGGGTCCGGTCATGAACCACCAGAGCGTCCGAAACTTCCCGTAACGCTCCATTGATGCTCTTCTCGTAAGCGGCCAGCGCCTCGCGCTGTTGCGCTTCGGTAAGCTGTACGCCGGAGCGAAGGCCTGCATGAAAAATCGGAATCGTGACCGACGGCCCGAGAGTGGCCAGCCGCGCGGGTCCGGTGAAGAGTTCGGAGAGTGCGCGGCTTTGCCCGCCAAAGAGTCCCGTGAGGGATACCTGCGGGAACAAAAGGGCCCGCGCCGCTCCGATCTGTGCATTCGCGGCGATTAGATTCTCTTCGGCTTGGCGGATATCGGGACGCCGTTCGAGCAGCGACGAGGGCATTCCGGGCGGAAGCTGAGGAGGAGCGGAGATCTGATCGAGAGCTTTACCCCGCGGGATGTCGCCAGGCGCGTTTCCCAGCAGGAGACTAAGCGCATTCTCACTTTGACCGATTTGACGCTCGGCGGCGGCGACCTGTCCGGTAGCGGTAAATAGGAATTGTTCCGCCTGATGCACTTCGAGCGCATTGGCTACGCCGCGGTCGTGCCGCAAGTTAATCAGGCGCAGATTATCGGAAGCTATGTCTCCGGTCTGCTTACTGATGGCCAGTTCCAGATCCTGTTCGCGCATGGCGAAGTAGGTATTCGTCACGTCGCCCACCAGCGAGATGATGACCCCGTTGCGCGCTTCTTCGCTCGCCAAATACTGCGCCCGCGCGGCATGGTTTAAGCGCCGCAGGCGTCCCCAAAGATCCAGTTCCCAGTTGAGATTGGCGGTGGCTTGCGTATAGCTGGCACTCAGGTCGGTTCCCGATTTAATGAACGGGAACGAACCTATCGAGGAGCTGCGATTGGCGGTGAACTGGGCCTGTCCGTCGACCGTAGGCAACAGGTTCGCACGCACAATTCCGTATTGAGCGCGGGCTTCGAGTACCCGCTCGGCGGCGATCCGCAGATCGAAATTCTTCCCTAGCGCGCTGCTTACCAGTTGCTTTAGGGTGTCATCCTGGAACAAATCGAACCATTTGATTTCGGCGATCGATTGCGGCGAGGAGACGGTGGCCGGTGCACCCCGAAACTGATCTGGCGTCGCCACCAGTGGACGCCGATAGTTGGGTCCAACCATACAGCCGGACAAACTCAGGGCCAAGACAGCGAGTATTAAAGACGAGCGTTTCATTCCGCAAACTCCGGCGCAGTGCCCGGTTTGGGTCCGGATCCGGAACCGGGAATTTTCGCGGGTCCGCCACTCGGCGCCGGACGCCTGCGCCTTTCGACGAAAGTCTCGATCACGTAATACTGGACCGGGACCAGGAAGACCGCGATGAGAGTTGCCGCGAGCATGCCTCCAAATACCGCGGTTCCAAGGGAACGGCGGGAAGCGGCGCTCGCGCCGGTCGCGACCACCAGCGGCACCACGCCCAGGATGAATGCAAACGAAGTCATTAAAATGGGGCGCAGGCGAACCTGAGCCGCATGCAGGGCTGCATCGCGAATCGACATTTGTTCCTGTTCCCGGCTGTCTTTCGCAAATTCGACGATTAAAATGGCGTTCTTGGCGGCCAATCCGATGAGGGTGACAATGCCGATCTGAGTGTAAATGTCGTAAGCATAGTCCCGGAAATAAGCGCCCAGCAAAGCGCCGAACAGACCCAGCGGCAACGCGAGGATCACCGCGAATGGAATCGACCAGCTTTCATAGAGGGCCGCGAGACAAAGAAACACCAGGACCGCAGCAAAACCAAACACCATGCCCTCGTTTCCTTGCGACTGTTTTTGCTGATACGTGGTTCCCGTCCACTCATACGAGTAGCCGGTGGGAAGCGAAGCCGCCAGTTTTTCCATGAAATCGACCAGCACATGATCGAAATTTCCACCCACCTGCTGCGCCAGGCGCGGCTCGCTCATCATGGCGTGCCAGTAGAGCAGCAGATCGTCGTAATCGAGCAGCCCATAGCGCTGCTTGCGCTCGACATAGGCGCGGCACAGCTTGCCCAGTTCCTGCTCCCAACCCAGGCACCATGAAAACTGCTGCTCGAGCGTCTCGTGCAGGGTTTTCTGCGTGTTGACGCGCCAGGAATAGATCGCCAGACAGGTATCTTTGCGCGGAAAACGCTGGTACTGCTCGGTATAGCCCAGTTCCTGGCGCAGGTTGTCGAACAGATCGGCCGAATCGCCCCGGTCAACGACGGTAAAGCCCGGCTCGAGCTTCAGGTGCCGTCCGTAGTGGCGCAGCAGCCGGTTGCCGATCGAATGAAAGGTGCCGGCCCACGACAGGCGTTGCAGCATGGTCTGCGCTTTGTTGCCCAGGGTGTCATCAAGCGCCTGGCGCAGCACATCATGCGAACGCCGGCGCATCTCGGTAGCCGCGCGGCGCGTGAAGGTGAGCAGCAGAATGCGCGCCGGGTCGACGCCATGCATGGTGAGGTGGGCGACACGATGGGCAATGGTGTTGGTCTTGCCGGTGCCCGCCCCGGCCACCACCAGCAACGGGCCGGCGCGCACGCCTTTGCCTTCAGGCAGGTTCTCGCCAAAAGTGGCTGCCCGCTTCTGCGGGGAGTTCAGGCTGCTGAAAGGATCGGTGGTCGCCACTGCGCCAATATATAAGGCATTGGGTATCCCGGGCTACAGCAGAGTGCCAGAACTCGAGGCACCTGCACAGCTGGCGCCCGTCAGCGGCAGAATGTAATGTCACGGCGCCTCAAAAAGCGGCGCGTCCGAGTGTAGGGACATTCATGTATCTGCTCCGCCACGGACAAAGCTATTTCAACCTGCATTTCAGCACGACCCGTGTAGACCCGGGGATCGAAGACCCGGAACTGACGCCGCTCGGAGCCGAGCAGGCCGCCGCAGCGGCACTGCAGCTGGCGGGTGTCGCATTGACCCGGGTCATCATTTCGCCCTACACACGAGCCCTGCAGACCGCCGAGCCGGTCTTGGCGATTCACAAGGTGCCAGCCGATATCATGCACGAGGTTCGTGAACGGACGGCATTCGTGTGCGATGTCGGTAGCCCGCCCGATCTGCTTGCGGCCCGCTTTCCACACCACGATTTCGCGCACTTGCCCTCGCGCTGGTGGCATGAGGGCGTCGAATCACTGGAACAGACGATCGCGCGTGCGGATGCGTTCCGCGCCCACATGGCGGCGCGTGAGGACAGCGCCACGACACTGTTGGTCAGTCACTGGGCGTTCATCCTGGCGTTGACCGGCACTTCGATCACCAACGGCGAGCTGCTGCAATACGACCCGAAATCCGCAGCGCCCGAAAATATGGAATTCGTCCCGTGACTCGGCCGATATCCCGCCTCAGCGCGGCCCACTCCGCCATCGCCAAGGTGTCCTGAGCAAGGGCATCGAAATACGTGCGGCCCGTGATCGGGCGCATGGCGTCGGCGAGGAGCACCTTCGTGCCCAGACATTCGGTGATTGAGGCGAGCAGAAAATCGCCCATATCGACGACATAGGCCGATTCGCCGCGGGAGGCGGCAAGTTCTTTGAACCCGCTGGGGCCGAGATTAACCGCGGTTTCAGCGGCGGCGCGCTGAGCGGCGA
>JANXXL010000118.1 GCA_025350625.1 Bryobacterales bacterium | reverse complement strand
AGCATGGACCCGGTCCACGCATCGCCGTTCCGGTCGAGCACTGCGTCGTATGGCGCGCTCCAGGGCGTCGGTACTTTCCACTCCTTCATGCGCTCGGTTGTGGGATCGAACATGCCAATGGCGTCCCCCTGATATTCGCCGAACCACAGCCGGCCTTCACCATCGACGCGGCCGCGGCGCGGGCGGGAATCCGGGGTCGGAGTCTGATACACCGTCGGTTCCTTGGTCTTGGCATCGATCTTGACGATATTGCCGGCGGCGAAATCGAGCAGGTAAGCGTTGTTGCGCGCGTCCGAATGGATCCCGTAAGTCCCGATGCGTTTTCCGGTCTTGGGATCTTTGAAGTTGCCGAGATTCTCCATCTTGTTGGACGTCAGATCGAGGCGGTAGATGTTGCCCACATCGGAATTCTTGATCCACACCTTGTTATCGGCGGTGGTGCCGTCGACGGCGAGATGACCGAGCTGGCCGCCGTCGGTATCCCAGTCCTTCGGTGTCTGCCAAAACTGGAACTTCTCGGTCTTGGTATCGAACTTCGCAATGGCGCTCTGGTACATCACCCCCACCCACAGATTGTCGTCGCTGTCGAATTCGAGATCGAGCGTGCCTTCGGGCGAACCCGGCTTCACCACAGGAATGGGATATTGCGTCACTTTGCCGGTCTTCGGATCCATCTTGCCGATGAACATCTGGCCGAAGTCGGAGTACCAGACATTGCCTGCGCGATCAAGCACCACGTCATGCGGCTGAATCAGGCGGTTGGGCAAATCGTACTCGGTGATCATCACACGCGTGGACTTGCCGGTGAGCCGCGGCTCGGTCTTTAGCGGGAAGGGCCACGCCTGCTGTTGGCTTAGATTGATGCTGGCGAGCCATTCCGCTGTCTTCCGCCCGTTGCCTCCGCGTTCCACATCGCGTGTTGCCGAGCCGGTCAGGCGCTGCGGTTTGAGGGGAGTGCTGCCGGGATAGTAGAGGCTCATCCGCTGGATGACTTGGACAAACTCGTCGGCATCGTGCGTCGACTTCAGGATCCGCTCCACGGTGTGGCAGCCCGTGCAATTGAGCAGGAACCGCTTCTGCTCGTCCGTGCCAGTGATACTGGTCAACCATTCTGCGTTGGTGAGTTGGGCGGAGAGGTTCTTGGCTTTCTTGAGCTTGATTTCAGTCTTGGTTTCCTGGCCGGAGGCGACATCCGCGGTCGCCTTGGTAACAGTCTCATCCAAATCGAAGCCCGCCGCCCTCGCTTTTAATGCGTAGTGGCCGGGTTCGAGCCTTGCCGCCGGGAAAGCATAGCGGCCCACCGCGTCGGTCACCACGCTGATGGTTATGGTGGAGCCGTCCTTCTTCGCGCTGACCACCACGCCTTCCATCGGGCCCTCATCCGCGGAGGAGACCCGGCCGCTCAACGCGACCGGCGCCTGAGTCTCAGCATGAAGCCGAAGGGACGGGTACTGCAGCAAAATGGCAGAAAGAAAGCCGCCGGCGATGAGCAAGACTCGTTTGGTTTTCATCGAAACCTCCTCGTCGTCCAGCCGACAGGATCGCAAGTTCACGAGCCAAGCGCAACGGCGCACCAAAGTGCACACCGCAATTGTTAGGTGTATAGTGGCTTGCAAAGGAGGCGCCTGCGCCTATGAAGATCTTCACCACCGCCATCATCTTGACTGCATTCGTGACGCCGCTCGCGGCTCAGTGGGTGCAATATCGCACGGCCGGCATCCCGCGCAACGCTGCCGGCCAACCGAACCTCGCCGCCCCGGCGCCACGCACGGCCGATGGCAAGCCCGACTTTACGGGTCTGTGGGAGATGATCACCGACACGGCGGTCGGCAATGTCGCTTCCCGCAATGTAGGGGACCTGAAGCCCGACGACGTTCAGCCTTGGGCGCGAGCGTTGGTTCAGCAGCGCGCAGAAAATTTTAGCAAGGACGACCCGCATTACCAGTGTCTGCCCGAGGGTCCAGGCTACACCACCAGCGGAGGCATGAAGCGGTTTCTGCAGACCCCGGCGATGATCGCGATCCTCAACGAAGATCTCACCTACCGGCAGATCTATATGGACGGCCGCGCGTTGGAGACCCAGCCCAACCCAAGCTGGATGGGATATACGGTGGGCCATTGGGACGGAGACACGCTAGTGGTCGAGAGCAATGGATTTAACGACAAGACATGGCTTCTGGGCGGCTATCCCCACACCGAAGCGATGCGCATAACCGAGCGCTTCCGCCGCACCGACTTCGGCCACCTAGACATAGCAGTGACGTTCCAAGATCCCGGCGCTTACGCCAAGCCTTGGACAGTCCGGCTGGGCGCGGTGCTGGCGGCCGATACGGAGCTGATCGAATCCATTTGCAATGAAGAGCACAGCGGGCAGGAGCACTGGGTGGGCAAGGCGTCGGACGCCCAGAAATCGGCGGTGAAGGTCGCTCCCGAAATTTTGGCAAAGTATGCCGGGGTCTACAAAGGACGGTATCTCCTGGGTCCTCGCACGGTCGAGGTTACTTTCTCCAACGGCACGCTGTTTGCCGCCGTGAACGGAGGGCCGAAGCAGCCCATCCTTCCGCAGTCGGAAACCAACTTTGCCGGTACCGGACTGACGTATCGTTTCGTCCGTGACGACCATGGCATTGCCACCCAGGTTATTGAGGGTCACGTGTCTGGCGACTACAATTACGAACGCCAGAAGTAGCATCGCGGTTGTTCGGAAACTACCCAATTCGGGTTGGCCTATTGCAACGTAGGGCCGGAGCAGGAGAGCGCAGGAGGTTGTCGTGGCGTTGGCCCAGCCATCGGATAACATCAGATACTAGTTTCAAGGAAGAGTGAATATGAGTGAACTACGGTATCCCAACGAAAGCAGAGAGTATCGCGATGCCCGCGAATCGTTGCTCAAAGACGAAAAAGAGCTTATCGACAAAGTAAAATCCGTGGCAGCGAAACGCCGCGCCCTGCCTCCGGGCGGCGAGTTAAAAGAGGACTACGTCTTCGAGTGGGCCAACGATGGAAAAGTAGGAAAGAGTGTGACGTTCTCCGAGCTCTTTGCAGACAAGAACACGCTCCTGCTCTATTCATTCATGTACGGTCCGAACTGGGACAATCCCTGTCCTTCTTGTACCTCGCTGGTGGATGGGTTTGATCGAACCTGGTATCAGGTCGCTCACGACGCCTCGTTTGTCGCCATTGCCAAGGCCCCGGCTGATCGAATCAATGCCTGGGCCAAACTACGTGGATGGTCGCAGATTCCGCTAATTTCCGGATCGAACTCTCCCTATCAAGCCGATTACAAATGCCAGGGAGATTCGGATGACAGGCAATTGCCTGTGATGCATGTCTTCACAAGACAGGAAGGAAAGATATTTCATTTCTGGGGAACTGAACTGTCGGGAAATCATCTCGACACGGTTTGGCCGTATTGGAATCTCATGGACTTTACGCCGGAAGGACGGCCGGACATTCCCGTGCCGCAGCAAAATTTCAGATCCAAATTCTTGGAAGAAAACTATCTCCATAAGAAGTAGTTTGGCGCTCTAGCCCTGCGGGCTGCGGAAGCAACTTGCGCGTGCGAGGATAGAAGCGCTCCAGCGGAGCTTCCTGCCATCAGAATTTGGATCGCATTCCGGCCTCGGATCAAACGGCCGATTCATGCACCACTGCTGTGGGTGTGAGAAGTTTCTCTCGTGCGCTGCGGAGTTTACTCACTTTTTCCAGCAAAGCATCGGCCTGTTTTTCCTTCTGGAGTTTGTATAGCACCGCGGCATACCGCTCGCAGGTCTCGGCCAGTTCCAGCAAATTGGAGCTGGGCCGGCCTTCGTGAATCTGCAGGCATTGCGCATAAAACCGGTCGGCCTCTTCGTAGCGGCCTTGAGCCGCCCGCAGGCCGGCAAAACTATCGAGGACGATCGGGAGGGACATATGCGGCGGATTCTCCAAGATTGCCAGGGCGCGCGTCACCGCTGTTTCTGCATCGGTGTAGTTCTTTTCCAGGCGCAGGCAGTTTGCAAGATTGTTCAAGACCAAACCTACGGCTGGATGATCGGACCCAAGGTTCGCCTCGCGGATTGCCAAGGCGCGCCGCAAGCAGGCGAGCGCCTCCGGAATTCGTTCCTGCCGCTTGTAAGTAACCGCCAAGTTGTTCAATAACAGGGCGATCTCGGCATGGTCCGGACCCACTGTGGCTTCCCGGATGGCGAGGGCGCGCCGATACGTTCGCTCCGCATCGGAATAGCGGCCTGCCTCGGACTGAGCTTTTCCCAAATTGGTGAGCGCGGCAACGACATCGCTATGGTCTTTTCCCAAATGCTCCTCAAAGATGGGGATGCATTCTTCCAGAACCCCGATGGCCCTCTCCGGCACACCAACCCGCATGAGAGTCACGCCCAGTTCGTGCAGCGCCGTGCCTACTTTGATGGATCGATCTCCGTAGCTCCGGCGGAGCAGTTGAATTGCCACCTGAAAGATGGGGGCCGCCGACAAATCCTTGCCCCGCTTCTTGAAGATTTGCGCCATCAGACAAATGAGGGGGATGGTTACCGGCGACGCCCCGCCCACTCGGCGCAGCGCTGCGAACGCCTCAACGGCCGTTTGCTCAGCTTGCTCCAGTTTTCCCTGCTGGAAATATACGGCTGCCAAATCATAGAGCGAAACCGCGAGCGTCTGGGGGCGGCGCCAGGTTCGGCGAGCACTGGCGACGGCCCGGCGGCAAGCCTCTTCCGCATCCTGAATCCGTCCCGCCTTCTGGGCTTCTTTGGCCTCTTCGAGGAGAGCATCCGACTGTTTGCGCTGGCTGATCTGCCACCAAAGTAGCAAAATCGTCGTGATCGCGAACACCGACAGGGAGAGAACCAACGTCACTATAGCTAGATCGGCCGCAAGAGGCACAGGGTTTATTCGTCGGGATACCCGCCCGCACTCAATACTGGATCACGCTGCCCAACTGCGAGCGCGGAAAGGCGCTTTATTTCTTCTGGACCGTGACGACGCGCGACAGTGTCCCGGCTTCCTTAGCATCGACATTCAGGATGAGCATGCGTTTTTTTTCCGCATCCTGAGCCTGAATCATGCCGCCCGGCTCACCGCTTGAAGCGGCTTCAATTTTGAATCCGCTTTCCTGCAGCTTTGCCTGGTAGAACTGAACGATTTCCGTGGGCTTGGCGCCGGATTTGAACGTCGCAATGGTTTCTTTATCTCCCTCGGTGTTGACGGTCGAGGATACGATTTCGGGCGTCGTAGCGGGATAGACCGGCATCCAAGGAGGCAACCACCCGGAAAGCGTCGAGGCAGATTGCTCCGGCAGAGGAGGCTGCGGGCTTTCGGCCACTTTCGGTGGAACGGCCCGCACCGCGATCAGCGTTTTCGTCTGCGGATCGAACTTGAACGTGGAAAAAGCACCGTTCTTCTCTTTGAGCGTGATCGTTTGCGCAGCGCCATCGACCGAAGCGACCTCCAGGTCCGGCCGCATTTTGGCAGCCATGCTCGCCAGGGCTTGGATTGGATTGCTCTTCATCCGGGTCTCGCTACTGCCGCTGGCGGCTCCTCCCCGGGGAATCAGGACCGCAATCACCACCGCCAGCACTGCGCCGCCGGCTATCACCAGAATGCGCTTCTTATCTTTCTTCCAGTCGAGGTTCCGCAGATCCGCGTAGACTCCCTTTGAGTCTTCCTGTGACGGTGAAGGTTCCGCGTTAGTACTCGACATATGCCCATAGATATAATCGGCTGCGGCATTAGGAAGCTTTATGAGGGAAAAGCAAAGCTTGTTTGCGTGCAGTCTTCCCCCAAGCACGGAACAGGCCAAGCTATTAGTGCGCCTCCGGCCCCAGGGGTGCCCGCTGGACAATCTCGATGCGCGTGCCCCAGGGATCGGTGATATAGGTGATGGTATTGCCGCCCGGAATCGAGCGAGGCGGCTCGTCGAGTTTGATGCCTTCGGCCTCGATCTTCTTCACGAAGGCCGCGTGGTCTTTCACGTCGAAACCGATATGGTCGAGCACGCGGCCTCGAGTCGGGAGCTGTTTGGTGTCGGCCTTGGCGAACCGGATCTGCACGCCGGGGATGTCCACGACGGGTGCCTTATTGCGTTCTCCGGCCTTCCCGCCGAAAGTCTTCGCATACCAAGCTTGCGCTTTGGGAATTTCAGCTTCCGGCAGGGATAGGTGGACATGCTCATTGCGGATCGCCACGCCTTGCGTCTTGTCTTCCAGAATTTCCATGCGCAGGCCATCCGCTGTTTCGACAAAGGCCTGGTCCAGCCGGCCGTGACCGCCGGGCAGCACTTTTACACCCGCGGCTTTCCATTCCGCCGCTCGCTTCTGGACGTTGTCGACGATGAAGCCGACATGGTTCACCACCGAACCCTGAGTGCCGCCATCTCCTTTCTCGCCGGTCCTGAGAGCCAAATTAATGTAGACCCCGGGGAACATGATCAGCGGATTTCCGCCGGGCATGAACAACTTGCCGCCCATGGCGAGAAAGAGTTTCTTGTTCGCTTCCACATCCTTCGAAGCGAGGTGCCAGTGGCCCATGGTCACCCCGGTCGAATTGAATGGGGCCGATTGCGCGGCCGCGGTACCTGCCGTCAGCGCCGAAGCGAGCAATGAAGCTACCAACATTCTTGTTTTCACAGATGCCTCCCTGTTGACCTGAATTTCAAACGGTTAGTTCAACGCAAATACAAACAGATAACTCGAATCCTGCAAGTTATCGAACTTCACAGGGTGCAGATGCCGTCCGCTAGCCTGCACCGCGAGATACTGCTTCGGACCAATCGAATACGTCACCGGCGCGCCCTTCAGTGCAGTGCCCACGTTGAAGCGCCACAGTTCTTCGAGCGTTTCGTCGTTATACGCGATTACCCAACCATCCTGCAGGGCCGTAAACACCAAGCCGCCCGCAGTGACGGTGGCTCCTGAACGGATTTCGATATCGGTGACGGCCTTGGCAATGACCTTATGGTTGATGGTGTCGAAAGCGGTTATCGAACCGTAATAGAGGTCGCTCGAATAGGTGCGTTTCTCGCTGTTTTTCCGGTCGAGGCCGCCGTTCGGCGACAGGAACGCATAGGCGGCTCCGTTTTGTGAGAAACAGCCTTCGATGCCCACCCCGTAGGCAATGTGCTTGATGGGATTATACGCGGTGGGTTGGTGGGCGATGCCGCCGTGCCAGGTCGGGCAGGTGCGCTTCTCCGGATCGCCGCGCAGCGCCCGCGCTTCCGGATTATACGTTTGTACATCCAGCTTCGGATTGTATTCGACCGGCTTTCCGGTCTCAGGATCGAGGCCCTTGGTCCAATTCAGGTCGTTAACGTACTTCGCGCCCTTGAGAAATTTTCCGTTGGTGCGGTCGAGCGAGTAGAAGAACCCGTTGCGCCCGAAATGGCTAACCACCTTGCGCGCCTGGCCGTTGATGACCGTGTCGTAGAGCATGTGCACACCGACCTCGTCATAATCCCATGAGTCGTTAGGCGTGTATTGGTAGTGCCACACCAGTTTGCCGGTATCGATATTGAGGGCAACCGCGGAATCGGTGTAGAGGTTATCGCCCGGGCGGGATTGCGGATCGTATTGCGGAACCGGATTCCCTGTGCCCCAAATCGAGAGCCTGGTCGCGGGATCGTAAGAGCCGGTCTGCCAGATGCCGCCGCCGCCGGTTTTCCAGGCGTTGTTCTTATCCTTCCAGGTCTCGCTCCCTGGTTCGCCGGGCTTAGGAATCACATACCATCGCCATAGCTCCTTGCCCGTTCGCGGCTCCAGGGCTGCGACCCACCCCCGCGTTCCGGCATCCCCCGCCCCATTGGCGATGAGCACCTTGTCTTCGACCGTCATGGGCGCAGTAACGAATTTCTCTTTCGTGCCGAACTCGTTCGCGACGGCTACCACTTTGTCCCACAAGATTTCGCCGGTGTCGCGCTTGACCGCAATCACGCGCCCGTCGGGAAGGTTGGCGATGACCAGGTCTTCCCACAGGGCCACACCGCGCGTACGCGGCTGGTTGCCCTGGTGTTTGACGCCAGGGTCGGTGACCCACACGAACGTGCCCCGGTTCGGATCCCGCGCA
>JANXXL010000069.1 GCA_025350625.1 Bryobacterales bacterium | reverse complement strand
AATCCCGCCTTGGCCGCCGCTGTCGACCGAGGCAGTCCAGTCATTCCAGTATATATCTGGTCACTAGACGAGGAGGGCTCTTGGCGGCCAGGTGCTGCATCGAAATGGTGGTTGCGACGCTCGCTTGCCGCTCTCAACGGGGAACTCGAAAAGCGCGGTTCGCGCTTGATCATTCGCCGTGGTCCCGCACACAAGGCATTGAACTATCTATTGGCCGAATCGGGCGCATCCGCCGTATTCTGGAATCGCCGTTACGAACCTACGGCCGTTGAACGAGACGGGAAGTTGAAATCGCAGCTTCGGGAGCGCGGGATCGGCGCTAAGAGCTTCAATGGCAGTCTGCTGTTTGAACCCTGCACGATTCGAAACGGCAGTGGACAGCCCTTTCGCGTTTTCACCGCATTCTGGCGAGCCTGTCTCACCAAGTCCGTGGCGCCTCCTTCCAAGGACGCGCAGAGGGAGCTTAGCTCGCCTGCAAGCTGGCCACATTCATTGGGGCTTTCAGAACTCGCGCTAGAACCGACAGTCGATTGGTCAGGCGGCCTTCAGGAGGCTTGGCAGCCTGGTGAATCCGGCGCCAAGCGCCAACTGAAACGCTTCCAGAAAGAAGCCATTCAAAAATATCCGGTCGGCCGGGATAAGCCTGGCATTATTGGCACATCTCGGCTTTCACCGCACTTGCACTTCGGTGAGATCAGTCCCGGACAGGTTTGGCGCGCAGTCCTCGGTATGATGAACGACGGGCCCATCGGCAGTCACGACGCGTGCGAGGCCTATCTCAGGCAAATTGGCTGGCGCGAATTCGCCCATCAACTTCTGTATCATCATCCCGAATCTCCAGAGCAGGCGCTTCGACCGGAATTTGCGGCTTTCCCTTGGAAGACCGATCCGAGGACCCTACGAGCCTGGACTCAAGGCAAGACAGGTTATCCGCTGGTCGATGCGGGAATGCGTGAGTTGTGGCACACCGGGTGGATGCACAACCGGGTCCGAATGGTGGTGGCCTCGTTTCTCGTCAAACACCTGTTGATTGGCTGGCAGGAAGGCGCGGCTTGGTTCTGGGACACGCTGGTGGATGCAGACTTGGCGAACAACACATTCGGATGGCAGTGGGTCGCTGGTTGCGGCGCTGACGCGGCTCCCTATTTCAGAATCTTCAATCCCGTCATTCAGGGCGAGAAGTTTGATCCCGCCGGCGAATACGTCCGCCGTTGGGTTCCGGAACTGGAGGGACTACCGAAAGAATGGATCCACAAACCCTGGAAGGCACCAGCCTGGATACTCAAACACGCAGGAATTCAGCTTGGAAGAACATACCCAACTCCAATCGTCGATCATGACGCGGCCCGGGAACGTGCATTGGCAGCTTTCAGTAGCACTAAAGGAAAATGAAATCGTTGCGGATCGCGGGTTGCCAGATCCGATAACCTACCAACGCCAGAAAAAACATCTATTCATCAACCCGGGCTCCGGGAATCGGCGAAGCTACCATAACTTGGTTCCGGGGCCACCCTTGAAGGGGCCTACTACATGCGAAGTGATCCAGCCGCCGTAGAAATCACCTTGTTGGGGTTGGACACGTTCCTCGCCAACAAAGCAGGCGTCGACCCGTCCTGAGTAGAAGGCGAAATGATCGCGCAACAACGAAAAAGATTGGTTCGGTGATGCGTAACTCCAGGCGGCATCGCGCGAAGTCCGAGCGCCGACCTGGAGGTCCCAGTAGCCGGCCTCACCCTTGAACTCGCAGAAACTATGATTGGCGCTCGGCCTGAGAAATTCGGTATGGACGTCCACTTGGGGGATGTAGTACGTGGGAGGGTGGCTCGTCTCGAGCAAGCGGCAGGCGTGTGATGTATCGGCAATCGTTTGGCCATTAAACTCGACGCGTACGCGGTGCTTGAAGGGTTCGACCCGCGGGGGCCGCGGATAGTCCCAAACGGATTCCTGACCCGGCCCAGGGACGATGCGATTCATGTAATTTTCCTATCCCACCACTGCGGCCGAATGGACTCCGCGGAAAAGTCAGGACAGCATGTGCCTTCGAGTTCTCTTCGACGGCGTTCCCGGCAAGCTAGAATTCCACCCCATTTTGGGCCATCGTCTAGCAACACTCATAAGCATACGCCAGATCGACGATCCTCTCCAATGAACAACCCCTCTTTGGCCAAGCCAGGCCGTGTGTCCTTGCAGACCGTAAGACCGATTCAGTTTCCAGCGACTGCGCTATGATGCGCAGTTCCCTGAGCCGGTGGTGTCCGATAATGAGGAATTGAACATCTTCAGAGTGATCGCCGACGGTTGCGGGAAGCCGAATCGATTCGCGATCTGTTTCCAACGCTGATGCGTCTCTGCGGCTAGCAGCGCTTTGCCCAACGTCTATGCCTATTCGCGACCTTATCGTTATTCTCGGCGACCAACTCGACCGCGAGTCGCCGCTATTCGAGACCTTTGACTCCCGGCTCGACCGAGTCTGGATGGCGGAGGTACTTGAAGAGTCAAAGCATGTCTGGAGCCACAAGGCGCGCATCGCCGTTTTCCTGGGCGCCATGCGCCATTTCCGCGACGAACTCCGCTTGCGAGGCTGGACCGTGGAGTATCGCGAGATCAATTCTCAGCTCACGACGCTTGCGAAGGAACTAAATCAGACAATTGACCGACTACGGCCTCAACGAGTGCGAGTTGTCGAGCCAGGCGAGTATCGAGTGGAACAGTTATTACGCGCGGTGTGTCCCGGCATCGACGTTGTTACAGATACCCATTTTCTCTGCACGATTGAGACTTTTCGGCATCATGCGGAGGGTAGGAAGCAACTCCGTATGGAGTTCTTCTATCGTGAAATGCGGCGCCGCTATCAAATTTTGATGGATGGTGCCCATCCAATGGGCGGGGGGTGGAACTACGATTCAGAAAATCGGCGAACCTTTGGCAGGCAGGGGCCAGGTCTCGTTCCCGCACCAGCGTCCTTCGTGCCGGACAGGTTGACCTGCCAGGTTCTGACACAGGTGAATGAGCTGTTCGCCTCCCATCCGGGAACACTCAACCATTTCGATTGGCCGCTGACGCCGGTCCAAGCCGAAGAAGCATTGCAAGATTTCTTAGACAATCGGTTACCGGGGTTTGGGGAGTATCAGGATGCCATGTGGACCGGACAGCCGTTCCTTTATCATTCTCGTCTATCGATCGCCTTGAATCTGAAGTTGATCAATCCGCGGCGCGTCGTCGCGTCGGCCGAGGAGCGTTATCGTAGCGGAAAGGCAACGCTCGCCTCAACCGAGGGATTCATCCGTCAGATTCTCGGCTGGCGGGAATACGTGCGTGGGATCTATTGGCTTTACATGCCAGGTTATGCGGAGAAGAATGAGCTCAATGCGCATCATCCGTTGCCGCGATTCTACTGGACTGGGCACACAGACATGCAGTGCCTCCGATCTGCCATCGAACAGACCCTAGATTACGGCTACGCGCATCACATCCAAAGGCTGATGGTGACTGGTCTGTTTGCGTTGATGTTGGGTGTGGAGCCCCGACAGATTCATGAGTGGTACCTGGCCGTATACGTCGATGCGGTGGAATGGGTGGAGTTGCCGAACACTCTCGGCATGTCGCAATTCGCCGATGGCGGCATCATGGCATCGAAGCCTTATGTGGCAACCGGCAGGTACATTCAGCGAATGAGCAACTATTGTGCTGGTTGCCGCTACGATCCAGCTGAATCCACGGGTGAGAAAGCTTGTCCCTTCACTACGCTATATTGGGATTTCCTTATGCGGCACGAGGAGCGCCTGCGCGCAAATCAGCGCATGACGATGCAAATGCGCAACGTGGATAGGCTCAGTTCTCCTAAGAAAACTGCGATTCAGATCCAGGCCAATGAATTCCGAAAGAGCTTAGAGAACATCGCTTGAGATCTTCTCTGCTGGGGACAGGCCAGACAAGAACGCGCCTTCGATCGCGAATGATATGAGTTTTGAGAACACGCGTTTCATTATTGTCGGCGCGGCTGGCGGTATTGGCTCGGCTCTATCACGGAGGCTAAAGCGGCTCGGTGCACAACCTATCTTAATGGGCCGTACGGCGGATAAATTAGCGGAGCTCGGTAGGGAACTCGACGCACCGACTAAGACTGTTGACGCCTCGAATGCCGTCGAGTTGGAGGCAGCTTTTGTCGCCTTCGGTCCGATTCAGGGAATCGTCAACTGCGTGGGCAGCGTGCTGCTGAAGCCGGCGCACTTGACCAGCGACTCCGATGGTCTGAAACTCTACGTATTAATCGACAACCGCTTTTCATGTGGTGCGATCTGGTTGCCGGCTCATGATGCAGACCGGTGGGTCCATCGTACTTTGCTCGACGGCGGCGGCGCGGATCGGTTTAGCGAATCATGAGGCCATCGCTGCTGCAAAGGCAGGAGTCATCGGGCTTACGCTCTCAGCCGCCGCTACGTACACGGTCCGTAATATTCGCGTGAACTGCGTCGCCCCCGGCTTGGTAGAGACACCTTTGACCGGGAAGATCACTTCGAACGAAGCTGCACTCAAAGCCTCGCTGGCAATGCACGCGTTGGGGCGGGTGGGCAAACCTGAACACATCGCGTCGGCAATCTCCTGGTTGCTGGATCCTGAAAATGACTGGGTTACTGGACAAGTCCTGGGCGTCGATGGTGGGCTGGGAAGCGTTCGTGCGACCGGCAGATAGCTTAGGCTACCTGAATGGATCTTGAACTCACGCGTCACGCCGCTGCCACCTGCTATGACTGATCTGGCGCGTTCACTATCGGCAATGCTGCAAAAAGTGCTAACAAATTGCTAACGGGAGGTCCAGAAACAACCAGAACCAACCAAGACGTACTCGACGTAACTTGTTGACGAATCGGAGCAGCGAGACCCATCCAAAACGAAGTGTCGAACTCATAACCCAAAGGTCGAAGGTTCAAATCCTTCCCCCGCAACCAACTAAACAAACAACTTACAGGAGATCCAAGCATCAGGCCAAACCCCCATTAGACCCCACAGCCACTTTTGGCCGGTGGAAGAAGGGTTTCGGCTCTTGCAAAACCATCTGTACGACCTTGCTGTTAGCCTGACGTTTGGTATCTGTCATGGCCTTCCCATAGACGTTCATCGTAGTGGTGACAGAAGCATGTCGCATTAGCTCCTGCTGGACTGTGAGCGGAGCGCCCGTATC
>JANXXL010000055.1 GCA_025350625.1 Bryobacterales bacterium | reverse complement strand
CTTCGTCAATCAGCAATTCGCGGCGGATCACCTTGTCGCGGGTGGTGGTGTTCCCGGAGAAATCGATGCGCCGGACGAAGAATTGTTTACCTTCGTCGAAGTTGAGTGTCAGATCGATCTTGTCGGTGCCCGGAACCGGCTCGATATTGGGTTCGGAAACGAAATCGATATAGCCGAACTGCCCGTACAGTTTGTGCAGCTCTTCGAAGCCTTTGCGCAGTTTGGCCGTGGAGAAAATGTCGCCCTGTTGCATTTGAAATACCGGGCGCATCAAAGTTTCTGGGGTGCGGAACAGCTTCACTCCTACGAAATTGATGGTGTTCAGCCGGTAGAGGCGCCCCTCTTCGATGGTGATGCCGAGATTGGCATTCTTACCGGGCCGGTTGGGATGAATCAGAGGCAGCTTGAATTTGCCGCCGCCCACATCGACGATATCGACCGTATGATCGGTGACGCGGGCCTGGAAGTAACCGCTGTCGCGATAGAACTGCTCAATGCGCTCCTGGTCTTCTTCGAGCTTGGTCGAATCGTAGGTCTTGGCGAAGATATCTTCGAAAAAGATGGACTTGGGGACCCCGATCGGCCGCAGATTTTTCATGGCTCGCCGGACTGCCAGAGCATTAAACACGCTATTGCCCGTAAAGCTGATTTCGCCGACTTTTACCTTCGGCCCTTCATTGACCTTGAACGTTACTTCGAGCGACGAGGGTGGAACCTGGCGCAGTTGCGGGTCGACGGTCGCGAACTGCCGCCCGCGCTCGGCCAGATATTCCTGCAACACGTTGCGGGCGCGCTGAATTTTATTGGGGTCGTACTGCGACTCCACGCTTAATCCGACTTTGCGCTCCTTGAAGCGATCCAGAATCTCTGAATTTGAAACCGACTTATTGCCATCGTACTTAATGGCGCGAATCACCCGCCGTTCCGCCATGATGAAGCGCAGGATCCAGCCCGTCTTGCCGGCTTCGCGCTCTACGCGGATATCGTCGAAGCGGCCGGTGTTCCACAAAGCCATGAAGTCGCGGTGAATGGAATCGTCGTCGAGTTTGTCGCCTCGTTTGGTGAAGATCAGGGCCCGCAAGGTATCCTGCGGAACCCGCCGCACGCCGCGGAATTCAATGGATTCGATGACGTCCTCGAAAGCTTGCGCGGGGGCCTCGGTCGCCGGTTTCGAAGGCTGCGGCGCTTGCCCCGGAGGAGGGGCCGCCGGTTCTACAGCTTGGGGAACGTTTTCAAAAGGATTGTTTTTCGCCGGCGCGGGTTTAGGAGCTTGCGGCTTGGCCGGAGCCGTTGCAGGCGCCTGGGCCCCAGCGGGCGCAGCCTGTCCCTGTTGCGCCATTGCCGGAAATTGGACCAGCGCCGGAATTGACCACAGCAAGGCTGCCGCGAGTATCCGCAGGCATCCTGGCCTGAACACTGTCATCGAATCCGGGTTCCTTTCAAGCTGCGTTCCTTTTCAGACGTTGGCCCGACGACCAGGGTTTCACCCAACACAGCCATATTGCCTACTGTTACAACTCATGGGTTGCCGTACTAGGTTGTCCCCGCCGGACTGGAGTGATCGCGACGACTTTAGTTTAGCGCACTTCTAATCAGTAAGCCGTTGCTCTTTGAGGAACCGGTCACTTTATCGCGAGACGCCACTGAACGTATTTATCACTCCAGCGATAGTTCTGCGAGAATTGCTTACCGCCATAGAGCCACGCGCCCTTTACGCCGGAATTGAAGACCTGGTCGCCCATGTCGCGATACCCTCCGTCGCCCGACTGCTGGTACATCCATCCGTAGAGAGGCGCGATCAGTAAATTAAGATCCTGAGCCTGCGATGTGGTTCCATCTCCGTTGTAGTAAAGGAAGCAGGCGCATGACCCGTTCCAGGACTGCTGCCACAACTGATCGACGGCCTTTTGTAAGGTGGGGGGCACGCGCGGATCGTGACTGACGTTCCAGTATTGAATGAGCGCCTCGGCCGCCAGCGCCACCATGAACGGCTGTACGTAAGAGGCATTTTTGCTCACAAACCATTGGTCGAAATCACCGAACAGCATCTCCACCTGATCTTGAAAATACGGTGTCGGCGTCGCGCCCAAAGCCTGATCCTCAAGACCCGCCTCGATGCCGTAGGCAACCTCCCGCGCCACCGACCAGTCGATCATCCAGGCGGCGTTCGGAAAAGACGAGTAAGCGCCCAACTCCCCGAGTTCGGCAACGGCCTGCCGCGACAGCGGATCTCCCGTGCGCTGGTAATTCATGGCAAGACCGCGCGGGAAGACTTCGTAACCGTTTAACCAGCCGTTACCGCTCAGCACATAAGGCCGGTAAATGCTTTGCTCTAAAAGGGCACAGGCGTTCCAACTGGTATCGGCGGTGCCATCCGCGATTTGGTAGTAGACGCGTTCGCCATCGTAGTACCACACGTTGGCTTGCGAGAGAGTCAACTCGTTTGGCGTGCAGTGCATGCGGCCAAAGGTCACCCTGTCGGTATTCCATTGCGTAAGTCCCGTGAGGAAGGGCGCCGGCGGAAAAGGGCGCCCATGTCTTGGGTTCAGCGTGCCGACAGGGTCGACAAAAATGGTGTAGGTTGTCGAACGGCGCAGTCCTGCCGCAGTGGTGTAGGTGATGGTGATCGGATAAGCACCGAGTGGCGTGGTGAGAGAAGTCGAGATTTTGACCGGGTTCAAGGCGTCGACAGCCCACAAGCTGGTGGCGCAACAGAATCGAATCATGTTTACAAATAGAACCGTCGTCCCGGTTGGCGCCCCGGTGACGGCCGGAGCCACATAATTCCCAAACATGTCAGCCGTTCCGGTCAAGACCTGGCCCTGGACCAAAACATACATAAAGTGTCCTTGCACCACGT
Organism: Bryobacterales bacterium; assembly: GCA_025350625.1. Classification (GTDB taxonomy): domain Bacteria; phylum Acidobacteriota; class Terriglobia; order Bryobacterales; family Bryobacteraceae; genus Palsa-187. The sequence goes on along the minus strand of JANXXL010000055.1, from coordinate 52,846 downwards.
GATGAGGACCGCTGGTACTAATTTTAAAGTCGGGCTGCTGCGCCGATAACGACCAGCATCCTATCGAGGAAAGCGCCAGAAGCAGTGTTCGGATTCTCATGAAACCTCTCCTCGGCCGCCCGGCTGTCAGTTTGAATCGCCCAGATTCGACCTGGAGTTTAACAGACTTTAACCGAAAGGGGAATCAAAGTCTAATCCACCAACTGGGGTACACATCCGCTGCATGCGGCGTTATATGCTTGTACGAGGCTGTTAAGCTCTATTCTCTCTCCGTAGGAGGTTTCGAGTGAATCGTTGGTTTCGTTTAGCTTCGACCGTGGTCGCGATGGCGATGATCGCCAACCTGCAGTATGCCTGGACTTTGTTCGTCAAACCGCTCATCGGCGCGCACGCCGACCAGCATTGGAAGTTGTCCGACGTGCAATGGGCGTTCAGTGTCTTTATCGCCTGTCAGACCTGGTTTATGCCCACCGGGGGATGGTTGATCGATCGTGTGGGCCCACGTTTATTAATGAGTTTGGGCGGAATCCTCTGCGGCACGGGTTGGGCTCTCTTGAGCCAGGCCAATAGCCTTCCGGCGCTTTATACGTTTTATGCAATGACCGGCGTAGGTGCATCCTTGGTCTACTGCGGGTCGATGGGCATCTCGCTCAAATGGTTTCCGGATAAACGAGGCCTGGCGGCCGGCATCACATCCGCGGCGTTTGGTTCGGGAGCGGCCTTGTTCATCCCGATCATCGCGCATTTCCTGCGCTCGGACGGCTATCGGACGACATTTGTTTACACCGGGATCGTGCAAGGGTTGTTGATCGTTTGCGCCGCCCAGTTCCTGCGCAGCCCCAAGCCGGGCGAAGTGCCCGCGGTCGCGAACGTAGCGAAGCGTAACATTCGCAGGGACGGCGAGGAGTTTACGCCCTCCCAAATGCTGCGCACTTCGCACTTCTACATCATGTATCTCATCATGCTCACCATGGGCGTGGGCGGATTGATGGTGACGGCACAGTTAGCGAAGCTGGCGGAGACTTTCAAGATCACCGCCACGGCGCTTACCATCGCTCTTTCCATGAACCCGATCGCCAATGGAGCATCCCGCTTGTTTTGGGGCTGGGCTTCCGATCACCTGGGGCGTGAGCGGAGTATGGTGATTGCGTTTCTGATCCAATCGGTCGCTCTGCTCAGCGTTCCGCTGCTGGCTCCGGGATCGGACACATTCTTCGTCATTTGCCTGGCTTTGGTATTTTTCAGTTGGGGCGAGATTTACGTGCTGTTTCCAACCTTGACCGCGGACCTTTTCGGGGCGCGCAATGCCAGTGCGAATTACGGCTTTTTGTACAGCACTAAAGGCGTCGCAGCCATCGTGGGCGGAGGCCTCGCGGCCATGTTATTCGAAAGAACCGGCTCCTGGAGCGCCATCTTCTACGGCGGCGCCCTCATGGCGTTTTTGTCGGCGTTAATGGCGGCCTGGGTGAGCAAGATGCCGTCGCCGCGCAAGACGCAAAGGGACGCGCTCGCCGCGGCTGGAGTGCAGGAACACGCCGCCAGAGGATAATCGATATATGTCCAGCACTACCCAGGTTCAAGAACTGGAGCTTCAGATTAACGCTCCCGTAAGTCCGGCGTATGCCGAGATTTTGACTCCGGGAGCGCGGCGCTTTGTGGCTGCGCTGGCGGTGGAATTCGAGGCTCGCCGGCAGGATCTCCTGGCCAGGAGGCAAGTGCGCCAGGCGGAGCTCGACGCCGGCCATTTCCCGGACTTCCTCACGGAGACGGCTGAAATCCGGCTCAGCGAATGGAAGGTGGCTCCGATCCCGCACGATCTGATCGACCGGCGCGTGGAAATCACCGGCCCGGTGGACCGCAAAATGGTCATCAACGCGCTGAACTGCGGCGCGAACGTCTTCATGGCGGACTTTGAAGACGCGAACTCGCCGACATGGAGCAACAATCTCGACGGCCAGATCAACTTGCGCGATGCCATTCGCCGAAGCATTGAATTCACCAGTCCGGAAGGCAAGAAATACAAGCTCAATGAGAAGACAGCCACGCTGCTGGTACGCCCGCGCGGCTGGCATTTGAACGAAAAGCACGTGCTGCTCGGCGACAAACCGGTCTCGGGCTCGCTCTTCGACTTCGGCTTGTTCTTTTTCCATAACGCCAAGCAATTGATCGCGAACGGGTCGGGCCCATACTTCTATTTGCCGAAGCTAGAAAGCCATGTCGAAGCGCGCCTGTGGAATGACGTTTTCCATTACGCTCAGGATGTGCTGGGCGTGCCGCGCGGCACTATCCGTGCCACCGTGCTGATCGAAACCATCCTCGCTTCGTTCGAAATGGATGAGATTCTGTACGAATTGCGGGACCATTCCTCGGGGCTGAATTGCGGGCGTTGGGATTATATTTTCAGTTTCATCAAGAAGTTTCGAAATCATCCTGCCTTCGTGCTCCCGAATCGCGCGGAAGTCACTATGGAACGGCACTTCCTCAAGTCTTACGTGGAACTGCTGATCCAGACGTGCCACCGGCGCGGGATTCACGCCATGGGAGGCATGGCGGCGCAGGTGCCTATCAAGAACGATCCCGTGGCCAACGAACAGGCGCTCGAAAAAGTCCGACAGGACAAACTGCGCGAGGTGCGCGCCGGTCACGATGGCACCTGGGTGGCTCATCCGGGCCTGGTTCCGGTCGCCAAACAGATTTTCGACGAATACATGCCGGCTCCCAATCAGCTTTCGGTGAAGCGCGATGAGGTCCATATAACAGCTAGCGATTTGCTGGCGCCGACTGAGGGATCCATCACTGAGGCGGGGCTGCGTTGGAATATCGACGTGGGCTTGCAGTACCTGGAGGCATGGCTGCGCGGCGTCGGCTGCGTGCCGATTTACAACCTGATGGAAGACGCCGCTACCGCGGAGATCTGCCGCGCGCAGGTCTGGCAATGGGTGAAGTTCGGAGCCAAGCTGGATGACGGGCGTCCGGTGACGGCCGCGATGGTGAATAGCGTGGTAGACGAACAGCTCGCCAAGCGCGGCACTTCGAGCAAAGAGTTCACCAAGGCTGCGCAAATCTATCGCGAGATGATGACCAGCGCGGATTTCCAGGAGTTCCTGACGCTGCCGGCTTACAGCTTCATCGATTAGGTCACAATAGGCTCGGGCGTCGCAGCGCCGTCGGCACGAGGGTCGGAGGCGGCGTAGTTGGTGCCCGTTCTTGAATCGTGCAGAATGGCTTGGCCTCGCCCCATCTCCTGCGTGTATTCGGGCCGCACGGCGAGGTCGTGCCCCATCTCGATTAACTGGCGGCGGGTGGCCTCGGGCACTCGCGATTCGATGAGAACATCGCAACCGGCGGGTCCGAGTTTCGTGAAGCGGGGCGCTTCGAGAGCCTGCTGCAAGTTCATGCCGTAATCGACATAGTTCGAAACAAATTGCGCATGCGCGAGCGGCTGATTGGGGCCGCCCATGATGCCGAATCCGATGTGAGAGTCGCCGCGTTCCATGAAACCCGGGATGATGGTGTGATATGGACGCTTGCCTCCCGCGAGAACATTGGGATGGGCGGGGTCCAGCGTGAAGCCGGCGCCTCGATTTTGGAGCACGAAGCCCATGCCTTCGACAGTAATTCCCGAGCCGAAATTGCTGAAGATGCTTTGAATCCAACTGACGATGTTTCCTTCGCGGTCGGCTACCGTCAAATAGGTGGTATCGCTTCCTGTTACCTCGGCGGCGCTCACTTGTCCGTTGGCCCGCTGCGGATCGATGAGGGAGGCACGCTCGCGCGCATGTTCCTTCGAGAGCAATTGCTGGACTGGCACTGCGCAGGTTCGGGGATCGGCGTTATAGCGATAGACGTCCGAGTAGGCGAGTTTCATGGCTTCGATCCGCGTGTGAATTTCCGCGGGACTGAACGGTCCTTCCGCCGACGCGGGCGATGCTTCCATAATGTTCAGCATTTCGAGCGCGGCCATGCCTTGGCCGTTGGGTGGCAATTCATAGACTCGCCATCCGCGATAGTCGATTGAAATCGGTTCGACCCACTCAGCCGAGAACGAAGCGAGATCGCCGGCCGTCATAGTCCCGCCGAGGCGCTGCGAGGTCTTCAGAATGGCGGCGGCGATTTCTCCTTCATAAAAGACGCGCGCGCCGCCGCCGGCGAGACACCGATAGGCGCGGGACAGGCCGGGATTGCGGAATATGTCACCCTGCCGGCGAGGATTGCCATCCGCGAGGAATAGCCGAGCGGACTCGGGCTGGCTCGACAATCGCTCGAACGAGATTGGCGACGCCCACTGCTCCGCAATCGCCTCGGTAACCGGGAAGCCTTGGTCCGCGTAGGCAATGGCCGCTGCGAAAAGCTCATTCCACGCTAATTTTCCGTGGCGCTGGTGGAGTTTGGCCCAGCCGTCGACGGCTCCTGGCACGGTGACGGTGTGAATGTCCGATAGCGGCATGGCCGTCTCTCCGTGCTTGGCGAGAAAGGCCGGCGAGAGCGCGCGGGGGGCCGGTCCGGACGCGTTCAGGCCCCTGAGCTTTTGGGTCTTCGCGTCCCAATAGAGCACGAACAGGTCACCGCCGATTCCATCCATCATGGGCTCGACCAGACCGAGCACCGCGTTGGCGGCGATGGCAGCGTCGACTGCGGAGCCGCCATGCGCCAAAATCTGTGCACCGGCCTGTGAAGCGAGGGCTTGACTGGTGGCCACGACGCCTTGCTGCGCGATTACCAGAGAGCGCCCGTAGTTTCGTCCGAATCCCGAATGCGCAGGTAGCATTGCAGTCCAGAGTAGCAAGGACATTACCCGATGCGTCAGGCTATTTCGGCAGTGGTTTTGTGATCACCCGTTTGAGCAGTTCGCCGAAAGCTTTGCGGGTCATAGAGCGGTTCTTCTTGGGTGTGTCGGCGGCGGCAGGCTTTTGGGGATCCTTAGGCGGAACGCTTTCAGGGGGACGGCTCATTGCAGCCGTAGTGTAGCACCTTCACCGGAGGCAATTGACGATTACAGTCCGAGAAATAGCACTGGAGAGACATGAAAAAACTCTCCCAGCGCAATAGCTTGTGCTTTGCTCACGCCGCGTTTGCCGGAAAGAATCTCGGAAACCCGTGTGTGGGGGATGGGCAGCTCCACAGCTTTCTTGTTGTGTTGTTCCATCATGAACTCGAGCATCTCGGCTGGCGTATGATTTTCGAGCGGATACATCTTCAGTTCGAATTCATGAACGAAAGTGGCCAGCGCTCCCAACAAGGCACTTTCCGCAGGGGTGCGCTTAGCAGGTTTCAGCATGAGCCTCTTAATCTCTTGCAACTGACGGGCGTGTTCCTTTTTGGTGTGGATAACCTTCGGCTGCACTTCCTGTAATAGCTGGCCGTATTCTGTATCAAGCGCCGGAATCATCGGTTCCATGTTCCTTTGTCGTACTCCGGGTGCGTCAACACCTCATCAATAAGCACGATCTGTTCCTCGTAATCGATCACTGTGATAATACGGTTGCTCCCAATGTCGAAGACGGTTTGTGTGCCGACAAGATCCACTGACGGGAATGATTGCTTCATCTCGATTGGATTCCTCCATTCCTCCGCCTCTATCGTGCTTCTCCACTTACTCAAACGCTTCCTTGCCTGTGCGTGATCTTTTCCAAACTGGATCAGTTTCTCCGCCGCGAGAAGCTTCACTGGTTTAATTGTACCATAATGGTACAGTTCAACCAGGGGGAAGGCATACTTCCTCGAAGGGGTGCGCGTGCTGGATGCTACCGGACCATAGAAACGCCTTTTGGGCCGATTGATAGTCTTCTCTCGATATAGCGGCATCTCCCTCCCAGCACCCGAGCGTTTGGCAACCAGCAATCGCCGCCGTCAAGGCTTCTAAGTGGAGGGCGGGGAAGAGGGGCTTGAGTATCCCTGCCACTTCCGCGGCAGGAGATTCACGTGCCCACGCCTTGGCCTTAGTAAAGCCGCTGAGAAATGGCTGCAGCCGATCGCTTTCGACGAACTCGCGAGGCGCTACGATACTCGAGAAGGCCAAGGGCGCGAGACCTGCGCCGGCGAACGCGATTACATATCCCGCGCCTTCGTGCTGCATCTGTTGCGGAACGCCGGCCTGCAAATGGACATAGTCGCCTTGGCCGTCGCGAAAGGCCGCTTCCATGGCGGACGGTGCCCCCAGATTCGCAAAGTTTATCCGCGAGAGATCGGCGCCCTTCTTGTGCGCGGCCCAACGCAACATGACGAAGGGCTGGTGCCCATAGTCGGCGATCAGCGTTTTGCCTTCGAGTTTGTTCCAGGTGAAGTGCGGGTCCGGTTCGCGGCCCACCAGGACGAAACCGTCACGCCGATTGATTTGCGCAATGTGGATCGGGATATCGGATGCGCCCTTCTCGCGCGCGGTCCAGGCGGCGGAAACGGCACTCTGGATCACGTCTACCTCGCCGCGCCGGAGCACTGCGCCAGTGCTCTCTCCGTGTGCCGGAAGTCGCAGCGAGGATTCGATTCCTTCGCGTTCCAGGAATCCAGCCGCGTGCGATGCCAGAAACGGGCTGTAAAACGGGGAGTGGCGAGTCGGCATCAGGCGCAACGGCATATTCGCCCGCGGTCAGGGCGCAAATGCGAGCAGCACGTTCCCAGGTATGCCGCCGAAACGCGAGTAGCCGGAATTGACGAACACCATCCCATTCACCACAACGGCCCCAGGCCCGTCTATCGAGCCACCTTTCGCCTTGACGCCGTTTACGGTCTGGAATTCACGAACGGTATCGAAATCCCACAGGATCTTTCCGTCCTCGGCGCCGTAGCCCCGCAGATGGCCATCGTTAGAGCCGGAAAAAACCATACCGGGAATCGCCGTCACTGCGGCGGACTGCGTGGGACTGCAACCAGAAGGCGCGCCCTGGGTGCAAACGATCGGCGGAGCGTACCAGGCCTTGCCGCCGTCGGCGACGCGAAGAGCGGTGAGGCCTCCGCCCTGCTTGGGATCGAGAACATTGCGGCGGGTATCGCCAGGGTCGGTAGGAGGAGCCCTGCCCGACGACGCAGTGGATGCGTAGACTTTTTGGCCATCGCTCGCCATGCCCCACAGCACGCCGACGCTGGTGGCTATACCTGGACCCGGAGTCGCGATGCGCGTCTGCCACAAGAGTTCGCCCTTCTTCTCGGGATCTAGTGCGTAGACCATCCCGGATTTCTGCCCGGCGAGCAGGATGTCGCGGCCCCCTGGAAGATGCGTCAAGATCGCCGATGAGCCGAAATCATAATCCGGCCCATCTTCGCTTGGGCAATTCTGCTTGTCGGTATTGCAGGAGGAATTATAGGCGTCTCCGGGAGTCGTCTGTTTCGACCACAGCACCCGGCCCGTCTTGATGTCGAGCGCAGCGATCGAGTCGCTGAGCGGTGTCGCGGGCGTCGAGTAATTGTCGCCGGTCGCGATGTACATCACGCCACGCTTGGCATCGAGAGTCGGCGAGGCCCACACACCCACTCCGGAGGGCCCGTATTGGGGCGTCCCCAGCTTGGTTTGCCCGGTGCGCTTCGGTTCCGGCACCAAATACGATTTCCACACCTGCTGGCCATCGCGAACGCGCAAGGCCACAATGCTGCCGCGGAAAGTGCAGCAGGGATATGTTGGGTCAAGCGATCGAGTCTCTTCCCAGGACGCGACCGGCACGAAAACAGTGCCGTTGTAAAACATCGGCGTTCCGGTCAAGCGCGCCGCATCGTGCTCTTCAATTTTCTTTTTCCAAAGGAGCGCGCCGGTCTCTGCCTCCAGCGAATAAACCCAACCGGTCTGATCGCCAAATAGAAGCGGGTGCCGATTTCCGTTCGGAACCGAGACAACCGAAGAACGGACCGGGCCGTTGGCTTGGAACGTCCATTGCAAACAACCGGTGTCGGCGCGCAAAGCATGAATGACGCCGCCCGCACTGCCGACGAAGACTTGGCCGTCGATCACGGTCGGCTGCGAGAACGCAGTCACATCGCCATCGAACCCGAAGGCCCATTTGAGCTTGAGTCCACGCACCTGGTCGATGCTTAATCCGGCCGCTTCGGCCGCTTGATAACGGCTGTTGGTCGACCCGGGACTCCAGCCATTCCATGAAACTTTAGGGTGATCGGAAACAGTCGCTCGGCGATCGGCGCAGTACGCGCCCGGCGGGTAGGCAATCGCGGGGGCGCTGGTTCCAAGATAGGCCGCCACCGCATCGCGCTCATCGCGGCTCAAAGGATAGGCGACGGTCATCATCGCGCCAAAGTCGAGAGCCCGTTTGATGCGCCCCGCCGGCATTTGGTTGAGAGCAGTGCGGGGAGGTATTCGCGAATTGGCCTGCTCGTGGCACCCCGCGCAACGCTGCTTATACACCGCTTCCCCAGCGGCTTTCGGCCCCGCCGGCTGCCCCCATGCAAGCGCCGCCGCAAGCAGACCCATCGCGGCGCCCGCGAATACATTCACCGAGTAGCCAAAAAGACGCATGGCCGCAGTCTATCATTGTCTGTCAGGGCCGTTTCGCGTCCGAATGCCGCATTAGAATTGACATCGTTGTCCGTCATTGCTAGACTTTCCAACAGTTCCTGCTAATTCTTGCTTAGCATTTCCCAGGAGTACAAAAATGAGGACCACAAAATCAGTAACAATTTCGCTGCCGCCAGGGCAGCTCAAAGTAGCTGAGCGTTTGGCCAAGAAAGAAAGCCGCACCATGAGCGAGCTTTTTCGGGAGGCCTTGCGCCGCTACCAGCAGGTGGAATATCGCCCGGACCCGGCGACTTTGGCTCAATTCGGGGAACTGGTAGCCCAGATACGCCAGGATGCCAAGCGGGCGGGTTTAGACAAGATGACTATGCCGGAGATCAACGCGGAGGTGGAAGCTGCGCGCAAGGAAATACGCGCCACAATTCGCCGGCCAACTAAACGCCCCGGCAAATGATCAGAGTTGTAATTGACACGAGCGTCTTAGTCTCTGCATTGTGGACCGAGCACGGCGCCGAGGCGTCCGTACTCAATCTTATTGTTGACGGCAAGCTCGTTTGGTGCGTTTCCGAAAACGTCCTAGCGGAGTACGCAGTGACCTTGAATCGTCCCAAATTTCAACACTTGGATCTGCGGAAGATCGCGGCCGCACTAGCGCTGGCCAGATCCGGGCAGATGACCATGGTTACCGGCAGGCTCAACGATTCTCCGCACGAACCAGACAACCGCTTCTATGAATGCGCCCGAACCGCGCAAGCCGATTATCTGGTGACCGGCAACCGGAAGCACTTTCCGAAGGACCGGCCGCCAACGAAGATCGTGAATGCCCGGCAGCTGCTGGCTGCTTTGAACAAGTAATTCCTTCCACCTTATGCCGTCAGATCGAGCGCTTGCTACGGCAGTTGCAAGGATACTACCGAGTATCCTACGAATATCGTGTTTCACCGATTGAGAGTTTCACTCGAAACCTATTTTGAGTTTCAGCGGCTGAAGACGGACTGGAAAACCGAGATCATCGCGGGCGTGACCACATTCATCACGATGGCCTACATCGTATTCGTGAATCCCGCGATTTTGAAAGAGGCCGGAATGCCGCTGGCGCCGGTCGCGGCAGCTACTTGCATCGCCGCCGCGCTCGGCACATTGCTCATGGGCGCGTTTGCCCGGTACCCGATTGCATTAGCGCCCGGCATGGGATTGAACGCGTACTTTACCTATAGTGTCGTCAAAGGCATGGGGGTTCCGTGGCAGACCGCACTCGGTGCGGTGTTTCTCTCCGGTGTTGCGTTCCTGATCTTGACGGCGTTGGGCGTCCGGCAATGGATCGTCTCCGCGATTCCGGCGGGACTTTACGCCGCGCTCAGCGCCGGCATCGGGCTGTTCATCGCGTTCATCGGACTCCGCAACGCGGGGCTGGTCCAGCCTAACGCCGCAACCATTGTCTCGATCGGCAATCTTCGCGATCCCAATACCGCGCTGGCCGCGTTCGGCATCCTGCTGATTGCGGTGTTGCAGGCCTGGAATCTGCGCGCCGCGATACTGCTGGGCATTCTCGGGACCACGCTGGTGGGAGCCCTGGCCGGATTGGTGCACTGGCAGCCGCAAGCCTTTCGGTGGCAGGACATGTCGGCTACCATGTTCCAACTAGACGTAAAATCGGCGCTCCAGATCGGGCTGCTGGAGATCGTGTTCGTGTTTCTATTTGTCGATCTCTTCGATAACGTCGGCACTCTGGTGGCGATTAGCAAGAAAGCCAATCTGCAGGAGCCGGATGGCAGCATACCGCGTGTCAACCGGATTTTGTTTTCGGACGCGATCGCGACCGTCGCAGGGTCCCTTGCGGGTACCACTACAGTGGTGAGTTATGTCGAAAGCGCGGCGGGTGTCGCGGCGGGCGGCAGAAGCGGCGTCACCGCGATTGTCACCGGACTGCTGTTCATCGTGGCACTCTTCGCCGCGCCGCTGATCGGAGCGGTGCCCGCGGCCGCTACCGCACCGGCGCTGGTGGTGGTGGGTGGCCTGATGCTCTCCTCCATCGGCGAGATCCGCTGGGACGACGTCTGCATCGCATTTCCTGCGTTTCTTACGTTAGTGATGATTCCGCTCACCTTCAGCATCGCCAATGGCTTGGCCTTCGGTTTGACTTCCTATGTGCTGATCCACCTTGCCCGGGGACGAGGGCGCGAGGTGCCCAAGGCCGCTTATCCACTTGCGGTAGTGCTGCTAATACGGTTCATCTATATGGGCAGCCGGTTGTGATCTCCTTTACACTGGGGTTAACGCAATCTCCAAGCAGCGATTGAGCCGCGGACGCGGCCGGGCGGAACGCTGATCCCTAGCGAATAAGTGACGACCTCAAGGAGTGGTGTATGCGAATCCGTGTCGGCTACGAAATGACCTACTTTTGTCCTCAAGAAACGCCGATGATATTGACGGTGGGTATTCACTATTCGCGGGCCTCCGACGTCATTGCTCCGGATTACCTCACCAGCGATCCAGCGGTTCCGGTCGCAGGCTATCGCGACGGTTTCGGCAACTGGTGCACGCGAATCGTGGCGCCTGCCGGCAGCATCCGCATCCGCGGCGATGGACTGGTTCGCGACACCGGTCAGCCGGACGTGGCGGCTCCTTCCGCCTGTCAGCACCCGGTGGAGGATCTGCCCGAGGAGACTCTAGTTTTCTTGCTGGGAAGCCGGTATTGTGAGACGGATCGCCTGTCCGACATTGCCTGGAGTCACTTCGGACACACCGACCCTGGATGGACGCGGGTGCAAGCGATTTGCGACTTCGTTCACAACCACATCGTCTTTGGATACCAGGATGCCCGCGCCACCAGGTCTGCATCGGAGGCCTATCACGAACGCATTGGAGTTTGCCGCGACTACGCGCATCTGGCCGTCGCCTTCTGCCGCTGCATGAATATTCCGGCGCGCTATTGTACCGGCTATCTGGGCGATATGGGCACGCTGCCTCCCTACGGCGTGGGGGATTTTGCCGCGTGGATAGAGGTTTATTTGGGAGGGCACTGGTATACTTTCGACCCTCGCAACAATGTGCCTCGCATCGGACGGGTGCTGATCGCGCGCGGCCGCGATGCGTCCGATGTCGCGATCGCAACCATCTTCGGCACGGCGATTCTGGAGAAGTTTGAGGTTTGGACCGACGAAATCGCTGAGGATGTCACTGCGGTTTTAGGGAGCGGGAAATATCAAGTCTAATGGCGCTCCTGACCGTGCGGCACCTCACTGTATATCGTTACTCGAAGCCGGTCGGGCTGGGCGAGCATCGCATGATGTTTCGCCCGCGGGAGAGTTACGATCTGCGGCTGCTCGAGGCACGATTGACTATTGCGCCGGAGCCGGCTGGTCTTCGCTGGCTGCATGATGTCTTCGACAACTCCCTGGCGATTGCCACGTTTAATGGCCGCACGTCGGAGCTCCGTTTTGACAGCACCATTACGCTGGAGCATGTCGAAACCGCATTGCCGGATTACGCGCTCGAAGCATATGCGAGAAGCTACCCGTTTCGTTACGCGCAGGACGAGCTTCCGGACCTGGCTTGCGGAATGCAACAGCACTATCCGAGCGACGACGTTGCCCGCTGGGCCAAGCAATTTCTGGATCCTTCGGGTAGCACCGGGACCGTCAGCCTGCTGCGGTCTTTGACGCTCGCGATCAGGGAGCACTTTCGCTACCAACGCCGCAGTGAAAAGGGAATCCAAAGCCCCGCTGAGACGCTAACCCTCCGGCAAGGAAGCTGCCGGGATTTTGCGCTGCTGATGATGGAGGCGGTGCGCAGCCTGGGATTTGCGGCGCGGTTCGTTAGTGGATATATTTTCGTTCCGGAGCTGGATTCGGGCGTTACCAGCGGGGGCGGGTCGACGCATGCGTGGATGCAGGTGTACCTGCCCGGTGCGGGATGGGTGGACTTCGATCCCACCAACAGCATCATCGGCAATCGCAACCTGATTCGTGTGGCCGTCGCCTGGGACCCGAAACACGTGCTGCCGCTCTCGGGCACGTACTTCGGTCCGCGTTCGTCTTTCCTGGGTATGGATGTCTCGATCCGTGTTACCGAAGGAGCCTTGAACTGACGCCCCGCGTCCTTAGGCCCAGCGGTAAAAGCCAATTCGTGATTTTCTGCGATCACGCCAGCCGGGAAATTCCGGCGGAACTCCATGACTTGGGCCTCCCGGCCTCCGAGCTTGCCCGCCACATCGCGTGGGACATTGGGGCGGCGGGCGTTGCGGAAGCCCTGGCGGATATCTTCGACGCGCCAGCGATCTTGAGTCCAGTCTCGCGCCTGGTAGTCGACTGCAATCGCCAGTTGAACGCTCCCGATCTTATTCCGGAGCGGAGTGATGGCACAGCCATCCCAGGCAACCTGAATCTCACCCCGGAAGACCGGGCGCTGCGCGTCGAACGCTGGTTTGAACCGTACCATGCGGCGGTCGAAAGCATTTTTCTGGAGCGCGAGCGCAGGGGAATCGCCTCAATCGCGCTCTCGATTCATTCCATGACTAACAATATGGCCGGGAACCACCGGCCGTGGCAGATCTCGTTCTCGAGCCACGATGATCGGAGGCTGGTGGAACCGATGATCGAGATTCTGCGCCGGTCAAACGATATCGAGGTGGGGGACAATCAGCCTTATTCGATGGACCCCGCGGTAGACTTCAGCACTCCCTTTCATGCAGTGCGACGGAATTTGCCGTATCTTCAGGTTGAGTTTCGGCAAGACGAAGTCGCAGACGCGGCGGGTCAACTACGCTGGGCGCAGCGCTTCGCAAGAGCTTTGACGGAGGCCGTTTCGACTGGGGAAGCTGTACAATAGAAGGTTCTGGAGGCAGAATGTCTTATTCAAGCGGTCGTCAATTTGTACAACTTCCGGGCCCTACCAACGTGCCCGAACGTATTCTCCGTGCAATGTCGCGGCCCACAATCGATCATCGGGGCCAGGAATTTGCGCGCTTGAGCCTGGAAGTTCTCGAAGGGATGAAGGAAATCTTCCAGACCTCGGGAAAAGTTGTCATTTTTCCGTCCTCGGGAACCGGAGCATGGGAGGCCGCGCTGACGAATACTCTTTCGCCCGGCGACCGCGTCCTCATGTTCGAAGTCGGCCAGTTCTCCGCATTGTGGATTCAAATGGCGGCCAAGCTGGGCCTGGATGTCGATGTGGTCAAGACCGACTGGCGGCACGGCGTGGACGCGGAAGCGGTCGCATCCAAATTGGGCGACGATCGTGATCACAAATACAAGGCCGTGTGTGTCGTGCACAACGAAACCTCGACCGGCATCACCAGTTCGGTGCAGGGAGTCCGCAAAGCCTTGAATCGCGCGAAGCACCCGGCGCTGTTGCTGGTGGATGCGATCTCTTCGCTTGGGTCGATCGACTACCGGCACGACGAATGGGAAGTGGATGTGACTGTGAGCGGCTCGCAAAAAGGCTTGATGCTGCCGCCGGGACTGGGATTTAATGCCATTGGCGAGAAAGCGCTGGCGGCGTCGGCGTCGGCCAAGCTTCCGAGATGTTATTGGGAGTGGGAACCGATGCTCGCGCAAAACGTCAACGGCTTCTTCCCCTATACGCCCGCGACCAACATGTTTTACGGTTTGCGCGAGGCTCTGCTGATGCTGCGCGAAGAAGGTTTGAAGAACGTCCTGATCAGGCACCAGCGTCATGGCGAAGCGACGCGGCGTGCGGTGAAGGCGTGGGGACTCGAAAACGTGGCGCTCGATCCCAAGGAATTCAGTAATTCCGTGACTGCGATCTATATGCCGGCAGGGCACTCGGCCGATGAGTTCCGTAAGGTGGTTCTGGAGCGGTTCAACATGCCCCTCGGCAGCGGCCTGGGACAGTTGGCTAACAAGGTTTTCCGCATCGGACACCTGGGGGACTTCAACGATGCCATGCTGGCCGGAACTCTGGGTGGCGTGGAGATGGGTCTCGATATCGCCGGCGTTCCCTATAAGAAGGGTGGCGTGGCGGCGGGTCTCGATTCTTTGGCGGAATCTCTCAAGGAAGCGACTTCTACAGCACGGGTTTGACGATGGTTCAAACCGGTCCGATCAGCCAGGCGTGAACGCTCAGCGACCTTGCAAAATGCAATGCTGCCGGTTCGCGGTTCATATCGATTCCCAACCAATCCCCTAAAGTATTGGCGTGGATAACCGCCTCGGCCTTCTGCAAAGGCCAGGGTGGATGATCGATTTCGCCGCGATAAATCTTTCCCGCGGGATCGGCCGAGTAAAGGCAGTAGCGGTCAGTAAGCCATGAGTCGAGTGTTCCGGGCGCGGATTGATACACTGCGCCAAGGGGCCGATAGGCCGCGCTGAACTTAGCTGGGGCCGCATTACGGTGAGTTCTAGTGGCTGAATACTCGACACGGCTCTCCTCCACAGCGATCTCGAATTTCGCATCGAAGTAGGGCAGGTAAAAGAAGCGGCGGGCGGCTCGTACGGCGAGTTTTTGGCCGGCATCCAAGCTGAAAAACCAGACTCCGGGTTTCCCGCCCGCGGTCACGTACGTCCGCAGGTTCAACTCGGGGAATGCATGCAGGCCGGGGAGAGGAGGCAGGATTCGCGGCCCCACGCCTTCCATCAGGAACGGAACCGCCCCGACGTAACATTGCCCTTCGAAGGAATCCACTTGCAATCCGTTGGGAATCAGCCGGCGCAGTATGGAATGGTCTACGATCCAGTGCGCGAATAGCAGTTCGCGCCATCGCATGCGCATTACCCACGGAGTTTTTGGAAGGGGCCAAGGGCGGTGCTCACCGGCTTCCCCCAGGTTCACGGCTTGTACTTTTTCAGATCGTTCGGATTGACTTCCGCTCCGTAGATCACACCCTTCGAATCGACGGCGACGCCCTCGGCTGCGCTGGTGGTATCGCTGGTTGCGACGGGGTCCGGAATGAAGGCTGTGATCTTGCCGTCTTTAAGGCTGCCGACACGGATGCCGCGTTTCCAGCCGTAATGATTCTTCGAAACGGATTCGGACTCGGAATCGGCGACGTAGATCACATCATTCTTGCCGACTGCAATGCCGCTCGGCCGGCTGAACTGGGTAAATTGCTCGATGAAGCTGCCTTCTTGATCGAAGACCTGAATGCGATTGTTATTGCGGTCGCCGACCAGCAGGCGGCCTTTGGAGTCGAAAGCCAGGCAATGCGGCAAGTCGAATTCGCCCGGCCCGGTGCCTTTCTTCCCCCACTCCTTGAGATATTTTCCGTCTTTGGAGAATTTGACGATGCGGTTGCCGGCTTCGCCGCCATGACCTTCCGCGATGAAGATATCGCCGTTAGGAGCGAACGCCACGGCATTGGGCTGGTTGAAGAAGTTGGGTCCCGATCCCGCCACTCCCGCCGTGCCGAGCTTCATCAATATTTTTCCCTCGGGAGAAAACTTGAATACCTGGTGGCCTCGACCATCTTTGCCTTGGCCGTCGGTGACCCACACGTTGCCATCCGCATCGATGGCGATGCCGTGGGGCATTACCAGCAATCCACCGCCAAAGTTGTGCAACACTTTCCCGGTTTGATCGAACTCGAAAATAGGATCGAGTTGGGAAGCGGCGCAAGACGCGGCGATAAAACCTTTCACGCCGCATCGTTCCGCCACCCAGATGTGGCCACGCTGATCGACAGCAACTCCGCCGGTCGAACCGAAGACTCGTCCGGCGGGCATCTGTAACCAGCCAGTGATGGTGCGATACGGATTAGGCGCGGAGTTCGTAGGAGGACCGGTCGCTGGCGGTGGTTCCAAACGGCTCTGCGCATAAACGCTCCAGCCAGCCATCGCGATCATGGCTTCGAACAGTGCTATTTTCATGCAGAAATTGGTTAGACGGTCAGCGGCGGTTGCCTCCGGACATGCGGCCCGCCCCGGCCGCTCCTCCGGAAAATCCGCCGGCGCCTCCGCGAAGGCCGCCGGTGCCGCCGTTTACTCCTCCGCCGGCCGGCGACGCTACGGAGACAGTTCCCATTCCCCCACTTGACGGTACGCCAGCATTGGTCGAAACGCCGCGCTGCGGAATATAAATTCCCGAAATCACTCCGGGGCTGTAGAACTGCGAACCGAAAGGACTCCAGTAAATTCCACTGCGCGGCAGAAACGTATACATACCGAAATACGGATTCCAGGACCAGGCGCTGGCGCCGGAACTGTAGCCCGAGCCATACTCGGAATTGGACGCGACCCGCGCCGAAATCACGTTCGCCGCTGCTACATATTCGGCGCGGCGCGCGCTCCAGCGATAGAACGCATCGGTGTCTTTCGCGTCAAACTTGGCGTCCACCAGCTGGGCGGTGTCCAGATCGATTTCATGGCTTTTCTTTGCGGTGAGAGTTTCCGATCCGGCGGTAACCTGTGCCTGACCGTCGTAAACTCGCAAGCGCGCGGGGCTGGCGGTGAGCCGATAGAGCCCCTTCTTGGCGAAGGCGATGTTGCGCCCGGCAGCATCGAAACTAATCGCATTATGTTCCAGTAACTCGCCCACCTCGATCAGAGCCGAGCCGGTGACCACTTCGAGGCGGGTATCCGGCAGCGCATTCGAAATCATGCGCACCGAGCTGTTGTCGGTCAATCGCAGGAACACACCGGGAGTAAGCAGGACCTCAGCGCGGCCCTCGCCGGTAGCGAGCAACTGTCCGGGCTTCACGTCGGGGAATTCCGCAAACTTAGGATGGATGGCCGCCCCGTCGATGGTGACGTCGCCCTCGACGTAATGGATTACGCCCGAATGGGCCGAGATCACCGATTGCGCCCACGCGCCTCCGGCAAGTAGGGTAATGCAAGAGATCGCGCAAAGGGTCGCCCGGACGAAGGCCATAGGAGGTACTCCTGCCCTCAATTCTGCGCCTTTTGGCAAGCCTTCGTCAATCGGCATCCATACCCCCTGAGGCAGGTTAGCGATTCTGTTACCACGCCGCTAGAGAAAGGACAGGTCGCGTAGCGGCCACCGGCGTGGAAGTTTAACTGCCTGCCAGATCCGGCATGAGGCTGGCTCTTCTTCTTGCTTTCGCGACGTCAGTTTTCGCGCAATCCGTCGAGGTCGGTGTCGCCGGCGGCGTCCTCCTCACCCATGCGTTTACGGGATACACTTTGAATCCTAACGGAGCTTTGGGTCTGTGCGGCGAGTGCGGCATTCAACACACGCTGCCTTATGTGGTTGGACCGAAAGTCCAAATCCATCTCTGGCGGCCGCTTTACTTCGATGCGGAAGCACTCTACAGCCGGGCGGATTATACCCTGGTGACGAGCGTATGCAATGCGGGTTGTACCGTTGCCTTTAGCGATCTTCAGAAACATGTAGTAGATCGTTGGGAGGTTCCGATTTTATTAAAAATGCGCCTGTCGTCATGGCATTTAGTGCGTCCATTTGTCGCGGCGGGCGTGTCGCTCGAACACAGCATCGATTCCCGAGTGCTGGTCCCGATTCCGGGCGTAGTTAGCTGGGCCATTGGCCCCACATTCGCCGCAGGTGCCAGCTTTGGTTCCAGCCGGGTGCGGCCATCGATCGAGGTCCGTTACACGCGCTGGACCGATCAACCGATCGCCGCGGGCAACCACTCGATCACATTGCGCTCCAAGCAGGACGATGCGCAGCTTTTGGCCGGTCTGACGTTCGGTATCGGCAGAAGCCAGCCGGATGTACCTGGTGTGTTAGAAGGCGCGCTGCCTAACCGGAGAGTAGCGCTGGGCTTCAAGGGCGGTCTGCCCTTAACCGGCACGTTTTCGACGCGGACGAACATCGGAAATACATACCCGTTCAATAACTGCTTTGATTGTGGAAATGCGAGGGACCTCCCTTATGTATTCGGACCGGCTTTAGAGGTCCGTGTGATAGCCGGATTCTCTGCAACCGCAGAGGCGTTTTATTCGAGGGCCGATTACAACCACACCAGTTTTATTTCGGAACTCTCGTCCGGGTTCTTGGACTCCCGAGAAAAACATACCGTAAACCGCTGGGAAGCTCCCCTCTTATTGAAATACTCACTTAAAATTCGTCGTCTGACGCCATTCATTTCGGCTGGCGCATCCATTGAGTATGATCGCGATACCAAGGTCCGGGCTGTACACGCCCAGTATTGCTTTGTATGCGCCGGACTTCTTGGTCTCCAGCCAGGAGTGGACAAAATCACATTAGATACTTCTTCAGGTTCCCCGGTGTATTCTTTGGCTGCCGGTCCGACCGCCGGGATAGGCGCGAGCTTCAATGTAGGCCGTCGAGTCCGCCCGTCTATCGAGGTTCGTTATACCCACTGGGCTGATCGGGCGATTGCAGTATATCCGCCTCCGCCCCAAGCTATCTTTCCGACACCTATCTATCCACCAACCATTGCTTCATCGCGTAACCAGGTTCAACTTCTGGTAGGGCTCATGTTCTGATGTCATCTATCCGGCGCTATCGAATGGACGGGGACGCTAACGAGCGGCTTGCAGAATAGCCTTATGACGCGTGTATCCGTGTTTAGAAGCTAGATCGAGCGCCGTCAGGCCCTCTTTAGTCTTGGGCTGCGTTTTTGCGCCGGACCGCAGTAGAAGTTCGACCATCGCCGAATCGCCGTAATCCACACTGGCGGCCCATTCGAGCGGTGTGTAGCCCAGCTTATCGATGTGATTTACGTCCGCCTTTTTTGAAATCAGGAAGCGGGCTTGTTCCAAATCGTTTTTGAAAACTGCCCACCCGAGCGTGGTTACTCCGCTATCGGAATCCATCTCATCCACCGCTGCGCCCATGCCGACCAGCGCCGCCACCATTTTCGCATTGCCTTGCTGCGACGCCATCGCCAGCGGAGTGCTGGGCGCCACCCCGCCTAGAATCATGCGGGAGTTGACGCTCGCGCCTTTCTGCTGCAGCAACCTGGCGGCCTCGATATCTCCGCTCGCCACCGCCCAGAAGATCGGCGTCGCCCCCAGAAATGCCGGCTCACCCTTCAGCGGTTGCGCCTCGGCTCCGCGATCGAGCAGCATACGCACCGAGCCGGTAGCGTGATGGCCGGCGGCGATCATGACCGCGGTGTACTTGGTCGACGCCTTGGCGTTCACCTGGGCCCCGTGCTCTATCAGCAACTTCACCTTTTCCATGTCCGGAGCAGCCATCATCAGCGCCGTCGTGCCCTTGGAGGTGGCGCTGTTGGGGTCCCAGCCGGAATCGAGCAAAATCTGTAAATCCGCCGTGGTTCCGAAGAGGACGGTATCGGCCCAAGGGGGCGCGTCCTTCGGATTGAGCGCGGAAAGATTCAAGCGCGCCGGGGGAGTGTGGGAGTCCGGCAACGCGCGCAGCAGAGCCATGGTAGCCCAACTAGTGCCCATGGCCGAGACGAATTGGTCGTGGCCATAAGGCATCCGGATTCGAAGTAGGGCGGGCTCAGCGGCGCGGGCGGATGGACGCGGCTGGTCATGTGCCAGAGTCCGCTGGGCTCCTGGGTTTTTAAGAGGTAGCGCAGACCTTTCTGATAGGCGTCGCTCGAAACTTCCATGACGCCGGTCTGGTTTAGCGTCACCAGCACTTCACCGGTTGCGTAGGAGTCGCTCAAACTTCCCGGCAACTGGCTCCAGCCGCCGTCGTCGTTTTGGAGCTGGGCCAATTGCGCTCCCAGCTTCTGGCAGTCCGCGGCGTTGCTTCCAGCCCAGTAGAGACCTTGGAGCTGACTCGCGCGGTCTTCGGTATCGCGAGGCTTTACGCCGGCAAGCCACACCCGGGCTCGATCCACGCGCATCTTTCGTTCGGCAGCCATGCTATCCGGCAAATACAGTTGGAGTGCGCGCATGGAGATTGCGGTTCCGGTAACCTCGCTGACGGATTGCGGCGGGCGTGCGTCGAAGACCAGCCACCGACCGTCCTCCATCTGGCGTCGCGCGATCTGGCGGGCGTAGCTTCTAGTGGCCAAATTCTTGGGCATTCCCAGGGGCGCGGTGGCAACCAAAGCGTAGGCGTCTAACATTACGGGATCGATAATGTAGGACCCCTGCACAGCCCGATCGAGATCGGCCATATAGCCGAAACCTTTAACAAATTGTTTCTCGAGCAGAGATTGATCGAGCGGCACGCCCCGTCGTCGCGCGGCGCTCATCACCATGAGCGGAAGAAATTGCTGATGGCAGGAGACGCAAGATTGTTTGGAAAGCCAGGTCTCGCCCGCCTGCTGCAGCAGAGCGATGGATTTGCCTACGGCCGGACGGATCTCGCCTTCTGTGACCGGCGCTCCGGAAGCCAGCCCTGTCGCCAGCAGAGCCAAACAACTCACCGGTATTCTACGGGGATTCATCTCCAAATACTGGCATTGAGCGGGGGCGATTGCAACTCCGGCTCCCGTTCGCGCCGCTTTCGGCCGATGAATAGTTATGGAACCCACGCCAGAAACTGCCGCCCAGTGCATGCGCGAGGCGCGCCAGCAACGGCAAGCCATTATCTCCGCCCTCTACCAGCAGCGCCGCTTAAATCCCAGCCAGCCCGGCATCACGCTCACCGATCTGGAGCAAATGCTGAAAGTGACCAAATCGGAGTTGGAATTCAGCCTGTGGTACTTGACGGAAGGCCTGTTTGTAAAACGCACCGACAACGGCACCCATTCGATTTCCCTCAAAGGTGTGGACCTGGCTGAAGACATGATCGAGCGCGTGCCGGTCTAAAACGGGTGCCGGACTAAAACGCGTGCGGGTCTAAAACGGTGCCGGTCTAAAATAGGATTGGTGTTTGACAGCCCAAGGGAAACGATCGCGCGGCGGCGGGTGCTGGTCATCGCGCCACTTTCGCTCGGAGGGTTGGTAGCGATTCTGGCGCGCTCCCGGCCGTCTCGCGACGGCAGCGGCCCAAATGGGGAAGTTTCGATCGTCGAATTTGACGACACCGGCCGCCCGCGCGGCAAGCGAATGCGCGGGAAAATGGCGCAGTCCGATAGCGTCTGGCGCGAGCGCCTGACGGCGCAGCAGTATTGGTCGGCCCGCCGGGGCAGCACCGATACTTCTTTTACCGGAACCTACTTTCGTCTCGAGTCCCCGGGTTTGTTTCGCTGTGTCTGCTGCGAAAATGCATTGTTCAGCTCCCAGGCCAAGTTTGATTCGGGCACCGGGTGGCCCAGCTATACGGCGCCGGTGGCAACCGAAAATGTTTACCAGCAGGCGGACACCAGCTTATCCATCGAACGCGTCGAAGTGCTATGCCGGCTATGCGATGCACACCTGGGTCATGTGTTTGACGACGGACCGGCGCCCGCGGGCTTGCGCTATTGCATTAACGAATCGGCTCTTCGATTTGTCCCCATCGCGGGCTGATTTTCTCATAATCCCCCGGAACTTGCCGATGACCCTCCCTTAGGAGGGCGCGTGAGCTCAGGCTTTGAAAAGCGCCGGTTTCGCAGGTCAAGCGCCAGCAAGACGCAACCTCGACTGCTGGTCAATAACTCGGAAGTGACGCTGGTCGATTTGAGCAGCGGTGGCCTGCGGGTCGAATTGATGCACACGCTAACCGTGGGCGAAACGGTTCAAGTCAGCGGCGAAATTGAGGGTTCGGGCGGCCGGATACCGGTGGTCGGGCCATGCCGGATTTGCTGGTGTGCCGAAGTCCGGCACGGTCTTTATCATGCCGGATTGTCTTTTAAGAATGGTTCTGACGTTCCGCGCGGCGCGGCCGGAATGATGCTGGGCAACGGAATCGACTACTACCAGGCGCTGCAGGTGAATCGCCGTGCCGACACCGGCACCATCCGCCGCGTATTTCATTGGATGGCGCAGCGTTACCATCCGGACAATCTTGAAACCGGCAACCAGGAATTGTTTCGCCAGGTGGTGCAGGCTCACGATGTTCTGTGCGATTCCGCGCGCCGCGCAGCCTATGACATCCAATTGGCTTTACACGATGAAACCAGGCTGCAATTGTTTGAAATCTGGGAAAAGTCGCGCAACGTACAGGGTGAGGTCCTCAAACGGCAGGCTATTTTGCGGCTGCTTTATAACCAGCGTCTTACCGGTAGAGATCGGCCCGGAATCGTGCTACGCGATTTTGAAAACTTGATGGGATGTCCCCGCGAGCACCTGGAGTTCAGTTTCTGGGTCCTGCGTGAAAATAAAGTAGTGACTTGCGGCGACAACGCCTGCTATGAAATTACCGATCGGGGCGTGGCGGCGGTCCAAGCTGAAGAGATCGGCAGTCAACCCCCGGCGGACTATCCAGCGCGGGCCGCTCGCGGAAACCTGGTGAACTAACAAGATCGCTCGTCTCACGTAGAATCGATACGTGAAGCAATTCTTGATAGGAATGCTCATCGGCTGGATCGTGCTGCCAGTCATTGGGTTGCTATACCTTCGTTTCGGATATGTACCGGTGGCGGTGAACGGTCCGGTAATTCCGTTTGAGGAACTGCTTGCCGGCGCAGCTGTGCAGGCGCGAATCGCGCGCGAGGCCCCGGTCAAAGCGGCGATCCCTCCCAGTGAAGAAAACCTGCTCGCCGGGGCGAAAATCTATCGCGACCATTGCGTCGAGTGTCACGGGCTACCGGGCGCGACCGCCTCGGCTACCTCGAAAGGCATGTTCCCGGCGCCGCCGCAGTTTTTCGAGCAGAAAGTCCTGGGGAACGATCCGGTGGGGCAGAATTACTGGATTGCGGCCAACGGAATTCGGCTAAGCGGGATGCCGGGCTACCGCCAATCTTTGAACGATCAAGAACTATGGCAGGTGAGCCAATTCCTGTCGAATCGTGGGAACCTGCCGGCGCGCGCCAAGGAATTGTTGGCCGAAGCGCCTAAGTAAACCCAGCCAATAAGATACGTTTCGCGGGATATGGTATCCGGAAAAGCATAGAAGTGTGATCCGGCCGTACATAAGTGCAATAATATCAAGTGGAAAGGTACGCTTTTCGAATGGTGATTCGCTTGCACCGCGAATCCCCCGGAGGGGTGTGAAAGAACTTAGGCAACAACTCGTCAGTGCGCTGCTCGTCATCGTGACGGTGGCGGCGGTTGTTGCTGCGGCCATCAACCTTCAACAGCAGAATAAATTTCACCTTCCTGACGATGGGGTTACCTGGCTCGATCAGAGCCAGGGCGTCGAGCAAAACTCGACCGTAGTAGCGGTATACATCGCCCCCGGAAGTCCCGGCGAAAAGGCTGGAATTCATAAAGGCGACCGCCTGGTATCTATCGCCGACCTCACCATTGAGCGTGCCTTGGATGTGACGGCCGTGCTGGCGCGGCTGGGCTCCTGGAGAAAAGTCGAATATAAGATCCTGCATAACGGCGTCGAGGTCCCGAGCAATGTCATTATTGGCGAGGCCGAGCGCGATTCCACCATTTTTTATCAATACGCGGTGGGCGCGGTGTATCTGGCTATCGGCCTGTTTGTATATTTCCGGCGCGGCAGCGCCCCTCGCGCGCTGCACTTTTTTATCCTGTGCGTGACCAGCTTCGTCCTTTTCACGTTCCACTACTCGGGAAAGCTGAATAATTTCGATAAAGTGGTGTACCTGGGAAATCTGGTGGCGGGATTCCTGGCTCCCACACTCTTCCTGCATTTCTGCTGCGTGTTTCCGGAGCCGCAGCGATGGATTCGCCGAAGGGGCGTCGCGCTGGTGTTGTACCTGCCGGGGCTGGCGCTCTTGGCCACACACCTGGGCTTCGTCTATGGCTGGGTGACCACGGCAGCTCCCATGCTCGAGATGCGCTGGCTGCTCGACCGCGTCTGGCTGGGCTTCCTGTGCGCGATGTATCTGGCCGGAGCAGCCGTGCTGACCGCGCAACTGCGCCACGCAGACGACCCGGTGGTACGCCGCCAATTGACCTGGCTCCGCAACGGCGCCGTCGCGGGGATCGTCCCCTTCGCTGCGATTTATGTGGTGCCCTACTTAATGGGCGTCCCCCCCACGCACGCGATGAATCTTGCGGTGCTTTCGCTGCCGCTGATACCGCTAACCTGGGCCTACGCCATTCTGCGCTACCGTTTGATGGACGTCGATATCATTTTCCAGGAAGGCTATGTTTATACGCTGGCCACGCTGGCCGTCCTGGGCATCTTTTATAGCGTGATTTTCTCAGTGAGTAAGACCGGGGACTTGAGCGGCACCGCGATGGTGGCTTTGATTCTGATAGCGGCCTTCGTATTTCAGCCGATTCGTAAATGGATTCAGGAACAGCTCGACCGCTACTACTTTTATAAAGACCGCTACGATTACCGCCGCACCTTGATCGAGTTCGCCCGCGAACTGGGCTCTCCGGCGAATATGGGCGAGATGCTCGAAAGCGTGGCCGACCGCTTGATCCGCACCCTGGGTATCCGTCACGTCGCCTTCTTCGTGTGGAACGAAACCGAGGAAGCGTTCCATTTGGAGTTGGCCAGCAACCGGGAAGGGCGCAAGACTCAGAGCCTGCCTTATGGTCTGGACCTTAGTTTTTTGACACCCACCCCGGCGAAACCGTATTTATTTTTCGAGCGCACACGCAATATGCTGGATGTGGTTTCGCATGAATGGCCCGCGGGCGTCCGCCGCACCATCGCGGAGCTGGAGCTTACGTATTATCTGCCCTGCTCGGCTCGCGGGCGCACCATTGCGTATCTGGGAGTGAGCCGTACGGAAAGCGGCGACTTTCTTTCGAGCGACGACGTGGAGCTGCTGGTGACGCTTTCAAGCTATGTAGGGATCGCAGTGGATAACGCGATGCTTTATCGCTCGCTCGCAGGCAAGGTGGAAGAGTTCGAGCGTTTGAAAGAGTTCTCCGAAAATATCGTAGAATCCATCCATGTCGGCATCCTGGCAGCCGATCTGGACGACCGCGTGGATAGCTGGAATTCGCAGATCGAGAGACTCACAGGAATTTCACGCACCGAGGCGGTGGGCCGCAAGCTCAGCGAGCTGCTACCTGCTGAATTGTGCGAAGCGCTCGATCCCGCTCGCGCCGCAGGCAGCGTGCATAACCTCTATAAGTTCGTTCTGCGGTCGCGAGCGGCGAACCCCACCGCGGTTACGCTAAACATCGCCGCCGCGCCCCTGATCGCACGCGACGGGGCCCGCATCGGGCGCTTGATTATTTTCGAGGACATCACGGATCGCGCGGAGTTGGAACGCCGCCTGATGCAGGCCGACAAGCTCAGCTCCATTGGTTTGCTCGCAGCCGGCGTAGCTCACGAAGTGAATACGCCGCTGGCGGTGATCTCTACTTACGCGCAGATGCTTGCCAAGCAGATTTCAGGCGACACCGAAAAGGCGCCGCTGCTCGAAAAGATCGCCAAGCAGACTTTCCGCGCAAGTGAGATCGTCAACTCCCTGTTGAATTTCTCGCGCACTTCGACCACCGAATTCGCGGCAGTCGATTTGAATAAGGTGATTGGCGAAACCTTGAGCTTGCTCGAGCACCAGTTGGGTAAATCGCACATAGAGGTGCAATTGGCGCTGGATGACAAGCTGCCGCGCATCAAAGGCAATCCGGGCAAGCTGCAGCAGGTGTTTCTGAATTTATTCCTCAATGCGCGCGACGCCATGGAAGCCGGCGGAACTTTGGCCGTGAAGACCGCACGTTCGGGGGACCGGCAGGTGCGGGTAACAGTGGCCGATTCTGGAGGCGGGATTGCCGCCGAAAATCTCACGCGGATTTTCGATCCGTTCTTCACCACCAAGGCCGCCAAGAAAGGCACCGGGCTGGGGCTCTCGGTCAGTTACGGCATTGTCAAGGAACACGGAGGAGAGATTGAAGTTGCCAGCGAGTGGGGAGCCGGCACCCGCTTCGAGTTATCGTTCCCGGAGCCGGCGCCAGAGACCAAGCCCGAGCCCAGAATGATTCGCCCGCGGCCGGAACATGTGCCCGCGCAGGCGATTTCGACAGCCTCCGTGAGCGCCATCGCCTCGCCAGGAGTATCCACTCCCAGCGAAGCCGTGGCACAATCAAAAAACCTCATTCAGTAAATGGCGAGCATTCTTCCCGACCTTCCGCCGGACATTTCGACTCCGGAGATAACGCACGGTCACATCCTTGTGATCGACGACGAGCCGGATATCCGCGAAAGCCTGGAAGTGTTGTTGTCCTCCGAAGGCTATCGCGTGGAGCTGGCGGGCAACGCGACCGAGGGCCTGAAGCGCCTGGAGTCGTCAACCTTTGATCTGGTGCTGCTGGATCTCATGATGCCGGATAAAAGCGGCATGGAGGTGCTCGAAGAAATCCGCGTGCGGGATCGTGAGACACCCATTTTCCTCATCACCGCCTATGGGTCCGTGGAAGTAGCGGTCACCGCCCTCAAGCGCGGCGCTAACGATTATTTTTCTAAGCCTTGGGATAACGAGAAGTTGCTGATCGAGATCGACCGAATGATCTCGAAGCGGCGCCTGGAGCGCGAGAACACCGAGCTTAAGCGTGCTCTCCGCCAGCGCTACAGTTTTCCGAACATCGTCGGCAAGAGTGAACGCATGCTCAAGATCCTGGACCTAGTAGGCCAGGTAGCGGCCTCGCGCGCCACCATTTTGATCACGGGCGAAACCGGCACCGGCAAGGAGTTGATCGCCAATGCCATTCACGCCTACTCGGTGCGCGCCGAGCATCCGTTTGTTCCAGTGCATTCCGGATCGGTGCCTCCCGACCTACTCGAATCCGCGCTCTTCGGCCACGTTAAAGGAGCCTTCACCGGCGCAGTGGCTTCGCGGAAAGGCTATTTTGAAACCGCCAATCGCGGCACGATTTTCTTCGACGAAATCGGCACCATCTCGCTCGAGACCCAGACCAAGCTGCTGCGCGTGATCCAGGAGCGCGAGTTCATGCCACTCGGCTCGACCGAAAACATCCGCGTCGACGTGCGCATCGTGGCCGCCACTAACGCCGACTTAAAGAAGCTGGTGGAGGAAGGCCGCTTCCGCGAGGACCTCTATTACCGCCTCAACGTAATTAATCTCGCTCTGCCGCCGCTGCGCGAGCGCAAGGAAGACATTCCCGCGCTGGTCGATCATTTTTTCACCAAGTACTGCCGCGAAAACGACAAGCTGCTGGATGACAGCGGGCGCTCGCGGCTCACTTTTGAACCGGACGCCATGCAGATTTTGATGGACCACGCCTGGCCGGGTAATGTGCGCGAGTTGGAGAACGTCGTCGAGCGCGCGGTCGTCCTGGCTTCGCAGTCCCCGGTGCCGGTGGATGTGCTGCCGGAACACCTGCTTGAATCGAAGGGCCTGCGCATCCGGCGCGATGAAAGCGGCCGGTTGCCCTCCGACGCCTCGCTATTTGAAATCGTGGCCGACTACGAGCGCCGCAAGATCATCGAGCAACTGGAAACGTCGGAGTGGAGCCAGACCGCCGCCGCCGAGGCGCTGCGCATACCACTCTCCACGCTCAATCAGAAAATAAAGCGATTGAATATTGATGTGAGAAAGAGGTCGGGGGCGTAAAATCCAAGGGAACGAGACTCAGTTCCACATCCAAGTGGACCTGCTCGGGGTGCGTTGCAGACGATAACATACTTTCTCGACTGATAAAATCCCCGGTGGAGGGGACAATAAAATCGGTGCTGGTGCCGCGAGAGGCAAATACACGGCAAGTTTCAGGGAACTTGGGGAGATGAAGGCTCCACAAGCACGGGCGAACCCGCAACATGCCAGGAATCGCTGAACCAGGGAATAGCCTCGAAGCAGCCCACGCGTGCGAGGTCAATTAGGCGCTCGCCGGTCCCCCGCTCATCTTGAATCTGAAGGCGGTATTGCGCCTTTTCGAGGCCATCGAACGAAAAGCCACCGCCAGCGCCAGGATGCACCCAGTCTTCATCTTGATCTCGGGTCAAGCGAACAAGAACGTCTGGACGAACTTCGGAGGGGAGGATACGACCGTAGATTCTGGGCGAAAGCGGAGTGCCAGACTTCCGGGCGTGCAATGCCTTTAAGTCTTCGACCGCCTCTTCAGACTCGGCTGGGGCAGTTCGCGAACAAGCTCCGGTGCGGTAGCGGAGGCCATCGCGGGACGAGTTCACCAGGTAAACATGGTTCAATTCAAAACGATACCCACAGCTTGACGAATCCGTGAAGACCTCGTGAACCTGCGTCCCCGCAAGAAGTTCGCTGACTACGAAACGGATTCGCTGCATGTACGCATATCGAAATTCAATCTTGTCCCATTCCGAAGATGCCCGGATGTATTGTTCCTCTTGTGCGGAAAAGGCTCCACGCCACCGCTGAAGTATCAGTTGTTTCAATTGGAGATGTGAAAGACGCTGCTGCTTTGCAAGGGCCTCCCGAGTGGGCCAAACCTCGGTTACACGTCCGACAAACACCGCGCTCGAATCCGCGGGTGTTGCGGCGGAGCTGCACATCGGGGTGGAAAAACAAAAGCAGCCAAAGGCCGACCCGCTGAACACCGCGTACAAGTAGACCATGGATATGCAGCTGTTAATGGGCATGACTTATTTTGACTCAAACTGCGCACGATAGGTTCCCATATGCGATACAGGCGGCCCGCACTTAGCTCTCCAGCTTCCGATAATCCGGCCTTACGCCCACATTGCTGTGTTTTGTCTACCCTCAGCAAGAGGATTAAGTGGCCAAATATTGATGTGCGCAAGCGTTCTCGATGATAGAATGCGACACATGGGTGCGTTTCTTATAATCACTTGAGTGAGAGAAGCTTGCCCGGATCAACACGCATCACTTCGTAATCAATAGCTCCGTCAATGTGGCTGAACCAATGGCCACTGCCTGCAGGGATGATGACAACGTCGCCGGCTTTGATGTTACGGCTCACGCCGTTTTCGAGCACGGTGCCGCGCCAGCTTGGTCCCGCCAGATCCTTCACAGTCGCACTGTCGGCCGGAAAGCGTTCCGGCTTGACCAGCGATCCGCCGGTCACCAGAGTTCCTGAACCGGAGAGTACGTGGTAGATCTCCGTTAGCTCATCATGCATGATCGAAGTCTGCGGGGCTTTTGCCGAGCGATGAACCACCCCTAATCCAACATTGAGATTCCCTACGGTGATGGTGCGGATAGCTTGGTCGGTAACGCTATCGGCAGGCGCTTTCTTGAGCGTGGTCTGAATATCGCTGCCCGTAATGTAAATGGCGGGTGCCGTTCGTTTAGACTGCGCTGCGAGCACGCCCAGAATTGCAATGACACCGAAAATCGCTTTTCGCATACGTTCTCCTTTTAAACCGCGTTACGCGCTCTCTCAATCTGTTCCGCGGTGTAGCGATACGCCCGAAAGGTACTATTCTGCTGTTTCGCCGCAGCGGCATTCGGCGGACCGAAATGCGGGTTCACATACTCCCAGACGACTTCCCCTTCGCTCGTCACTTCGAAAAAGCGTCCAAAGACTCCTTCGTTGATCAGAGTGTTGCCATTGGGCAGCCGTTGCGCATTCGAGATTCGCGGACTAAAGAATCCCGTAACCACCGGCTCCTGGTATTTCCACACGATCTTTTTCGTGACGGGGTCGACTTCGATCACGCGCGAGAAATTGAGGGTTTCATCGAGCCGGTGCGGTCCGTTATCGAAAATGAGGAGGTTTCCGTTGGCGAGGGGCGTCGGAGCGTGCTGTCCGGCAAGCGGCGGGGCGCCCATCCTCCACACGATCTTGCCGGATTTACGATCCACGTTGATCACGGTCGAGGTGTTGCGGAAACTCACCAGCACGTGATCGTCGGGCAACTCGTGGATGCCGTTGGCGTGGGTCCATTCGGCGCGCTCGTCCTGCACGCCGGTAATCACGTCGATGGCCGGGTCGAGATACTCCCAACTGTTCCACCGCCAGACCGTGCGGCCGTCCCTGGTCATCTCGACCAGATAATCGCCACCCATCTTGCGATTCTCACCCGGTTCGCGCAGCCCGCCCTGCACCCTTTGGGCGACGGCATCCGGAATCGCCGTGGCGCACACCAGGAGAACGTTCCCGTTGGGCAGCAGCCGCCCGTCGTTATGATGATCCGGCTGACGCACCTCCCACAGGACCTTGCCGTTCCAATCCGCCTCTAACACAACGCCGCAGTGCGACCCCACTTTCCCGAGCAGGGTGTCGTTAGGAATCTTTGCGTTGCAGAATAGAGTGCCCTTCTCGGTGAGATACGCGTAGTGGAGCGGATACGGCAAGGTCCAGGTGTGTACGACTTTTCCGCTGAGATCGATCAGATAGACACTGCCGCCGACGTGCGCGTAAAGCGTGAAGCCGGGTGAAGCCTTCGCCGGATTCAAAGCGCGGAAGCCTACGCCGCGGCGGCGGATGGGATTCTGGTCCACGGCCGCCGCCTGATTCGACGCCTCGCTCGACTGCGCGGCGAGAGTCAATGGCGCCGAGAACGCAGCCGTTCCCAGAGTCACGGCCGTCGCGCCTGCTCCGGCAAAACCGCGCCTGGTGATTTTTCGTTTAGGATTGCCCGCCATATTTGACCCCCTTATACCCCCGCCGCAATCGATGAGAACCGGATCGGCGGTTTCAGTCAGTCTACACCCAGCGGTGATCGTGCCGCTATGCCCCACAATACCCGAACCCGCACCTGTAATGGACCCGCAGTGTTTTTCCCTCTCAAAAGTGAGGAGCACGCCGATAAGTCCGTCGTGCAACACTCGCAACGGCTTCGCTCAGCTTCGACAGTATGTCCCTGGAAGGGGGCTGCGGTATGCGCGGGAGTATACTTTGCCGCTAC
Source organism: Bryobacterales bacterium (assembly GCA_025350625.1). Lineage (GTDB taxonomy): Bacteria > Acidobacteriota > Terriglobia > Bryobacterales > Bryobacteraceae > Palsa-187. Next base: position 21,801 of record JANXXL010000055.1, on the reverse strand, counting down.
TCCCTTAAGCCAGTGGATCGCAACGGCGGGACTCCCGGTCTGGCTTGCAACCGGCGTGGCGCTTGGGGCGCTGGCGTGGCTGGGCCTCGGTTATTGGCCTGCGGTGCTCGCAGCCGGCTGGTTGTCGGCGATCGCGATGGGATACGCGCCGGTGGTAGCCGCGACCTTCGCTATCAACGGACTGATGGAGGCGCTCGTAGCACTCGCGCTTCTTTCCGCGAGCAGGCGCGCAGTCAATACGCTGTCTTCGGCCGCTTTGATGGTGGTGGCGGTTCCCGCAATGGGCGCAACTTTCATGGCAGGCCTGGAGGGGATGGTTGGGGACCACTCGCTGGCGGCGTTCGCTGTCGCCTGGAAAACCTGGTGGATCGGGGATGCAGCCGGCCTGCTGCTCTCGGCCCCTTTGTGGTCACTCCATTCGCGTGAGGCGGTCGTAGAAAACCCGGTTCATACGAACGCAGCAGACGACCTTCTAAACCTCGCAAATGCGATTTCGGTGTTTGGGACTTCCTCGCCTCAACCCGTGCCCGGGCATCGAGAGGCACCGGTGCACCAAATCAAGTAAGCGGGCTGGCGTCCTTCAACCTGTGCCACACTGTTGGAAGATGCCGATCACAGGCGGAACATTTGTGGCCGGAATTGTTCTGGCTTTGGGCTTGGGAGTAGCGCTGGCTGCGGTATGGTTCCGCGCCCGCGCGGCCACGGTGGCCGCACGCGAAGCCGCGGATTCGACGCGTCCCATTGCCGACACGCTGGCGCGGATAGAAACTCATATTCGCGAGATCGAAGCCCAGCGGCAACACATGATGGGGGGGATCGAGCAGCAACTGGGCGCATTAAGCAAAGAAACCGTGGCTCTTTCACAGGCTCTGCGCGTGCCCAACGCAAGAGGACGGTGGGGCGAACTGACGCTGCGGCGCGTGGCGGAACTGGCAGGGATGGTCCCCTACTGCGATTTTTATGAACAGGAATCGGGGGCCGGACAGCGTCCGGATATGCTGGTGCGGCTTCCGGGCGGCCGCACGCTGGCGGTGGACGCTAAAGTGCCATTGGCTGCATATCTGGATGCTGAAGCCGCCACCAGCGCTCCCGCCCGCGAAGCGGCTCTCGCGCGGCACTCGCAACAGGTCAATCGGCATGTCACCCAGTTGAGCGGGCGCGAGTATTGGGCGCAGTTCCAGCCCGCGCCGGAAATGGTGGTGCTGTTTCTGGCCGGAGACCACTTTCTTGCGGCGGCTCTCGAACGCGATCCCGACCTGCTCGATCGCGCCTTGGCGAAAAAGATACTGATCGCGACGCCGATGACTTTCATCAGCGTCTTAAAAGGTGTCGCCTATGGCTGGCGTCAGGAGAAGCTTGCTAAGAATGCCGAAGAACTGCGCAGTATCGCCGCCGAGTTTTACGACCGGCTCCGCTCCTTCGCGGAAGGGTATGCCGAATCCGGCCGCCATCTGGCGCGCGCCCTCGATTCTTATAACCGCTCGGCGGGAACCTGGGACGCGCGCGTACTGCCTTCGCTGCGGCGTATGAGCGAGCTGGGCGCGGGCGGCAGCCAGGAAGCTCCGCAAATTCTTCCCGTCGATAGCGCAGTTCGCGATCCCCACCCGTTGGTTGCGCGCCCCGAAGTGCGGTTGCCCGAGGCATGACGCGAAATTTCTTCCTGTATCTTTCGCAGCAACAGCGCCTGCGACAGTGGATGGAAACGTCGCCCGTTGCCCGGAAACTCACCCGGCGTTTTATCGCCGGCGAGACTCTCGACGATGCCTTAAGGGTGAGCTCCGGGTTGCAAACCCAAGGAATCTTAACCGCTCTCGATCATCTGGGCGAGAACGTAACTTCGCTTGATGACGCTGCAGCTTCGGCGGACGCATATTTGCTGGCCCTCGATCAAATGGCGGCGCGTGGCCTGCCCGCCACCGTCTCTCTTAAAGCCACGCAGTTCGGCATGGATGTTTCAGAAACTGAGTGCTTTGACAACGTCCGGCGCGTCGCGGCGCGTGCTACGTCAATCGGCAGCCGGGTAGAGATCGACATGGAGTCGACAGCTTATACGGAGCGCACTCTGGCGCTGGTCACCGCCGTGGCCCATGAAGTAGGCGACATCCGCTGCGCGATCCAGGCGTATTTATACCGCAGCGCGGCCGATATCGACCACATGAACCAGCACGGAATCCGCGTCCGGCTGTGCAAGGGCGCTTATAATGAGCCGCCGTCGTTAGCCTATCCCAAGAAGACCGATGTTGATAAGAGTTACGTGGAACTCATGCACCGGTTGTTCGACCACGGCGCCGATCCCGCCATCGCCGGTCACGACCCGCTCATGATTCAGGAAGCGATCCGCTATGCGCAAGGGCGGGGAATTGCGGCCGACCGTTTCGAATTCCAGATGCTTTACGGCATCCGCCGCGACTTGCAGCGCGCAGTGCTCCAGCAAGGCTTCCGGCTGCGACTCTATGTGCCGTACGGCACGGCGTGGTATCCCTACTTCATGCGCCGCCTCTCGGAACGCCCCGCGAACGTGCTGTTTCTCGCGCGCAGCTTATTCCGTTGAAGTCGCGATGGGCACTTGTTCGACGATCTCAATGCCGAAAGCGTCGACGCCGATCACCTTGCGCGGGTGATTGGTCAGCAAGCGGATGGTCGAAAGCCCCAGGTCGGCGAGAATCTGAGCGCCAATGCCGGTTTCATCCTGCGGCGGAGTGTGGCTGTCGCCCGGCTGATAGTGCTTACGCGCGCCCAGGCCGCTTTGATGCAGATACACCACCACGCCCGCGCCTTCTTCGGCGATCCTGGCAAGCGATGCCCGTAAGGTGCGCTGGCAATCGCATTGCGTGGATCCAAACACATCGCCCAGCAGGCAGCGCGCATGCATACGCACCAGCACGTTGGCGCGCCGCGCAACCTCGCCGCGAACCAGCGCCAGATGCGCCTCCCCGTTGATGGGACTGACGTAAGAAATCGTCCGGAAGGAACCGAACTCGGTGTCGATGCAGCCTTCACCGCGCCGTTCGACTAAATGTTCCGTCTCCAGGCGGTAGCGGATCAAACTCTCGACGGAAATCATCTTGAGCTGGTGTTGCCGGCAGAATTCATCGAGTTGCGGGACCCTCGCCATGGAGCCATCGGCATTCATGATTTCGCAAATCACGCCGCCCGCCTCGAAGCCCGCCATGCGCGCCAGGTCGACCGATGCCTCGGTCTGTCCCGCGCGCACCAGCACGCCACCTTCCCGCGCACGCAAGGGAAACACGTGCCCCGGCCGCGCCAGATCGGACGGCCTGGCGCTGGGCTGCATGGCCACGCGAATGGTGTGGGACCGGTCCGCAGCAGAAATTCCGGTGGTGACGCCGTGTGATGCATCGATCGATTCGCAAAACGCGGTCCCGAAGCGCGAGGTGTTCTTGGGCGATACCAGCGGCAGGTGCAGGGCGTCGCAACGCTCCGGAGTAAGCGCGAGGCAAATCAGCCCGCGGCCGTGCGTGGCCATGAAATTAATCGCCTCGGGAGTAACGCAGTCGGCGGCCATGGTGAGATCGCCTTCGTTTTCCCGGTCCTCGTCGTCGACCACTACCAGCATGCGCCCGGCGCGCAGTTCCTCGATGGCCTCGGGAATGGTGGCAAACGACATCACATTTAGCATAACGGAGTCGCTACCAGGTTCAAGAGCGGCGGCCGCTAGAGGCCCAGGCGCTTGTCTAACTCAGCCGATATGGCAGCCAGACGCTCCGGATTGCGCATCAGGTTGCGCACGCCATCGTTGCCGAAGTTTTCGTAGAGGGCATCGACAGCGTCGAGCGCCAGCGAATAAGCCAGATGCGCATGTTGAGCGTCAAGACCAGACCACCCGCTCCGCAGCGCTTCCAGTTTCGGCAATTGACCGGCCTTGGCCATCTCGGCCAGTTGAGCGCGCATTTGCGGGCGCAGCGTTTCGCCCGAAAGTTTCTGCGCCATGCCTTCCTGCAGCCAGGAAGGCCATTCCCCCAGCATGGCCAGGCAGGCGTGGGTGGTCTCGTGCGCCAGAACCTGCTCCTGGCGCGCGTCCATCTGCTGGCCGCTCATCACCGGCACGCGGATACGGCCGTCGTACTGGCCTCCGCTCCATTCGGCGGCGTCGGTAGCTTTCTTATAAGCATCGCGGCTCTGAATGATGGTCACGATTTTCTCTTCGGCAAAACAGCCTAGTTGCGCCGACACCCGCGCGAACGCGCTATCTACCGCTGTCACCATGCCGCGCGCAGTGTCGACCGGAACCGTGCCTGCATCATAACGCAAGACCACACGCACGCCGTACAGTTTCTCCCCGCTCTGGTCGTTGGTCCGCTCCTTTTCAACGCGCTTATAAAGCTTTTCCAAGTCCGGATTTGGGGAAAGTTCCAGAGATTCGCGCCAATACTCCAGCGCACGCTTGGTCTCGTCGGCGCGCCATGCTGCCACTCCTGCCATCGAAAGCAGTACCGGGTCGCGACGCTTCTGGATCTCCGGCTCGAGCAGCGCCAGAGCTCGCCCCGGCTGGTTGGCATCGATAAGTTGTTCGGCTTGGGCCAGCACCACTTTGAGTGAAGCCGGCAGCGGCGTGCGCCCGCCTTCCGGCGCCTTGAGCGCCTCGATCGAAAGCGTGCCGCGAACCGCTTTTAAGGCCTCACCGGTGGTAACCCAATTGGCGTCTTTCAGGCTTTTATCGAAGGTATCCAAGCCCGCAATCGCGGATGCCGGCAGGTAGCCGTCTATCTGCCGCCCTCCGAGGTCAACCGCGACTTTGTAGCATGGGACGCTTTCGCCCGAGAGCGCATAGCGCAACTTCAGCGGAGTCCCGGCCGCGAGAGACGCCACCAACGGGGCATCTGCCGGACACCCCGAGCGCAGCGCCGTATTCTCATCTCTGACGCGCACGTCCGCGGGTGTTTGTGCGTTTACTTCCCGTATCGTCATGGTCAGTAGAAGCACCAGAAGCAGTCCCATGCTTCGAGAATACGGGCGCGCGGCGAAGAAAGCTCTCAGTAGAACACCTTAGTACACGCTACGGCGATACTTGATAAACCGTGCCAATTCCGGCCATATAGACGGGGGTCAGTGCGGTGTTCGCGCGAACCAGTTTCTCAATCGCCAGGCGGTCTTCCTCTCCGGTTTCGCGCGACATGTCCTGAGTAGTGAAGTAGACATATTTGAGGTTCCGGCTCTTACAGTACGCCGCCACATCGCGATAAGCGGCGACGATCTTGTCATGGTCATCGGCGTACCACAAGCGCGGCAGCATGGGCAGATAGTTGCCGCGATGGCCGCTATATAAGTAGAGCAGGGGATCGTCATAGGAGAACACCGCCGCCCCCTGCGGCAGATTCGCCGACATCCATTGATACGCCGCCCGGCGGTCCGCGAGCGCCGTGCGCTGCGTCTCCGCCGTTTTCGGCATCGCGACGAACGTCATGTAGGCTTGCAATCCCAGCGCAAACGCGAAAACCGCCGCTACCCCGGAGGCAAACATAGCGGCCACCACGCGTTGGCTCGCGTCTTTATGGTGCAGCGCCTTTCGAATAATGTTCCACAGATGTTCGATCTCGGTGATGAGCCCCGCGATCAACAAAGGAAACAAGGGGAGGACAAAGCGTTCAGTGGGCGGATAGTGCCAAACAACCAGAATGGCGACCGAAAGCAACCCGAATACCGCATAGTCCACCCCAATTCCGCGACGGACCAGCCGGAAGACGCCGGCCAACATCCCTACCGCGACCACCTGGGTCAAGATCTTCAGCGGCAGAAAATCGGCCACTTTGGGAAGCGCCAGCGCTCCCATGCCATATACGATCTGGTCCAGATTCTTCCAGAGAACAATGGCGACATTATCCCAGCCGACGGTGGCTTTTTCATACGCCATATAGTCGACGTAATACAGCAGCGACATGTCGCTCGAGCGGGCCAGATGCGTATGCATCCACCAGGACCATCCGCCAACAACCGGCAGCGTTACCGCCAGAAATAAACCGGCACGGCGCCAATCCCGCTTCCATAGCAGGAGCGCAGGAATCGAAATCACCAGCGCGATCCCGGCCGTTCGGGCGAGATAAGCGCAAGCGACCGCCAATCCCGCGAGTACGATGGCTCCACTTCCGCCGCGGCGAGCCAATAGAAGTGCCGTAAGCACGAAACAGGTAAAAAAGATCTCCGATAAGAGCATGCCGCCAAACAGGACCATATAAGGACTCAGACCCAACAGCGCGGTCAGCAATAGCGCGCGCTTGATCGGGAATCCATACTGCTGGTACAGAGCGAGCGCCAGTACCAGGCACAGAGCCAGCCACGGCCAGCTTAAGAGCGTTGCGGTCGCCAGATTACCTGGGAAGTGCGGGTTGAGTTTCCATATAAGTGCAAGATACGCCGGATAAAGCGGCGGATATTTGGTCTGGTAGGGGGTCTCGGGCAAGCTCGAAATCCGGTACCCATGCCCTTGGGCAATTCCCTGAGCGGTGACGAAAAAGAGCGCATCGTCATGCAGGTAGCCAAAATTCGGCATATCCCGATTCCGCCAGGCGAATTGCGCCGACGGTATCAGCAACAAAAGGAAAGCTAAAATAACCCAGACCCGGCGCGGCATTCTATACGAGTTATCGGATGGCCGCGCCGCGAAGTGTAGCATTCCCGCGGGTCACGCGCCAATCCATGAACGATTGCCGATGGCTGACGGTGAAGAATCGAAAGACGATACTGTCATCCGCCAGTACTAGGTCCCCATCTTCGAGGGGGTTGTAGTGGAACTAAGGTTCTGCAAACCCTTTAAAAATCACGTTTCTGAGACGAATTCTTAGTTCACCTTAGGCCTAACGCCTGATTCTTTGAAAACCCATCCGATGATAACTTTGTTTCAGCGGCAGGGAACTGTCGCGATAAGTTAGGGAGAGGAAACTAGGAGACAACATGAAAAACTTTCTTTTGAAACTGAAGGCGATTAAAGATACACGCGGACAGGACCTCATTGAATACGCTTTGATGGCCGGCTTCGTGGCCGTAGCCGCCGGCGCCGTTATGCCGGGCGTCGCGTCCAGCATCAGCACGATCTTCTCGAAGGTCGGCTCGGTGATGGCGATTGCGTCTACCCAGGGCAGCTAATTAACAACCTTTTGCCGGATGGCGGAGCGGGTGGGCACTTGCTCAACCCTATTCCGCCTTCCGTTTTTTTTGGCATCATCCCCCGCGTTTCCCCCGCCTTCTTGCCCAGCGAACTTCCTACCGAACGCGATAAAGAATCCCGCCGGCTTCTTCGTGAACCGTTTCCAGGTTGGGGTTGGCTGCTGCGGCGCGCAGAACTTCCTGGTTGTGGCGCAGGCCAATTTTCGCCAATAGAATATAGCCCAAATGCTGCTCTCGCGCATAGGCCTCGATATTGCGAAAGCGTGCGGCCTCGCCGCTATCGCCGCCGGTCGCTTCGAATTCGCGAGGCGAGACCACGTAACTAGCCGAGTGATGCCCGGTGGCCAGATAGAGTGCGGTATCGTCCTGCCACAATATATTGGCGTCGGAAGGCAGGTTCTGGGCGATCCAGTCGTAAATGCTGCGGTACATCTGTGAATTGGCGCGATCCTCACGGGCCAGCTTGGGAACCACGCCGACATCCATGCAAATCTGAAGAACCAGGCCGACGGTCAAAACCGTAACCAAAGAGAAGGCGAGCGCGCGGGCCGCCACCCGTTTGCTGCGGTGGCTGCCGGTTGAAGCGCCGCGAAAGAGTTGGGCGAGATGGGCCATTTCGAAGCAAAAACCGGCGAGTAGCAACGGTGCCAGCGGGAGAATGAAGCGCTGATTCGGCTGATAATGCCAGACCAGCAACATAGCAAGGGAAATTCCGGCGAATAGGCTGTAAAGAACGCCATAGCCCTGCTTCACCATGCGGATGCAGCCCAAGATCATAGCCGCGGCCAGCGGCCACAGGATCAGCTTGGCGAGCCAGCCCTGCATCATCTGCGGAAACACCAGCGAGCCCATGGCTTCGAGCAATCCGCTCAAATTCCGCCGGAGTATGTGCGCGATATTATCCCGGCCCACGTTCGTCAGATAGTATCCGAGGTAGTTGGTGTAGCAGAGCGTGACGATGTCATGGCCCGGCGCGGCGTGGAGGCGGCTCCAAAGCGTCCATCCGGCAATCGCCGGCGACATTCCAATCGCGAAAAACAGGGCCGCGCGTGGGTGCTTCTTCCAGCAAAAATAGGCAATCGCGGCCGGCAGCAGAGCGATGCCTGCAGTGCGCGTCAGATAGGCCGCTCCGGCCAGGAAACCGGCGAAAAGAGGGCCTTGCCATCCCAACTGATGGTCCCGCTCGGCAATCAGAATCGCCCCCAGCAGGAATGCCATGAACAAAATTTCCGAGCCCAAGTTCGAAACGAAGAACAGCACGTAGGGGTTGAGGGAGAACAAGGCTACCACCACCCAGGCGACGGGAACCGGAAATTGATGCCGCCGGCACCAAACGTATGTGAGTCCGAGCACTATCGGTAAGCAGAACCACGAAAGCATCAGCGCGAGCGGCAGATTGGATGGGTACGACGGGATCAGGCTCCAGGCGAGCGATAAGTATAGAGGATAGAGCGGTGGGTACCTCGTGTCATTCGGTTGACTCGGCAGACTGAGAATCCGGTACCCGGAGCCTTCCGCCAATGCTTTGCCGTCGATTAAATAGATGCCGTCGTCCTGCAGGATTCCGAAATGCGGCACGTCGCGGTTCAGCCACACGAATAAAAGCGATGGCAGACAGAGCGCGATGAGGGCGAGTGCCGTGACCAGGCCGCGAGAGGCGACTCGTGAGTCGCTCGAAGCGGGCTGAATTTGTTCGATGAGCATCGCGCAGCGACCCTAGTACTTAAATCGGGTGCGTTGCGGGGCTCCTTTAGCCGGTATCTATTTAACTCCCAAGGTTTTCCGTAATTCCAGGAATTGGGGATAGAGCAGGGACTGGAGCGTAGGGTCGCCGGGCGAATCCGGCAAAGGCCACAATTTTAACAGCACACGGGCTTCCTCGGCCCTTCCCGCTCTGGCCAGCGCCGCGGCGTAAAGCGTGCGCGGCAGGCCATCGGCCGCCGGATTGGTACTTTCGAACATCGCTTTCAGCTGGTTTGGATCTTCGGGCATACCAACCTCACCGCGCCACACTGCCCGCTGGCGTTCCATATTTGCGGCTTGATCCTGCGGCGCCTTTCCCAGCGTGGACAGCGCCTGTTCGCGGCGGCCGGTGGCGTACTTCCATACCGCCTCCCGCCAGAACACCAGCGGGTCGTTTTGTTTTTGGCGAAGGTCCAGGTATTTGGCCATAAGAGTGTCGGCGCCCGCTAAATCTCCGCCCAGCCAGCGCGCGTAGGACGCTTTCATCAGCGGCGCTCCGCTCAAAAAAGCCGGGTCGCGCGCCGACGCCTGTAGAAAGTATTTTTCCGCCTCCGCAAACTTTCCGTTCATGAAAAAGACTTCTCCCAGCGAATCGAGCGCATTGTTGGATTGATCCGGCTGCTCCGCGTAAGTTTCGAGGCTCTTTTTGGCGGCGGTCAAATCACCGTTCTCGCCTTGGGAGTAACCCAAGCCGTTGAGGCCCGTGGCATTGCCGGGTTCGATCGCTAAGGCGCGCTGGTAGAGTTGGATCGCGTTAGAATAACGCCTGCGACGCTGCTCGATCTCGGCCAACGCCACCACGGTCCCGACGTCGTTGGGCGCGAGACTCGCTAACTCACTGAGGGCCGCGCCGCGTGCGGATTCGTCCTTGCGCAAGAGCGCCAAGGCGAGCTGAATCTGCGCTTTATCGAGTGCGGTCCGCAGCGATGCGCGTGCGAGCGCCCGCTCTGCCATCGCCGCGGCTGCCTCCGGCTTTCCCGACTGCGCCACTTGTGAAATCCAGGAGGCCCACGCGGTGCCGAAATCCGGGTCTAGCGACAGCGCGCGTTCAAACTCGCCCTTGCCCCACGCCACGAGAGCTTCCTGATTCGGTGTCGAGAACGGGCGTGCGCCGGGATCCAGCTTGCGTGCGAGCGTGTTGAGCGCGAACAGAACCGTGCCTTCTGCGGTACCTGTAGCAACCATCCGATGCGCTTCGGCATCCTCTATCGTGAAATCCACGCGCAGCGCATTTCCTCGCCGGGAGAACGTACAGTGCAGGAACTGAGTGGCGTGCAGCAATGCCGCCGTCCCCACGCTGCGGGTCCGCAGCGGCACCACGCCAACGCTGCCCGCCAGTTCTTCGGCGAGAATCGCGGGACCCGCATTGCTGACCCAGTCATATGCGGCGTCTCCGGTCAAATTATCGAAAGGAAGGAGGGCGACGCGCTCTAATTTCCGCTGCGGGACCCGTGAACAAGCCGTCAACGCCAGCAGCGTTATCGCCAGAGGGAGCGAACGCTTCAGAGGACGTTGGGCTCCACGGCCATGACTTTTTGGAATTCCGGATCTTTTTGAAGACCCGCAAACTCAGGTTCATCAAGAAACTTCTTGCGTTCCTTGAAGCCTTCTTCGAGCGATTTGCGGATATAGTTCAGCGCCTGTTCGAACATGCCGGCCTTGGCATAACTTTTGGCCAGGTAGTAAAAGAACATGGGGCGATCGCCCACGGTGCGGTCACGGACAATGGACCCGATTCCGCTGCGGCTTTCAAAAACCGTGGGATCGAGCGCCAGCGCCTTCTGATAGTTTTCCGAAGCGAGTTCATATTGCTTCCGCGCAAAATAAGCGGAACCTAGATTGGCGATGGTGGAGGCCGAGTCGGGCTTTAGCCGCAGGACTTTTTTGTACTGCTTCACTGCCTTGCGGTAGGATCTGCGCGAGTAATAGATGGTACCCAGGTTGTTCATCGCCTCGGCGTATTTGGGATCGAGCTTTAACGCATGATCATAGCTTTTTTCGGCGTTGCCGAGATCCCCAAGCTGGTGATAGGCGATGCCAATCTTATTTGCCATGGTGGCGGTTTCCGGAGCTTCCTTATACGCCTCCACCGCTTCGCGATACATCTTACGCGCCATGAAGATATCGCCGCGGTCTGAGGCGGGGAGTGGCGGCCGTGCGGACGCCGGGGGCGGCGCTGCCGGAGTATTCGCCGCGTTCTGCGCGGGCACGTTTTGCCAAGCCAATACGAAGATGAAGGAGAGATGCAGCATCGGAGCGCCTCCGTCTCGCTTTCTACTTTAACACCGAAAAACAGCGGCGGAAGCAGGACGAGTAGCGGCCCTTAGTGGAAGATATCTTTCAGCCGTCCAAAAAAGCCGTGAGATTTCCGGGCAGGCTCCGGCTGAGCAGGTCTGGCCGGAGTGATCGAAATACTGGTTGCAGGCGCCTGGGCCGCTCCCGGTCTGGCGCCATCCCCGCCGACCACTGGATTGTGTTCACCGGACGCGGGCACCAGTGGTTCCCAGCCGGCCACTTGAGTTCGTCCCCCGCCATGCAAACGGCAGGCTTCAACGGGTTGGGTCCCGGCCAGGAATACCTCGCTCCTAATTTTGGGGCAGCCGGGCGTGGCCAGCAATCCGTTATCGGCGTCGATGTCGGCGGTCACCACTCCTTCGGGCGCTTCGAACTCGTGAACGTTGCGATACTCGCGGTGCTGGTGCGCCCGCTTCATGAATTCGGTCCAGATGGGGAGAGCGCTGCGCGCGCCTTCGAGTTTAAAGTCGCGGTTATCGTCGAAGCCCACCCACACCACGCAGATCAGCTTGGAGGTGAACCCCGCAAACCAGCCGTCCCGGGAAGTGCCGGTCTTTCCTGCAGCGGGAAGCACGAATCCGCGGCCGCGCACTCCCGCGGCGGTGCCGGTGCGAAGAACTTCCTCCATCATGTTCGTCATCAGGTAAGCTACGCGCGGGTCGATGGCCTGTTTATCCTGGGGCTGGCTCTGAAATACGGTCCGGCCTTCCTGATCGCGGATGGTGTCGATGTAACCCGGCTTTTTCAAAACACCGCGGTTGGGAAACACGGTATAAGCGCCCGCAATCTCAATGGGCATTACTTCATAAGCGCCCAACGCAATCGCCGGGGTGGGGCGGATATCCAGATTCAGGCCAACCGCGCGCGCCGTGGCTTCAACTCGGTTGTAGCCCACCATTTCGGCCACCTTCACTGCCGGAATATTCAGCGAGTGCGCCAGGGCGCGGCGCAGAGTTACCGTTCCGGCATATTGGTTGCCGAAGTCCGCCGGCTCATAAGGCTTGTCGTCGAACATGAAAGTGGTGGGTTCATCCTCTACCGTTGTTGCCGGCGTGATGACCATACCGCCGTCCTGCAGGGCCGCGCTGAAGGCCGCAGTATACACGAAGGGCTTGAAGGACGATCCGGGCTGCCGCTTGGACGTCGCATGATTCAGCTGGCTGTTGGCATAGCTCCGTCCGCCGACCAGCGCTTTTACTTTGCCGGTCTCGGTATCCAGCACCACCAAGGCCACCTGCGCGAGCGGCATCTCCGCAGTGCCGTAAAGCTTACTGCGCTTCTTCCATTGCGTGTCGGTTTCCTGAATCCCAATCCGCACCGCTTCGACGGCATCGCGCTGGAGAGTCATGTCCAGAGTGGTATACACGCGGAACGAATTGTTCTGGAAATCGTAATCCTGAAAACGATTTTGCAGGGTTTCATCCACCAGATCGACGAAGAACGGAGCGTCGGTCGATTCCGCCGCGCCTTGCACCACGTGGAGCGGGGAAGCCGCGGCGTCCTCATACTCCTGCTGGGTCAAATAACCGTTCTCATGCATGGCCTTCAAAACCAGGTTGCGGCGGGTGCGCGCGCGTTCCGGAAAACGGAATGGATTGCGGCCGATCGGCGACTGCATCAATCCCGCAAGTAAGGCCGCATCCGCGGGCGTAACTTGACTCAGATCCTTAGCCAGATACACCGAGGCAGCCTCGCCAAAACCGTGGATGCTGAAGCTTCCCTGATGCCCCAGATAAATCGCGTTGGCGTAGTCTTCGAAAATTTGCTGCTTGCTGAGCTGCTGTTCGAGATGCATCGTGATCAGCGTCTCGGGAATCTTGCGCCGCCAGCCGCGCTCCGGCCCCAGCCACAGAGTGCGGGCCAGTTGCTGGGTTAAAGTAGATGCGCCCTGGGAGCCGCGCCGGTCCTTGATGTCGATCAGAATGGCGCGTGTAATCCCCAGCGGATCGAAGCCTGCGTGCTGGAAGAAATGCTTGTCCTCGGCGGAGAGCACGGCGTCCACCATCACCTTGGGGATGTCGCCGAAGCGCACCAGGCGGCGCTTCTCGCGCCTCTGGTCGAACAGATTGCTGATGGGCTCCGGCTCCAGATCATACTCGGTGCGTTCGCTATGATCGCGGAGTGAAATGATATGGCTGACTTTGCCGCGCTCGATCTTGATGACCGCGCCCTCATGGTCGTAGGCTTCCGGCCCAGGATTGATCTCGACGGCGTCCGGCCGCACATGATACCAGCCGAGGCGATTGCGGTTTGATTCGGTATAACCTGCGCGACGCAAATAATCGGCGATCTCGACCGGTTGCGTCTGTTCGCCCACCATCACCGGCTGCGGCGCGGCATAGAGCATCGACGTATTGCCGAAGGGCCCGTTGCGAAGCTTGTCCTCAATGATCCGAGCGTACTTGCTGTAGTAGTACGCGAAAGTTCCTATCGAGAGCGAGCCGAGCACCAGAAACGCAATGAGAAACGCCCGCCCCCAAGGGTTGGTCACGAAACGGACCAGCAGAGCTGTACGCGGATTGGGAGGCTTAACGGCCACGCAAATACCTGGTCATTCCTTGGTTTCAGTCACCGCTTAGTTTCTTCTAAAGCGTACAGCTCTTTCCAGATGTCCTCGTTGGCCTTCCAGTCGGGGTTTTGGTGGCCGGAGATCTGCAGTTCGTCCACCTTAAGGGTACCGTGGCCGTAGAGGCAGATGTACTCGGTCTGGGGAGCGCCGAAGAGCACGTGGGTCCAGGAACCGGTGTGAACGGGCATGCGCAGGCGGCGGAGGCAGGCGCGGCAGCGATAGCGCTGATCGAGCACGATCAGCCACACGATTCCGGCCCCAAAAAGCCAGAACAGAAGCATGCAGAAGGTGTAGGTGAGGTCGGTCACGAAGGGATCGCCTACCCGCATGTACATGAAGGTTTCAGGCGGCGGCATCACCGCGGCCATCAACCGCCGAGTCCCCCAGAGGATCCCCGCGGCCGCTACCAGCTTCGCAACCAGATAGGCCCAGTACCTCATAAGTCTAGTGTGGCACATTCGCGCCCGGCGAACAGTGTCAATTCATGAGACGCAAGTGCTGCTGACTAGTTTCAAGCGGGTTGACTCTACTGGCGCCCATCTTCGAGATTCGTGATCCGGCGTTCGTGCGCATGTGCGATTCGAGCGAGACTATCTACGCTCTCGATGACTTGGACAATCAGAACCTGACTCTTCTCCGATAGAACCTCGTTCTTTTGGTGAGCCTCTTCATTCTTGCGCTGCATATGAACGACCAGCTCCATGGTTTGCGCCAAGGCTTCGTGGCGTTCCGTCAGCCTTTCGAGTCGTTCATCGAAGTCCATCTCCTAACAGCATACCGGAAGGCGGATTCTTCTCATGGCCCTCGCTGCGATCACAAAAAGTTAGCGGTCCATACGGAGCAGAATGGTGCTTTTCAACCAGCCGGGTCTGATCTGGCGCGCGTGAAAATCCATATAATCAATGGTTTAAGATTGGTCTCTCGCATGCCAGAAGGGAGTCAGATGGTGAGGCCATGAAACGGCTCATTTTTCCGCTTGCTCTGTTGCTCGTCAGCCTATTGGCTTTAGCGCAATCGTACCCGCAAGCGTATCCAGGACAACCTCAGCAGGGCCAGGAAGATCCAGCCGATGCCGCGCAGCATGGGGTCGCGCGCTTGAGCCTCGCAAACGGTTCTGTCAATGTCATCCGGGGCGATTCGGGCGACGGATTTGGCGCGACCATCAACGAACCTTTGGAGATTAACGACCGGGTGTCGACCGGCGAAGGTTCGCGGGCTGAAGTGCAGTTCGATTCGGCCAACATGATTCGCTTGGGAGCGAACACCGACGTCCGTATGGGCGATCTCCAGTACCATCGCTATCTAGTCGAAGTTAATCAGGGCGCCACATTATTGCGTGTGCTCCGCGACGGCGACGCACAGATTGAAATCAGCACGCCCGGCATTTCCGTTGCCCCGCTGAGGCAGGGAATTTACCGGGTCACCGTTCGCACGGATGGGTCGAGCGAGATCACCGTGCGGGCGGGCGAGGCCGACTTGATCTCTTCCTCGGGGACGGAACGCCTGTCCGCGGGCCAGACCGTATTCACTCGCACTTCCGGTAATGACTCTGAAATTATGAGCGCCGGGCCCCCCCCCTACGATGAGTGGGACCGCTGGAATGCGGATCGCGACCGCTTCTTTGAGCGAGCGCCCGATGTTTCGCGCTATGCCGGTCCCGACATCGACGGCGTACAGGAACTCGGCAACTACGGCCGCTGGGCATGGGACCCCTCCTACGGTTACGTCTGGGTGCCTCGAAACGTCAGCCCCGATTGGGCGCCCTATCGCGACGGGCGCTGGGATTATCTCGATTACTACGGATGGAGCTGGACCAGTTACGAACCTTGGGGTTGGGCTCCCTATCACTATGGCAACTGGTACCGCGCATCGTTCGGATGGGCGTGGTATCCGGGAGCGATCGAGCCACGGCATTATTGGAGACCCGCGATGGTCGGGTTTTTCGGATTCGGATCGCCAGGTTTCGGGGCGAGTGCGGGCTTCGGATACGGCAACGTAGGCTGGGTGCCGCTGGCCCCTTATGAACGCTACCGTCCGTGGTACGGTCGCGGCTATAGCGGCGGCCGTTACGGTACCGTCGTCAACAACACCAATATCGTGAATATGTATCGCAACGCGCGCTTCAGTGGAGCGGTCACCGGCCTGCGCGCAGGCGATTTCGGACGAGCCGGCGTGGGCCGGAATGCTTTCGTACGTCCCGACTCCGCAGATCTGGCCCGAGCTGGAATGGTCAGCGGCGGCGTGCCCTTCGCGCCGTCACGGAATGCTAACCAAGGACGATTCGGCAATAACGATACGAGCCGCGTCAGTCGCGGCTCGACGGGCGCGAGCGCCGGATCATTCAGGCCCAGGTCATCAGATAGTGGAAATTTCCCTAGCCGTGGTGTCTGGCGGCGGCTGGACTCGCAGCCCAGCGCTGCGGCCGTCGGCGGGAACCGCAGCGATGTCCGCATCCTTCCGTTACCGCGGGAACCTCAGCCGGTGCGCATCAGCCCTTCTATTGTAAATAATCGCAATGAAGCGCCGCCTTCGAGAGCGCCCAACGGCTTTGCGGGAAACGCGGAGGGACGCAGCAGCTTCCGCAGTTTTGGCGGCCCGCGCGCTAATACCCGATCGGAGTTCGGCGCGCCTCCCGCGCAACAACCAATCCCAGTGCGTCAGAGCGCGCCGCCTTCCCGCGATGACGGCGGGCTTTATCGAGCTCTCCCGGGAGGATCGCGCGGCGGCGGTGGAAACAATGGTTTCGAAGGCGTCCCACGGGACTTCGATAGTAACCGGAGTTTTCGCGGCAGCCCTCCGCCGGCACGTCCCAGCGGAAACAATGGGTTTGAAGGGCCGCGCGCCGCTCCTCGATCGGGAGGTGGAGGAAACAATCGTGCCGAGGCCCCGCCTAGCTACGGCGGAGGCCGGGAATTCCGCAGCGCACCGCCCTCTGGCGGGAGCGCAGGACCGCGCGGCAATGGCGGCGGAGGCGGCGGCCAACACGGTAGCGGCCATGGCGAAGGCCGGGGCCATTGATCCTGACGATAACTTTTACAAATCGATTTCCCTCGACCCGGTACGGCATTATTACTATCGGGCCTATTTTTTTGTCCAGATTCCGTTTGTCCACGGTTCCGATCTAACTATCCACTCTCCTGAACCAACCATCGGGTTCGCATCGATCCGGTATCTCCAGCGAGACGGTGCGGACAAGCCGCGATCACGTCACCATGGAGCGCGTATTTCGAGGAATGCGGACACCAGCCCTTCGTCGATGAATCAATGGTGGAGTTGGTGCGCCTAGTACTTAGTCTTTCGCCAATTGAAACAGGCAGAAGACCAAATGGCCCTTTTTGTCGGCCACGACGCGGGCTGCCGTCTTGTGGAGTCCGGAGGCGGCCAGAAGTTTAGGGAATTGGGCCGCCGGTAAGATGACATAACCTTCGCAATGGGTCACGTACAATACGTTTTCGCGCGGCGCTGGATCGGCTACGAAGGTGATGGTATCGCGCGATTCGATTTCGAGTCCGTTATGAATGCCCCAATCCAACACCGCCACAGGCAGATTTTGCGCGCCGATTACCTGGGCAAGGTTCTTGACGCCATCGGTCCAATAGACGCTGAATCCGTTGGCGTGGGCGGCGTGCGCGTAGCGTCCCAGAAGCCAGATATTGGAGGCGGCTACTACCGCGCAAAACGCAACCAGGGCAGCGTTGCGCCTTCCCAGCCAACGCTCGGACAGGGCCGCCGCGGTCGCGGCCACGATGAAGTGCGGAGCCGGATCAAGCAAGACGGTATGATGCGGCCCCGCGCCGGCATCGCGAAATACAAACATCGCGCCATACGCGGTGGTCATGGCAATCCAGCTGAATAACAGGGGAGGGAACAAGTGCGAGCTTCGCAAGAAGGGCAGTGCGAGAAGAGACAACAGCAGCGCCGGCAACAGCGCGCTTCCGGGACCGAAGTGCGATTCACGATACCAGCGCAGCACCAGATCCGCCGGCGCGCCGTCTAATGCGACTTTCTCGCTTAACGAACTGCGGAACATATAGTGCTCGAAGGCGCGCCCGTCGAGGGTATGTTGGAGCATCACCAGCTTTTCTATGGCCGGTGCGCTCGGCAGTTCGCCCGAAGCGTGAACCGTCGCGCCGCGGCGTTCCCAATTGAATACGATCAGCGGGGCGGCGCCGATCAGCATGCATACCGCCGCCACGACAATATTTCGCAGCGTGAAAGAGCGCCAAACAGCGCGGGGGTAAGCGATCAAAAATGCCACCAGCATACCTGCCAGCGGAAAAATGAAGATGGCCTTGTACCAGAGAGCCAAGCCGGCTACCAGGAAGGCCGCGCCCAGGGACGGCTGGTGCCCGGAAGCTGCGAAACGCCTCAGCAGACTTAGAAACAATACCGTCGCGAGCAGCAAAAGTGTCACCGTCATGTCGAAGACATTGATCAAAACGAACATGGCGTCAGTGGCCAGAAATAGCTCCGCTGCGAGCGCAACCCGACTGCCGCCGGCGCGCCGCGCCAGGTGCGCGAATAGAAGCACGGTGACCACGCTCAAAAAACATGCCGGAAGGCGCATCGACCATACGTTCGGCTCCCATAGCCGGAATACCGGCCAGTAAAGCCAGGATTTCAGGCCACCCAGGTAATCCATGGACATCACCGGTATGTGAAAACGACCGGCGTGCCACTCATAGAGCGAGGGGTTTCCACGGGTAAACGGGAGGACGAATAGCGCCTCGTCTTCCTCAATGCCCGGACCGGTCAGGAACACCAGTTGCAGCGCCAGCAGCGCGGCGCCGACCAACCAAACGCAGGAGCGAAAGCGGGGAAGCATGTCTCGTATCCAGTGGATTGAGTCAGAAATCAGAATAGCATGTCATTATGTTTGCTATGGCTTACCGATTTTAATTAAAGTATACATAATATCTGTTATCAGAAGCACTACAGAAGGTCCAGGATGAAGCAAAAGGCCGCCCCTACGAAACCGATCCGGACTTTCGAATATGCGCCCAAATTTTTGAAGCCTGCAAGTGGCTAGCCCTCAAAATCCACGAGGACCGCCAGGAGCCAGGAGGACCCGCATGGTGGATCACCGTGGCGCTTCAGAGACTCCAGGGCATCGACGCGAAAACCTCCGCCGCACGCCGCGCCGAGTTGAAAGCCGCGAAGCGCCCGCGCCTGGTCAAGCCCGCGACCGCATCAGTGCGCTGGAGGCGGGGGCTTGATACCCGCGACGTAGCCTATCAGCCCGTTCAGCTTGTCGGTGATTTCAGCCAGATTCTGATCCGTGCGCCGCCGGAACGCGGCGGCTTCAGTGTCCAGGCGCTCGATTTCGCGGCGCTGCTGACTGACATGCTCGATGTAGCTGAGCGCAGCATTACTCTGCGCAGTGAGTACTTTGCTTTGCGCGAGGACCGTCTTGTTCAGGCCGTGCAGCATCTCGCCGTGTTCCTGGAGAAGCGCCGATTGCCGCTTCTCAATTTCCGCGATCACAACCAGGTTGTCTTGCAGGTCCTTAACAGCTTGCTCCAGCTTGGCCATGGTGTGTGTCGGTCTCCGTGTGGCGTCTTCCGTATGGCTCGGAAACGGCTGCTTTCATTCTCGCACGCGTCCACTGTTCCGATTTCAGAACCAATAAACGCTCCCCGCATTGCTTGCAAGGCAAATACTGGGAGTCGTGATGGGGGATTTGGCGCAACGGGGTCACGGGACAACCGGCGAACACACACGCCGGCCACGCGGCCGCCGCGCCTCCTTCATTGTGCGCCGAGCCAGGGGAAACTCTCAACATGAAGCAGCATGGCAAAATAAACGGGCTCGCGATCGGCCTAATCCGCGCCTAATCTAGTCGTCATAACGCTACTTAAGCCGACAGGAAAGTGATATGCCGTGTGCAAAAACGGCGGGAGCTTTCGGCTGCCACGCCAGCCCGACGCGCCGCACGAGATGACGAATGTCGAACGAGCCGTCAAAGCACTTCAAGTCAACCTTGTCGTCATTTCCGAACCGGAGAAACGCCAGTCCGAACTCTTAAAAATCCACAGCCAGCGCTTGGGTCTTTTGGAAGTCGGAGAGCGCCGCGTATCTTCGGCGGACGGACAAAGGCCTCGCCCATATTGCAACTAATCTCGAAGTAATGACCGACAAGCTCCACGGCCTTATTGGCTACGTGTCGGGCCAGCCGCCTCCGCCGCCGCCGAAATCGAATTAGCGTCAGCGTCGCTAGAGCGATTTCAAAATCCTCCGATATATAATGAAATTATGGTTAAAGCCACCGAAAAAATCTGGCACAACGGGCGCATGATTGACTGGGACGACGCGAAGATCCATGTCCTTGCGCACGTAACCAGCTATGGCAGTTCGGTGTTTGAAGGCGTCCGCTGCTACTCGACCGAGGCCGGTCCGCGCATTTTCCGAGTCCACGAGCACGCCCGGCGCCTGCACGATTCCGCCAAGATCTACCGCATGACGATTCCCTTCTCTATCGACGAACTCGCCGCCGGGATGGTCGACGTGGTGCGCGTCAATAAGCTCGAATCCTGCTACATCCGGCCGCTGGTTATCCGCGGCTACGGCGACGTCGGAGTGTTGCCGACCAAAGATAATCCCATCGAGACCTACATCGCCTGCTGGGAATGGGGCCGCTACCTGGGCGTCGAGGCCGTCGAAGAAGGCGTGGATGTGTGCATTTCCAGTTGGACGCGGCTCGCGCCCAACACCTTGCCGGTGATGTCAAAGGCCGGCGCCAATTACATGAACTCGCAACTAATCCGCATGGAGGCCGCCATTAACGGTTATTCCGAAGGCATCGCGCTCGACGCCGCAGGTTATGTCAGCGAAGGCTCGGGCGAAAACGTGTTTGTGGTGCGCGATGGCAAGATTCATACTCCACCGCTCGGTTCTAGCGTCCTGCCCGGCATTACGCGCGATACTGTGATTCAGCTGGCGCAGTCAATGAGCATCCCGGTCATCGAAACTCTGATCCCGCGCGAAATGCTGTATATCGCCGACGAGGTGTTTTTCAGCGGCACAGCGGCGGAGGTCACACCGATCCGCTCGATTGACCGCATCACTATCGGGATCGGCCGCCGCGGGCCCATCACGGAAAAGATTCAGAGCGAATTTTTCGGGATTGTCGAAGGCAGGAAGCCCGATACGCACGGCTGGCTCACGCCCGTCACCCAGCCCGTAGCGGCGCATTAGGAAAAAAAGGCGGTAGCTAACATCCTGCAGGCCGCCTTTAAAGGTCGAATCGGAGGAAAACTTCCGCGCGGGAACCGGCTTGCGGCCACCTCCCCCGAGACTGACACACCCGCCAGTACCGCGCAGAAATCTGTTAACGTTTGTACCAAGGCGGGCGCGGATAAGCCAGAGCGATCTGGGCCTTTTCAACAGTTGTTTCCTACTTGCTTGCTTGGCTTTAGCAGCCGGTCCTGTGGGTATGTTGTGAATAAACCATTCTGATGACGAAATGTGCGGGGCGCAGCGCGGTTTCGGGCGAGCGCATCGAAATCGAGTTCGATGCGGCTATTAAAAGTGTCGATCCGCTGTTGACGCCCGCTGCCGGCGATGGCATTTTCATCGCTCCCGGTTTCGTCGATCTCCAGGTGAACGGCTTCGCCGGTGCGGATTTCAATGCACCTGCCACGCCGCACGAAGACATCCAGCGAGCCCTCACTCGACTCTTCTCTACCGGCGTCACGCGCTTCTTCCCGACTGTGATTACCGGCGAACCCGGCGCGATGCTCGCGTCGCTGCGTAATCTCGCCGCGGCGCGCGACTTGCTTGCCGAAGGGCCTGCAATGGAGGGATTCCATATCGAAGGCCCACATATTTCACCCGAGGACGGCCCGCGAGGTGCGCATCCCAGGGAGTGGGTCCGCGCGCCCGACTTCGCTGAGTTTCTCCGCTGGCAGGAAGCTGCCGAAGGCCATGTGCGTTTGGTCACGCTCGCGCCGGAGTGGCCGGGAGCGTTGCGCTATATCGAGCAGATCACCGAACTGGGCGTCGTCGCCGCCATCGGCCACACGCGCGCGTCGCCGGAACAGATACGCGATGCGGTGGCCGCCGGAGCCACGCTC
>JANXXL010000416.1 GCA_025350625.1 Bryobacterales bacterium | reverse complement strand
GTCGTCGGGTTGCGTTGAAGTTTCTTCCCGAAGAACTCGGAACAGATCCCAAAGCTTTGGAGAGGTTCGAGCGGGAGGCCCGGGCGGTTTCCGTTTTGGATCATGTCAATATCTGCCAGCTTTACGAGTTTGGAGAACACGAGAGTCAGCCCTTCCTGGTAATGCCTCTGCTGGAGGGCAAGACTCTGCGCGACCGTATCGCCAATGAGGCTCCCTTGCCGACGGTTCTTCTGCTCGACATCGCCGTCCAAATTTCCGCCGGACTGGGCGCGGCGCATGAGAAGGGCATCATCCATCGCGACATCAAACCCGCGAACGTCTTCATTACAGATCGCGGAGAAGCCAAAATTCTGGATTTCGGACTGGCAAAGCTGGTTCCGGCGGGTTCTGTTCGTGCTGTGGATCAAGCGCAAGGCAAAATCCACGAGGCGCAACAGGAATCCATTTCCGCCGCCACTCCGGACCCTCTTCTCAGCCGAACTGGGTTGGCGATGGGAACAGCGGCCTACATGTCGCCGGAGCAAGTACGGGGCGAGAAGTTGGATGCACGTACAGACTTGTTTTCCTTTGGCTTGGTGCTGTACGAGATGGCAACCGGCAAACGCGCGTTCACGGGTGACACCGGGCCGGAGCTTCAGGATGCCATTCTCACGAAGACGCCAACTCCAGCGCGGGAATTGAACGCAGACCTTCCATCCGCGCTCGAAACGATCATAGGCAAAGCACTCGAAAAAAATCGCGAAGCCAGATACCAGTCCGCCTCGGAGATGCGGTCGGCTCTGGAGATTTTGCAAAAGGAGATCGAGCCGAGGCATCGCGCTCGGTGGCCCAAAATGCTCGCAGCCGCCGTCGTTCTGCTTGCCGTGGTTACAGGAGTTCTCTGGTTTTCTTCACGCAAGCCGTCGTCTTCAGCGGCACTGCCGCAACTGAAATTTCGGCAACTCACCAGTGTCTCCAGCGAGAATGGCCCCGCTGGTGGCACCATCTCGCCCGACGGAAAATACCTGGCATACAACGATCGAGTCGGGTTGTACCTCCAACTTGTCGAAACCGGCGAAACGCAAGTGATTCTTGAACCAGAGGGTTTCAACCGCAGTGCCCTTGGTTTCAATGTTGGTGCTTGGTTTCCCGACAGCAGGAACTTTCTGGCCAATGCCTGTCCGGTGGGGGGTGACACCAGTTATGGCACCTCCCATGGCTGCAGCATTTGGATCTTTTCCGTTTCCGGTGAGCCTTCCCATAAGATTCGGGACGATGCCACGGGTGAGTCCTTTTCGCCGGACGGCGCTCTTCTCTCTTTTGAAACAAACACGGGCAAGAATGGAGACCGCGAAATCTGGGTTATGCGGCCCGATGGACAGGAAGCGCGAAAAGTCTTCGACGTAGGTGAGAATGACTCGATTGGCGGTCTTACCTGGTCGCCGGATGGACAACGCGTTATTTTCTTAAGGCAGGATGGGCCCGACCCTGCGAATACCTACTTCGAGAGCGGCGATCTGAAAGGGGGACCTCTCACCAAGATCCTTCCCCCCTTTGATATGAAAATGGTGAATGGTTTCATTTGGCTGCGTGATGGCCGGTTGATCTACAGACTGGATGAACCGGGGTTCAAAGTCAAAACCTGCAATCTCTGGCAGACCAACATGAACCCGCAGCTTACTGAGTTCATTGGGAAGCTACAGCGCATTACCAACGTTGTCGAGCTATGCGTGAATCCAGTAAACGCGACATCGGATAGTAGACGGCTCGGCATCTTTGAATGGAGACCGCATAGCAGCGTCTATGTGGCGGACCTTCAGGCTGGCGGTGAGCGATCTACCACTCCCGTTCGCTTCACGCGGGAGGAAAGCTGGAATCATCCGTTGGCATGGACGGCGGATAGCAGGACCGCTATTTTTGCTTCCAGTCGTACGGGAGTCGATGCAATCTTCAAACAGAATCTTGACCAGGACTTCGCCCAATCGCTGATTGCCCTAAACAAGAGCGACGGTTTAGCCGGTGCTTGCCTCAGTCCGGAAGGTTCCTGGCTTTATTACACGACCAAGTCATACGACGAAGGTCCGGCGGAAACCAACAAAATCATGCGAGACCCGGTGACTGAGATACTTCCCACGCAAGCCAGCAAAATCATGCGTGTTCCGATCCAGGGAGGATCTCCGCAATTAGTGTTGACGGCCAAAATCGAGGAGTGGCCGCGGTGCACCCGCTCCCCATCGTCTCTGTGTGCCATCGGCGAGCGCACTCCAGATCGCAAGCAAATTATCTTCTCAGAACTCGACGCGGTAAGAGGTCGCGGCCGCGAACTTGCCAGGTCCGACACTGACGCGACGAAAAGCTATCATTGGGATCTTTCGCCCGATGGCACGCGCATAGCGCTCCTCAAGCACCGGGACGCCAGAGTGCAAATTCTTTCACTGAACGGCGGAGCGCCGCAGGACGTCACCGCCAAAGAACGGAAAACATTGTCCAGCGTGGTTTGGACGGCGGACGGGAAAGGGTTCTTCGTCTCCAGTTACTCGTCGCGAGGGGCGGACATGCTGCACATGGATATCCAGGGCAATACTCGGCTTTTGTGGGAACATCCCGGCGGCATAGAGATCTACGGCGTACCGTCGCCCGATGGCCGCCATTTGGCAATGCGTGGGTGGAACGTTGAAGGGAACATGTGGATGATAGAAAACTTCTGAAGATTCGGTGGACGGAGACACCGACACGATTGGGATTGCACGAAAGTTGTGCCGGAAAAGCTCTTAGAACTGAAGTTGGGCCTTCAACTGAATCATGCGGCGAGCCACATTTGCCTGGGTTGTTGAACCGAGAATGCTGGTCGGGGACTGCTCCAGGTAGCCAATCTGGCCAAAGATGCCGCTGTCTGAACTCGAACCATCGGGAAATCCAAAATTGGCATGGTTGAAGAAGTTGAAGAACTGAAGACCGATGCCCAGCTTAGCATTCTCCCAACTAGGGATTTTGGTATTTTTCATAACCGCGAAGTCCACGTTGACGAAGCTGGGTCCACGATAGCGATTGCGGCCTTG
The DNA here is from genome assembly GCA_025350625.1 of Bryobacterales bacterium. Classification (GTDB taxonomy): domain Bacteria; phylum Acidobacteriota; class Terriglobia; order Bryobacterales; family Bryobacteraceae; genus Palsa-187. The sequence goes on along the minus strand of JANXXL010000416.1, from coordinate 427 downwards.
CGCAAAGGTCACCGAGGGACCATCGCACACTCCTGATGCGCCCAGGCGTCCGACGTTGAATCCAGTCTCGCACTTAGCCTGCACAAAAAGCGCTCCTGGATTGGGCGTTGTGGTCCCATCCGCATTGAACAGCACTTGCGCTGGCAGGCAAGGAACCGGCGCGGCAGGAATGGCCGCGCCTTTTCCGCAGGGTCCAGCGGGGCCAAGGGGAGCTACCGGCACGGAATAAATTGGTCCGTAGAAATTGTTGGCATTTAGCTGAGCAGCCTCGGCAAAGTCGAATACCGTGTAGGGATTGCCGGTGCGGGCAAGGATGGTTCCGGAGATTTGCCAACCCTTCACCAGGGAATCCGGACCGTGCCCGCGGAGCACCTCTTTGAAGGGAAGCTCCCAAACAAAGTTTCCGGTCACGGAATGGCGCGCATCG
>JANXXL010000395.1 GCA_025350625.1 Bryobacterales bacterium | reverse complement strand
GCTATCGGCGCTGTATGCGGGCGCGCCGAAAGATTTTGTGGAGATTGCGCACGAGGCTGGTGCCCAAATCATTTCCCCGTACTACACGCTAGTGAACAAGGCTCAGGTGGCAGCGGCACATCGGGCCGGATTGCAAGTTGTGCCCTGGACTGCTAACAGCGCGAAGGACTGGGACATGTTGATCGATGCCAAAGTAGACGCGATTATCTCCGACGATCCCGCCGGGTTGATCGCCCATCTTAAATCACTTGGCGCCCGTTAGCTTCCTTATTACCGCGGTGCGTTGGCCTTTGCCCCAGGCCTCCTGAAGCTCTTCTTCTTTCATGCCGCCGGCGCGGCCCAGCAGGATGTAGGCCGGCAGCGCATGCGGCAGATGCTTCCAGGCCGCCATCTCTGCCAACGCCGGCATAGCGCGTTCCCGAAGTTGCTCCATGATCTTTTCATCGCGTGCGTCGGTTAGAGTTACCAGAGCGACAGCAGCGTTGTTCCGGTCGCCCCAGATGATGGAGTTCAGCATCTCGATGAACCAGGTCGGCGATATTTTGATCTCCGAATCGGGCTGCTTGCGTTGCAGGACGGCGAACGCCGCCAGACTGCGCATGGCGTTATTGCGGACGGTGTCGTCCGGATCCTGGAGAGCGTATTGCAAATCCGCAACCACATTCTCTTTCTTCGGCACGTATCCGATGACGTACGCGGCAATTGCCCTCTGCTCTTCATTCAAGCCCGTTCGGAGCACCTTACGAAGATCCTCGGTGTACTTTGCGGCGAAGCCGGCAAACTGCTCTTGCAGCTCACGGACATCGGGGTCCGACATCAGGGAGTGGCCGTTCGTAAGATCCTCGGCGACGCGGCCGGTTCGGCTAGCTGCCGCTACGGCTCCAAGAAACTGGGCGTAAACGGGAACAATCTCCGCCGGCAGAATGGCGTCGCCGGTAGGGCGCGGGCGGTAGTTGAAGTGACCGGCGCCTTTCTCCTCAATTCCGACGTAGAGGATGGCCTTTCCGGCATCGTCGCAGCAGGCAGCTTCAAGGTGCGCTTCCACAACGCCGGGCACCTTTTCGATTCGTTCTTCGACCTCGCCTTTCGAGGATGGCAACGCACTACCCTCGGAAACCGCCAGCGCCTTTCGCACTTTGGGTTCAGTAACCTTGCGAAGTCCGTAAAAGTCGATGGTGCCGATGCGCGGGCCTTGGGCACACCCCAAGGCCGCGGTCATGAGACAAGTGAAGATGAGCCGCAAGTGCATAAGACGCATGCGGCAGCCGTCCGATTACGACTGTTTTTCAGCCAGGTCGCCGATGATCGGCAGCTTGAAGCGCTCGTTGTTATAGGCCTTGAACATCAGCAACAACCAGCAGGCAAACCCGCCCAGACCAATCAGAATAGAAAGCAGGCTGATCAGGATGTGAAGCGCGAACGGCATGGCGATACTGACGATGGTCAGGCCGATCCAGAATGCGATCCATCCCACGTGGAAGAAGATGGACTGGAATGCGTGGAACCGGACGAACTTGCTCTGATTGTACGGAGCGAGCACGAGGAACAGCACGCCGGTGATGAGCCCGATGGCGTAGCATAGAGCGCCCGCCAGGTTATCGGACATTCCGCCCGCGCTCGGAGGAGCGGAGTATTGCTGCGCTCCGGGCTGAGGTCCCGGTTGTTGATACCCAGGTTGTGGTTCCGGTTGTTGATACCCGGGTGGTGGACCAGGTGGTGGACCAGGTGGTGGCGCAGCTCCCACCGAAGTTCCACATTTAGCGCAAAATCGACCTTCAACGGATGCACCGCAACTTGGACAGAATGCCATGAACCCTCCCCAGGTCATCACTGTAGCGCGGTGCCACCCCGTAAGCAAGTAGACTGTTAGATCATGTGGCCGATTCTGTTTCTTCTATCGTCTGCCGCCGCGCCGTTCGCCGTCGCCGCCGGCTATCCCGCGCCTTATCCTATAGAAGAGGGCTATCTGGACGCGAATGGAGTGCTCCTTTACTACAAGGCTTTCGGGCAGGGTCCGCCGCTCCTGATTGTGCATGGCGGCCCCGGAGCCTCACACGATTATTTTCTGCCGCATCTGATCCCTCTCGCCCGCCGGAACCGGCTGATATTCATTGATGAGCGAGGCTCGGGCAAATCGGAAAAGCTGGAGAACCCGGCCGGCTACACAGTGGAGGCGATGGTGGAGGATGTGGAGGCTGTCCGCACGGGACTGGGTCTGGGAAAGGTGGCGCTGCTTGGCCATTCCTACGGCGGCGTGCTGGCGCAGGCCTATGCGTTGAAGTACCAACAGCATCTGACCCATCTGGTTCTTTGCAGCACGTTTCACAGCACCAGGAAGATGAACGCCGTCTTTCAGAAACAACTGGCAGCCATGCCGGTTGCGCTACGGCAGCAGATTCAGGAACAGGAAAAGGCCGGTTTGTTCGGAAAAGGAAAAGCTTATCAGCGGAATCGTTACACCGACAGTTATATGATCGCGGCCTGGGGCGAGGGTTACTTCCCTTATCTTTATCAGAAGCGGCCCGATGCAAACTACGATCCGGTATCGAACGGAATCATGTCGTGGGATCTCTATCGCGCAATGTGGGGCTCGCACGGCGAGTTTGTCATCGACGGCAATCTGACTTCGGTGGAGTATTCGGACAAGCTTGCGTCTATCCACGTCCCGACGCTGATCACAGTGGGCGATCACGATGAGTGCGAGCCGTCGCTTGCGCGCGAGATGCAAAGCAAGATCAAAGGTTCGAAGTTGGTCAGCTTTCCGCAGAGCGGTCACATGACGTTCGTGGATCAGCCCGGGCTATTTATGAAAGCGGTCGGGGAGTTCCTTCATTGAAAATCATGACTAACAAAGTCCGTTGGGGCGTTCTAGGAGTTGCGGGCATCGCGGTCCGAAAGGTGATCCCCGCCATGCAGCGAAGCGAGGTAACGGAAGTGACGGCGATTGCGTCCCGGGACCTCGGCAAGGCGCAGGCCGCCGCGGGTCCGCTGGGAATTGCGAAGGCTTACGGTTCTTACGAAGCGCTGCTGGCCGATCCGGAGATCGACGCGATTTACAATCCGCTGCCGAATCATCTGCATGTTCCCTGGTCGATCAAAGCGGCCGAGGCCGGTAAGCATGTGCTTTGCGAGAAGCCGATCGGTTTGTCGGTGGCCGAGGCGCACGAGTTGATGGCTGTGCGGGACCGCACCGGCGTCCAGATTGGCGAGGCATTCATGGTGCACTGCCATCCGCAATGGCTGCGCGCCCGGGAGATTCTAAGGTCGGGCGAAATTGGGGAACTGCGCACGATGATGGGCGCATTCAGCTACTTCAATCGAGATCCGAAGAATATCCGCAACGATCCAAAGATCGGCGGTGGTGGATTGATGGACATCGGCTGTTATCCAATCACCATGTCGCGGTTTCTGTTCGGCGAAGAACCGCGGCGTGCCGTGGGCGTGATGGAGCTTGATCCGGAGATGGGTACCGACCGGCTGACCTCCGCAGTGCTGCATTTCCCATCTGGACAATCGGCCTTCACGTGCAGCACGCAGGCCGTTCCCTACCAGATGTTTCAGATACTGGGAACGCTAGGACGGATTGAGATGGAGATTCCTTTCAACGCGCCGCCGGACCGGGTGACGCGGCTGTTCGTCGATACGGGCGCGGATCTGTTCGGCGGCGGAAAGAGAACCGAAGAGTTTCCAATTTGCGATCAATATACGATTCAGGGCGATCTCTTTTCGCTGGCGTTGCGCGGAGAGGGTCCGGTGCCCACCCCGCTGGAGGATTCGGTGGCGAATATGCGGGTGATTGCGGCCGTGGCGCGGTCGGCGGAGAGTGGCCGCTGGGAGACCGTATGAACGAGGCGCGGGATAGACTGCTATCGTTGCATTCCGCTTTGCTTCATTTGCATAAGGCGCTGCTCGATTCCGAACGCGCCGCCTACGAAACGGTACACGGGCGGATTCCTTCGCCGGGTGCTTTCCTGCAGTTGGTGATTCACGATGAGTGGTTCACTTGGCTGCAGGCGATGTCGGGATTGATTGTTGAGATTGACATGGTTAGTGACGCGAAGGGCGGTGTGGTTGCCACGGATGCGAACCGGATTCTGGAGCAAACCCGGGAGTTGTTGACGCCGCACGAAAATGGCCAAGGCTTCGCCAAGCGCTATTACGATGCGCTGGAACGCGATCCGGGCATTGCAGCCAGCCATGCCGCCACGCTGGAGATTCTGAGGGACCACATCGCCGGTTGACCTGCAAAGCGTTCCACGGTTCAGCCGAATTCCTTTCTCGGCGCGTTCTGATCTTCGCCCGTGCGTCCGATTTCAATCCTAGCCACGCCATAATTTTCAGGACGCACCGCCGCGCCGGCCAGGCGCCGCAGCAATGCGATTTGCCCTACGTGACTAAGCGCATCGGCCACCGCTCCTTGAAACAGTTTTTCGGCCGGCGTATGCAGCGGTTCCTCCGAAGCCAGATAGTTGTCGAAAGCCTCGAGCGCGGCGAAGAACCGCTTCGTGTCTTCGTTCCAGTGCGCAGGCGGCGAGTCCCGCCATATTTGCTTGCCCCGGGCCAGGGACAGGGCCCAATCGAATAGGTCGCACAGATGGGCCAGAATCTCACCTGCCGATCTGGAGCCCTCGTTGGCGCGGAACTCGCTGAACTCCACCGGGGCGTCCCGCAGCGCCTTTGCCGCGCGATAAGCCAGCGTTGCCAGTGTGTGTCTAAGGGAAAGGTCCCGGTCTGCCGCCATCTTTCCATCTCCTTCCATCCATGATGCTAAAGCTGTTATAAGGCAAAATCGGCGAGGAATTCCTGGAAATGATGACCCCCTACCGAATCTGGTCGCGCAGCAGGCTGCGCCACAACCCATTTCTTCACTCCCGATGGCCGGTATCCGGCGCGGTTCACGCTTATGAAGATAAGGCATGACTCCCGAAAAGTGGCGAAAAGCGCAAGACCTGTTTCTTGCCATGATGGCATCGAGCGATCAGAAGGCGGTTCTGGCTACGGAATCGGACCCGGAGATCATTACCGAAGCCCAGCGGCTTTACAATCACCATCGTATTTTTGAAGCACTCGTCCACTTGCGCGAGGCCGAGTAACGCGGGATTTTCAATGGCCGTCCCGCAACGCCTGTTCTAAATCCGCAATCAGATCCTCGGCGTTTTCCAGCCCGATGGACATGCGGAGCAGGTTTTGCGGCGTGCGGGACTGCGGCCCTTCCACCGACGCGCGATGTTCGATCAGGCTATGCGCGCCGCCCAGGCTGGTGGCTCGGATGAACAACTGCGTTCGTGCCGCCACCGCCATTGCTTCCTCACGCCCGCCGCGGATTCTGACCGACAACATGCCGCCGGGCGCCGACATCTGTTTCGCCGCCAGCGCGTGCCCCGGATGGCTTGGCAAGCCGGGATAGTGGACCGCTTCGACGGACGGGTGTCCCTCAAGAAACGTTGCGATTTTCAGAGCGTTTTCGCACTGCGCACGCACGCGGCAGGGCAGCGTCTCAATGCCGCGCATCGTTAACCAGCAATCGAACGGCGATGGAACGCTGCCGCCGTATCTCTGGGCCTTGCGCGCGCGCTCAAACAGGTAGTTGTCAAACTTTGTTATCAGTGCGCCGCCTACTACGTCGCTATGACCGCTGATGTACTTGGTGGTGGAGTGCATCACCATGTCGATGTTCCACTCGAGCGGGCGCTGCAGGATCGGGCTGGCGAACGTACTGTCGCATACGGTGATGACATTCGCTTTACGGGCGAGCTCTCCCAACGCTGCCAGGCCGGTAATTTTGAGCAGTGGGTTCGAAGGGGTCTCGATCCAGAGCAGGCGTGTATTGGGACGAATGGCGGCGCGCACTCCCTCCACATCGGTCATGTCCAGATAGGTGGTTTCCAGGCCCGCTTTGGCGAACACTTCGCCGATTACTTTTCGCAAGCCCCAGTAGACATCGTCGGGCGCCAGGATGTGGTCGCCCGGTTCCAGACCTTGCACCACGGCGGTTACCACGGCCAGGCCGGACGAGAACGCCAGCGCTTCTTTTCCACCTTCCAGGGAGGCGAGGCATTGTTCCAGCGAGCGGCGGTTCGGGTTATCCTCGCGTGAATAACTGAACCCGCTGGGATATTCGCCGTCGGCGCCGCGCTCGAATGTGCTGGAAAGATAAATAGGTGCGGTGACGGCGCCGGTTGTAGGATCGGTCTGACGGCCGGCATGCACTGCGCGGGTTTCAATCTTCATGGATTCGCTTATTGTGTGATTTCGATTTCCAGGGTAATGGTGGCAAAGACGTCAATGTTGCCGGGTTGCACCGGTGTGGGTGCAGCGGCGCCAGCCGTCAGGCCGACGCGGTCGGCGGTTACGATTCCCGCCGCGTAGCCCTCCGCGGCAGCGATCACCGCACCCAGATGGACGCCAAGGCCCAGCGCGATCGCGTCGGCATGCGCGCGGGCCTGCAAAGCGGCGGAGCGTAGCGCTTGAATGCGAAGAGGCTGATCGTCGTTGATGGAGAAGCGCAGGCTATCCACGCGGTTGGCGCCTGCCTGAATCGCCGTGTCGATGATCTTGCCGGGCAGGCTTAGGTCGCCGACCGTGACTTCCACCGTATTGTTGGCGGTGAATCCGGTAAGTGTGGCCGGGCTCCCGTCACGAGGGTAGTTGTAAACCGGGGAAAGCGAATAGTTCAGTGTCTTGATATCCGCGTTCGCGCCCAGCAATTGCTTAAGCTGGGTGAGCACGGCAGTGGTTTGATTGGCATTTTGCGCGGCGGCATCCTGGGCCGTGGCGGCCTGCGTGACTACCGCGAGATCTACTTGCGCCTGGTCGGGCTTGCCGGAAGCCTTGCCCTGCCCCACAGCGCGGATGAGACGGCGGGGAGCCACTGTTGTCTGCGCCAGCGTGGGCATGGCGGCGATAATGACGCATCCGATTACTGAAATTAGTTTAAGCATCCTATTCCCATTTTCGCGCATTCACGTTGGTAAAATGTGACGTGCTCGCCTTGCTTGGATTCCTGCTGTTTGCGGCCGGAGATGTACCGATACCGCAGCCCGCCGCGGTATCGAAGGTGTTGGATCTATTTTACCGGCTGCGGGCTGGAACGAAGACTTCGTTTCAACTCACCGAAGCCGAGGTGAACGAGTACCTGGTTTCGGCGCTGAAACGCCAGCCGCGCCCGGGCCTGGATAGTACGCAGCTTCGCTTCTTCCCGAAAAACTACGTCGCCATGTTTACGGTGGTGGACTTCGAGGCGGTTGAGAGGTGGAAGCCGGGCACAATTCCGGCACTGCTACGCCCGGTGTTGGCCGGCAGGAAGACAGTGTGGATCGATGTCCGCTTCCAGGTGACGGGGTCGCGGCTTACCTACACCGTGGAGAAAGCTTATTTCGGAAATATATGGCTGCCTGCGCCATTGGTGCGGAAGATGATCGAAGTGGTGGCCGCGCGTCAACCGGAGCACTACGACACAACTAAGCCGTTGCCGCTGCCGTTCGGCCTACGCGATATCCGGACTTCCGATAAACAATTGGCGGGTAATAATTGAACCTGTATCCGGCAGTCGGAATCGCGCGCAATCGGATCGGTCTTCAGCTCGCCGGCAGTTGCAACGAAATCAGCTATCGCCCGAATTCTGATTTGCGACACAGTTGAAATTGTAAGGTGGTTCAACGACCCCGCGCGACCCGCGGAATTCGAACTGCCGGATCTAGATTGAATGGGCTGGCGTCAGTAGCCAGCCACTTTG
>JANXXL010000379.1 GCA_025350625.1 Bryobacterales bacterium | reverse complement strand
GGACGAATGGAGATTCGCGCGCAAGCGCCAGAACGCGATCCGACTTGGCCGATTGTTGCGGAACGTATGCAGTAACGCGCATCTGTATACATTATGCAATAGTCTTGCGAGTAAAGTTTATCTACCATGATTCCGGCTTTTATCGCGGCCTGTTTGCTTCACAGGGTCTTGGCGTTCGGGGATTGTGGCCGCCTCGGCAACTACCTTCTGGTAGCGACCGAGCCATCCATTCCAGCCGTCCTCTTGCGGAACGATCCCGCGTCGGATGAGCCGTTGTGCTGTTTCCCTCAAGTATCCCTTGTTGCGCAAAATTGATTCCGAGTCTCCCAACTCATCGACCTTCAGCGCCGGATGACCTTCGGCGAATAGCTTTCGGAGCCGAACAAACGAATTCGTGCGCAAACCACCCTGGCTGCGCGCGGCTTCCAATTCCGGCGTGTAGTAGACGTAGTGGACCTGTCCGTCGGTTCCTTCGAGCATAAAGTAGCTGCGCCCTGCCTGCCGTCCGGTGTCCTCTTCCCCATGCACCAAGATCCTGCCTTCCAATGTGGTGAGACGGCGAAAATCGAGCACCGCCAGTGGGAGCCGCTCATCGGACATCAGGACTCCGTGTGCCGCCAGCATCTTCTGCCGGTCGGAGCTTCGTTGCATGGCTCGTAGGACGTTCTCGAAGTCCTGCCGCACACGCCATGTGTTTGGACCGGCAGGCTCGGCCAACCCCATCAATTCGAGGAACTTCAATCGTTCCGCCGTGTGCTGTTCGACCAGCGGCGCACTTCGCCCGCGTCCAGATCGCTTAGGGTCCATGACCACCGTGAAGAATGGGGAGCCCGCATCCTCAGCCGTTTCGGCGGCGCGGTTGATGATCCGATCAAGAGATGTGAATCGGTGCTGGTGCACCTCCCGGCGTTGCGCCACGGCGGCATCTAACTCCGTGCGATGCCCGAGTTGGCGGGTTCAGATATCCTCCGCGATTTCGCGGATGCCCTGCTTGACGTAATCTTTGCTGAGATGCAACGCGCGGCCCTCCGCGTCAATTCCCCGCAGCGCCATGTGTACGTGCGGATGCTCCGTGTTGTAATGGGCTGCCGCCACCCATTCCACCTGCGTGCCCAGGTCTTTCTCCATTCGCGCGACGAGATCGCGGGTCAGCCGTTTCAGGTCGGCTCTGTCGCCAAACTCCGGCGACACGATCAACTTCCAGAGGCGCTCATCGCCTGCTTTCTGCCAGCTTTCGAGCCGTGCCGAGATGTCGATGGATTCTCCACGATCATCGAACCCCACAGCTTTGGGATCGCCCTCATGAGTGGCGCTCTCGCGGGCGACGTAGCGCCCATGGGCTCGCCACTGTCCGGCAACGGTATTCTTCGCGTACATAACCCGAACCGCACATCGTTGGTCGTAAGTCCGAGTCCGCTTCGGGCCTGTACCGGCTTCGCCCGCCCGGCGCTTCCGGCTTCCGCTCATGCGGGTGTGATGCATCAGGATTTTGTAGGCTGACGCCCAAGCCGCGCGATCATTCCGGGCAGGCGGTTTCCGCGGTCGAAGCCGGAACTCTCGTTCGTCATCCTTCGCCACGGTTCACCAAATCCTGCATCGCCACCTGCGAGTCGCCGACCATCGCCTGGCCCGCACTCTTGAGCAATCGAGCGTGTCGGCCTCGCGCCCTCGCGACGGCAGCTTCCATCGCCTCACCGCCTGGCTCCGGAACGCATGTCAAAAGAACCTTGGCCAGACTATCCACGAATGCGAACAAAGCCTGCTGAGTTCGCCCGAGACGGAAGACTTCCCGCCTGACCTGCTCGATGCTGGCCGCAAGTCGTTCTTCAGCACCGACCAGCTCATCGCTGCGCCCCGTCAGTTCCTGTTCCACTGAATGGCGGATGAACGCCGTTGGTGACGAGAAGCCACGCTTCCGCGTTGCCTCTTGAACTCCCTTGTCCGTCGTCTCGGAAAATCGGATTGCTCGTTGCGCCATGCGGAAACTCCTCTCAACTTGAAAGGGGGTGGCGGAGGCGGTTTGGGACGGCGGAAATCGCAAAATGGGAGGCGCATCCCAAGCGGGATGCAGGTCCGCCGAAATGAATACCGACCGAACCTCAACGGCATCAACCCAAAGACCGGAGAAAAAACCAACGACGCATCCCAACCCTTATGTTCCACTACCGGGTTTTTGGCTGGCTGTGAGCCGTGTTTGCTGCCCGTAGGTGTTGCAATCTGTTGCAACCTGTTTCAACCGCCCGCTGACAACCGAGAGTGTTGCAGACTGCTCACAAACTGTTGCAGTTTGTTGCAAAACGCCAAATCTTCCGATTCGG
>JANXXL010000365.1 GCA_025350625.1 Bryobacterales bacterium | reverse complement strand
GCGGTTGCCAGCGCGTCCCTCACTGTCGTCAGTGGACAGCAGGGAGTCATTGGCAGCTTCCCAAACCACGGGTGCCTCGCATTGGACAATGCTAAGTTTGGTTGCAACTATGGGGCGATATTGTTTTTACCATCTTGCGGTTTCGATGAGTTAAAATGACCAAATGCTTTCTTCACCATACCGGCAATCCGAGTCTGGGGGCCCGCCCCTTCGCATCGGGCTGCTCCTTGATTCAGCCGACCTGCCGAGCTGGTGTGCCGAAGTCGTCGATCACATTCTGCAGAGTAACTTCGCCCGCTTGGAGCTACTGGTCTTTAACGCAGAGGAGCAGAAAAGAACCGCTGAAACCCTGCCAAGGCGATCGCCAGTCAGGAAGGTGATCGATCTGCTGCGTAGCAGCCGGCGACGCCAGACACTCCTTTACGACCTGTACCAGCGTTGGGACCGTCGAAATATTGTTTCGTTCGGGGATCCGCACGCCTTGGTGGATTGCTCTGCACGACTCGAGCATGTGGAGTCAATCTCAGTGACTCCAATCAGAAAACGTTTTGTGCACCGCTTCCCAGCCGATGCTATTGAGCGCATCCGCGGAAAACAGTTGGATATTCTCATCCGTTTTGGTTTCAATATCTTGCGCGGGGAGATTCTCACCGCAGCCAAATACGGGGTCTGGTCGTATCACCACGGCGATGGCACTTACTACCGTGGCGGGCCGGCTTACTTCTGGGAGGTGTATGAAGGCAATCCGATATCTGGCGCCATGCTCCAGGTCCTGACGGAAGAATTGGATGCGGGCAAGGTGTTGTACAAGGGATTTTTTGCAACATCTCCGGGCATCTCGCGGGCGCGCAATTGCGTACAGCCTTATTGGGGCGCGTCGACGTTTATGATTCAGAAGCTGCGCGAGTTGCACCAACACGGCTGGGAACATATTGCCGGGGCCTCGGTGCCCCCGGCACCCTATCTGGGCAAGAAAAAGATCTACACCATGCCGTCAAACTCCGAAATGTTGCGGTGGCTGGGACCGGAACTTGTCCGCAAGTCCCTGCGACGACTAGTCCGGCGGCCCATGATTGAGCATTGGCGGCTGGCGATCCGCTCTGGAGAGCGTTCGGTCGTCAATTCCGGACCCGCACCCGATCTGACCGGCTTTCGCTGGATTGAGTCACCGAAGGGTCGTTTTTATGCCGATCCCTTTATGGCTGAAGATGGCGGCACGTCCTGGGTGTTTTTCGAAGACTTTGATTACGCCACCAAACGCGCAAGGATTTCCTGCGCGGAAGTGCAGAAAGGCGAAATTACCAATCCGCGAATCGCTCTGGAAAGGCCCTATCATCTTTCTTACCCTTGTATTTTTCGCGCGGACGACGCTATGTATATGATTCCGGAGACCGGATCGAATGGGACCGTCGAGTTGTACCGCTGCGTTCGTTTTCCGGATAAGTGGGTCTTCGAAAAAGAGTTGTTTAGAGCTCGAGCGGTAGATACCACCGTATGGGTGGAGCACGGTCTGTGCTGGTTTTTTGTGACCCTGCAGGAACCTCGAGGCTTCGCTACTCAATTGTGGCTTTTTTACGCCACCGCGCTCACCGGAGATTGGACACCCCATCCCGCTAGTCCTATTTCGACCGATGTTCGCAACAGCCGAGGGGCCGGCGCGATCTTTCGATTCAATGGCAAGTTGTTTCGACCCAGTCAGGACTGCAGTAAGCATTACGGGGTCAGCTTTACTCTCAATGAGATCGTTGTTTTGGACCGCTACCAGTATCGGGAAATGCCCTGCGTGACGAACAACCCGCTGTGGGCGCGAGGCTTGGTGGGCACGCATACGTACAGCCACGTGGGCCAGATTGAGATCATCGACGGCTGTGTGCCTCTTCCCGCCGGCAGTGTACGGGACCTCTATTGACGGGCATCCGCAGTGTTGCCACCTGTCCTGCGCAAAAATTCGATCCGGTGGCATATGAACGGGCGGTGCGATAGTAGGCTCCTGGTTTGGCGGAGTCTTCCAGACACACTGCTCCACTTTTACTCCGCCCTTGACAACCCGATGATTCGGCGAAAGCCTTTGTGTTAAACTACGTTTGAAGGTGCCCGATGAAGGTTTCTGTGCGGGTCTCTCCTTTCGCTGTCGTCCTCGGCTTCATCGGGCTCGCTAGCCTTTGGTTCGGTTGCAGTAGCAACACCACGCAGCCTCCCCCTCCTCAAGCCAGTCTGTCCAGTATCAAACACATCGTTTTCATCATCAAAGAGAATCGCAGTTTCGATCAATATTTCGGAACCTTCCCGGGCGCCGATGGTGCCACCAGTGGCAAAATGTCCACCGGGGCGACCATACCGCTGGGTCACACTCCCGACAAGATCGTGAGGCATCTTGTCGG
>JANXXL010000205.1 GCA_025350625.1 Bryobacterales bacterium | reverse complement strand
CGCCGGCCCCGCGCGCGCCTTGATTCTTGAGTCCGAACAGCGCCAGTTCGAAGCGGTCCCGCGCGCCCACTTTTTCATAGAGCGTAGTCAGGTAGGCCTTGACCGTGCCCTCCGAAATGCCCAGCGACCCGGCGATTTCCTTATTCTTCAGCCCTTGCACCAGTAGCGCGACCAGCTCACTCTGCCGCTTGCTCAAGCTGATGGGCCGGTTATTCAGCAAATTCATGGTCAGCGAGCTTTCCATCCACAGCTCGCCGCGCGCCGCAATCTGCAGGCAGTCGCGGAATTGCGCCGGCGAAGCGGTAGTGCTAAGGAACCCCCGGACTCCCAACTCCACGGCCTGATGCGCCAGTTCCGTTGAAACCTCGCGCGCCCACAGCACAATCCGCGCCCCGGGAGCGGCCGCCTGCAAATCCCGAATCCCGCTCAGATCGCTCTCCCGCCCCAATCCGCACACCACCACTTGCGGTTGGTGCCGCTGGGCGGCTAGCAGCAATTCAGGCTGGGTCCGGCAAACTTCGACCAGGTTGAGTTCGGTGTCGGACGCCAAAAAAGCCTTGACGCCGATCTCAACCATCGGTTCATCCGTGGAGACGATTACTGCTAATATGCTCACAACTTCGGTCCTCCGGCCTGCCCTTGCCATGCTCGTTCTCCGACCGTCTATAAGACGCGGCCTATACCGTGAGAACGACTTATAGGGAGTGTAGCAAGATCTGCGTTCTAAAACAAGGCTTTACGGTGAAATACGCAGCGTACTCAGGTGTTTAATACCGCAGTACTATACTACCAAAGGTCGGTAGCCGACTAACCCCCATCGGGAGTCTTGTGTAAAACCCTTAGAATCCGATACTTTAGAAGAACACCCTTGTAGTAAGAAAGCCGGAGATGCAGAACCACGAAGACCGTTTCTCTGCAGATGTCGAATTGCCTTGTAAAATCTTCTGCGGCCCGGAGTCGCTGTTAGAAGTCGCGGGAACCGCCGTGAATATCGGTCCCGCTAGCGTGCGGTTGCATTTGGACCCGGTCGGGAGCCCCTGGCAGCCCTTGGTGGGCGAAACCATCCGCCTGGAGTTGCTGCTCCCGGTGGAAAGCGTCCACGCCAAGGCCAAATACCTGAGCGTGCGCGCGCGAGTGGAGGATGTGAGCGAGATGCCGGACGGCCGACGCCGCCTGGAAGTGCGTTTCCGGAAACCTGTTTTCAAGGAGCGCTCGAAGGAAAACGGAACCGCGGAAAACGGCTTGGCCAAGCCCGCACAAGCGGACCATGCCAAGTGGCGGATGTAGGTGGTGTGATGATGAAAATTTCTACGAACAGAAAGAAAAAACAGCGCGGTAGTTCTATCGTCGAAGTGGCGTTGCTGGCACCTTGGATTTTTTTCCTCTTCGTTGGCGTCTTTGATATGGGCTTCTACGCCTATGCTGCTATATGTACCCAGAATGCCGCGCGGGCTGCCGCAATTCAAACCGCCACTGCGGTTGGACCTTTTTATCAGAGTGACGCTCTGGCTTGTAGCGCGGCACTGAATGAGCTTAGCCTATTGCCAAATTTATTTGGTGTAAATACCTGTGCCGCTCTGCCGGTTACCGTGGTCCGAAAAACCCTTTGCGACTCAAGCAAAGTTACATACGTGGCCTGTACTGCGAACACTTGCGCCGATTGCTCAAGCGTTCCCGCCGGTACACCTTCGGCTAACTATCCCGCTTCTTCTCAAATTACCGTCACCTATCAAAGCGGCCGCTTCATTCCGATACCCGGTGTTCTGACGAACCAATTACTGATATCGCGCGTGGCTGAAGCCAGGATTATCAACGAATGAGACATCGAAATAAAACACGCGGCCAAGCGCTGGTGGAATTCACATTCGTCGGGATTCCGGTCGTGTTTCTCTTGATCTCCGTGTTTGAGATTTCCCGCGGAATGTGGATTTACCAGACACTGGCTTACGCGGCGAAGGCCGGTGTCCGCTATGCCATCGTGCATGGCGGCAACTGCGCCAACCAAAATGGCAATACCTGCTTCGTGAAGCTGGGGCCGGCGACGAATACTTGCAATACCAACTTTGGCATTAATCCAACAATCGCGGAGGTAATCCGATGCGCTGGGGTCGGACTTGACCCGGTAAATACACGGATTAGGTTTACTTCAGTCACGGGTACCACAACAGCATGCAGCCTGGAGACTAGCGGGGCGAACGCGTGCCCAGCTGGATCGGCATGGCCGGGAACCGGCGCTAACAATATCAACGATCCGATTACGATTGCGATTACCACCCCTTTTAACTCCGCGATCGCGATGTTTTGGCCGGGCGCAAACCCGGTTTCGTTTGCTTCAGGCACTCTAGCAGCGCAGTCTAGCGACCGAATTCAGTATTGAGGTGCATGCTATGAGAAAGAGAAAAATTCGTTCTGGTGGACAAGCCATCGTCTTGGTGACCCTTTCCCTAATGGCAATGTCCGGGATGATGGGTTTGTCCGTGGATCTAGGGTGGTCGTACTTCGTTCAAAGGCAGGCGCAAGCGGCCGTGGATGCGGGAGCGTTGGCGGCGGTGCACGAAGTCTTTTCTAGGAAGCTCGGCTCAGTAAGCGGCCTTGGATGTTCAGCAACGAGCTCGGAATGTCGAACTGCCCTCTCGCACTGCGCTAGTATCAGCGCCACCAGCAATCTCTACAATGGCTGCCAGTATGCGCAGTCCTGGGATGGGTTTGGCCCGGAGGAAATCTCGGTTATTTCTAATATCGGAAGTGCTGTGCCGACACCACCGACGGTTGGTATTCCCACAGCCAACATCGCATACTGGGCAACTTATATAGCTACTAAGAACATTCCGCAGTTATTCTCCTCTTTGCTTGGTAATACGCAAGGAACGATCGCGGCGAAGGGTACGGCAGCGATTATTGCCGAGGTTGTGCCAGGATCTTTTCTTGGAATGAATCAAGCAGGAGACTGTCAAACCGACTCCGGCGGCGGTGCGATAAACTGCGGCGTCGATTTGGATGTTGCCGGGTCCGGGAAAGGTCAATGCTTTGACAGTGCCGGAAATGCGACGCAGCAAGCATCCATCTGCGGGCCTGCTGGCATCTTTTTAGCTTCGCAATGCAACGGTAATAACTCGGCTGGATGCGGCTCAAGCGATTACGCTGGCCAGACACACAAGGGTGGGGCGACAGTGTGGGGCTCCACGAATAGGATTCAAGGAGTCGGGGCAGTCGATGACCCGTCAGCCTGGACTCCCACACCAATAAATGGCAGTGGCGGTAGCCAATTTCAGGATCCGACAAAAGGCGAGATACAACCGCCGATAGCTCCCGGACTACCCTCTGGAACTGCAATCACTTCGTGCGCGGTGACTACAACTTCGTTGCCAAACTCCGTACTGGGACCGTTTCAGTATTACCACGTTAATTCTCAGGGTAAAGCGGATGGCCTGCAACTATCGCTCGGATCTGGTACAACATTTGCCTCGAACGGATCATGCCCGAGTGGCGGAACTTCGAATCAAGTTGGTCAAGCTTTCCCGGCGTATGTCTTTTACGGAGGAGTAAACGCGGATGCGGTTAACACTACAAACGGTAAAACCTTTGGTCCCGGACAGTACGTGATGGCCGGAACTACCAGTCAAAGCGGCGCTGTATTTACGTCAACCAAGGGAACCTTTACAGGTGACACCAACAGCGGGACCATGTTCATTTTGACTGATCCGACTTATCCGAGCTTAGTACAGCCTCCGGCGATTTCAACCGCGATTACCGCCGGGTTGACCTTCTATCAGGGTGACACGTATTTCAAGAACATCTCGGGTAATTTAACTGGAATAAGCTCTACCTTACCCGGCACGGCCAGTAGCTTGGACCAATACGGCGGAACCCTGTTTTGGCAAGACCGAAGAAACACCAGCCTCACAGCTTCCGGCCATTACGACGCGATGGGAAACTATGTCTCGGGTGCCTGTACTACTGCAACGTGCGGAGCAACGGCGACATCTCCCAACTTTACGTTAGATCATGGAAACGCCGGCATGACTATGAAGGGCGTGCTGTACCAGCCGCGAGGAGCCTGGATGACCATTAACGCGGGGGGCGCGGCAGTCGCCAATTCACCGCTCCAAGTCATCACTGGCTCATTGGTATTCACCACTGGCGGCGGAAACACTAATGTGGTTCTGCTCGGTCCCACGAATCCAGCGATCATCTTCAGGACCGCGCTGATTCAGTAACACATGACGGAAACCAAACCCAACCCGATCATCCGCCTCCTTCCGTCGATGACGGACGTAGCGTTCCTGCTGCCGCTGATGCTGCTCTTCTGCGGCCTCGGCGGGGTGCGCACGCTGCTGGGGGATGGCGATACGGGCTGGCACATCCGCATCGGCCAATGGATTCTCGCGCACGGCCAGGTCCCGCGCGAGGATATGTTCTCCTTCACCATGCCGGGGAAGCCGTTTTTCGCCTGGGAATGGCTGTGGGACGTATTGGCCGCCAAACTCTTTCAGCATGGGGGACTCGGCGCGGTGGTAGTGGCAAGCCTGCTGGTGATTTCGCTCTCGACGGCGCTGCTCTACCGGCTGATCTACCGGCGCTGCGGGAATCCGCTGGTGGCCATTGTGCTCACCGGCCTCGCGGCGGCGGGCGCCTCCATTCACTGGCTGGCGCGGCCCCATCTCATCACCATGCTCCTTATGGTGGTGTTCCTCAGCATCCTCGAAAGGGTGCGGGAGGGGCGGACCGGCTGGCTGTGGGCGCTCCCCGCCATCACCGTTCTCTGGACCAACTTGCATGGCGGGTTTCTGGTGGGAATAGTCATCGTGGGCGCTTACGGAGCGGGAGAACTGCTGGGCGCGGTCGTGACGCGGGATCGCGACGAACGCCGCCGCAGCTTGCGGGCGTCGGCACAGTATCTGGCCGCGGCCGCCGGATGCGCGCTCGCGAGCCTGCTCAACCCTTACGGTTACCACCTCCACACGCATCTGCTGGCATACTTCGGCGACCCCTATGCCATGAAATACATTCTGGAGTTCCGCGGCACCAACTTCCAGGCGCCGGCCGCCGTGTTCCTCGAAATCATGCTGATTCTAGGGCTTGCGGCGGGTGTCTGGTACGGGCTACGCAGGCAATTTATAGAGGTATTACTCATTGCAGGTTTTGGGCACTTATCCCTAGTGATGGTGAGGAATATGCCGATCTATGTCCTAGCGGCAGCTCCTATCGTTGCCGCGCCTATGGTGGCTTGGCTGAAGGCTTTGGCCGAGGGTCCCATAGCAGGATGGCTGAGGACAGTGTTTGAGACGGTTGTGGATATTGGTGAAGAATTGAACCCGATGGAACGGATGTGGCGGACGCACGCGGCGCCGGCGGCGGTGATGCTGCTGGTGGCGCTGGCAGTGGCTTCGCCGGCGGCGGGCGTTAAGTTCAAACCGGAATACGACCCGAAAGCGTATCCGGAGAAGGCGCTCGAAGCGGCGAATCCGGCGTGGCTGCGGGCGGCTGCAGGCAGTCGCGTAGCAGAAGGCGCGGCGGACGGCGCAGCGGGCGGGCGGCTGTTGGAGCCCTCCCAAAGGATTTTTACGCACGATGAATGGGGGGACTATTTGATCTATAAGTTGTCGCCCCAGGGATTTAAAGTTTTTGTCGACGGCCGCAGCGATTTTTACGGCGGGAAATTCGGCCAGGAGTACATTGACGTGATGGATGTCAAGTACAACTGGCAGGAAACGCTCGATCGCTACCAAGTTGACACCATTCTCCTTCCTGTCGACGCGCCCCTCGCTGGCGCGTTGAAGGAATCCCGCCGCTGGCGGGTGGCCTACGACGATGGTTTGGCGATTGTATTTCGCCCGGCCACCGGGCCGGGAACGGGAATGGAACAGGTTTTCACTGGTAAAAACGGTGAAAAAGGCGGGCGTGATCCTGAGGTCACATTCGTCAAACACGGGATCCTCAAGGATCACCTAATTCAAATTGGAGGAGCATTTAACCCATGAAACAATTCATTTTACAGTTTGTCCGGGAAGAGGAAGGTCAGGACTTGGTGGAATACACCCTGTTGCTGGCGTTTGTCTGCCTGGCATCGGCTGCCCTGTTCATTAACGCCGGCACCTCGCTGGCCACGATCTGGACCGATACCAACCTGATCGCGAATAAAGCCGCGACGTGCGCCGCTGCGGCCATTAGCTAGAGGCAGCTACGAGTCAGATTTGCGGGTCGGCATAAGGCAGGCGCCGGGCGGAACGCCCGAGGTGCGTCGGAAAGCCGGCCCGCTCGTAGCTTCCGCCCGGGCGGGCGGAGGGGTAATCGCCGAAAGGATATTTGTGCAATTAGAGATGTCGTTCTGGAAGAGTTTTTGGCACAACCAGAGTGGGCAGGATATGGTGGAATATTCCCTGTTACTGGCATTCGTGTGTCTGGCTTCGGCGGCGCTTTTCATCGGGGTCGGCAGGAATGTGGCTGCCATCTGGGGTTATACCAGCACTTCCATGCAGCAAGCCTACTGCGCTGCCAGTGCCTCCAGCTAGTGGGAAGCCGGGCCATGGCACCGGGGCGAAAGACGACAAGGCGGGAGGGCCAGCTATGTTATGGCTGAAGTGTTTAGAGGACGAGCAAGGACAAGACCTGGTGGAATATTCGCTGTTGCTGGCGTTTGTCTGCCTGGCGGGTGCGGCGACCTTTATCGCCATGGGTTCCACAATTACCGGCATTTGGTCGATAGCGAATAGCCGCTTGGCGGCCGCCAATTGCACTTCAAACTGTTCAGGGAGCTAATTCAGTGAAGCAACGTCTGGTATTTGTCATCTTATTCGCGCTGGTTGTATCCGGCGCAGCGAGCGCCGTGCTTTATCGGCTGATTTCCGCCCAGGTGGCGGCCAATAAGGTTGCACCCTCGAGCAAGGTGGTGGTGGCGAGCCGCAATCTCTCGAGTGGAGACCTGATCAAAGAAGCGGACATTAAGCAGGTGGATTGGAGCGGTCCCATTCCGGCGGGTGCGGTGGGCCGGCCCGAGGACGCCATCAATCGCGGCGTGATTGAATCCATCTATCAGGGCGAGCCCGTGGTCGAGAGCCGCATCGCCAAGCCCGGCATGGGCGCCGGTTTAGCTTCGATGATCCCGCAGGGCATGCGAGCCGTGGCCATTCGGGTGAACGATGTGGTGGCGGTATCGGGATTCGCCGCCGCAGGGTCGCACGTGGACGTTCTGATCGCGGGCAATCCGCCGGGCGGCAACCAGTCCGCAGGCACGGTCACCAAGACGCTCTTGCAGAATGTTGAAATTTTATCCGCCGGCGCCACCATTCAGAAAGATGCGGAGGGCAAGCCGGTCAGCGTCCCCACAGTGAACTTGCTGTTGACTCCGGCGCAAGCCGAAATTATGAGCCTGGCGAGCAATGAGGCGCGCATCCAATTAGTGCTGCGCAACCCCACCGACAAGGAAGAAGCCAAGACCCCGGGGACGGCCATGGCATATTTATTCAACGGAGCGGTGGCGCCTCAACCGGTGGCGGCTCCTATAGCCACAGGAGTACCTCAGGTACGGAAACCGCCACCCCCGCCGCCCGCGCCCCCGCCGGCCAAAGTAGTGCCGCCGCCCCCGCCTCCCCCGATTAATATCGAGGTGATTCATGGGTCGAGGAAAGTAGAACAGAAGTTCGATTCGGAAGATAAAGCCAAAACTTCGGAGGCAGCGAAATGAGTTTTCGCGCAAATGTATTCCTGGCCGCGGCAGTGATGGGCCTGGGGCAATCCGCCGTAGCACAGGATGCCGCTCCCAGCCAGACCACGGCATCGCGTGAGCTATCCGTGACGGTAGGTAAATCGGTGCTGGTCGATTCGCCGCAGACCATCGAGCGCATCGCCGTATCCAATGGCGCGCTGGCGGAAGCGGTAGCAATTTCTCCGCACGAAGTGATGTTAAACGGCCTCGCTCCCGGTGAAACCAGTCTGATTATCTGGCAGCAGGGCGGCAATCGGTTGTTTTTCGATCTGACCGTGCAGCGCAATGAAACGCGCGTGGATGGTATCCGCCGCGAAATGGCGCAGGAACTGGGCGGCGAAGACAAGGTGAGCATCACCATGGAAGGCGATTCGGTGTTTCTGCGGGGCACGGTGCCGACTCTGACGGCAGCGCAGCGGGCGCTAGATATCGCCTCAACGCTGGGCAAGCCGGTAAATCTTTTGCGGGTGAATATACCGGGCACCGATGCCCAGATTCTCTTAAAAGTGAAGTTCGCCGACGTGGACCGTTCCGCCACCCAGGACCTGGGTTTCAACCTCTTCAGCCTGGGGGGAGCCAATACCCAAGGCCGAACCACCACCGGGCAGTTCCAGCCCCCGACTCCTAACAATGTCGGAGGCGGCGCAGCGGCCACACTCACTTTGACCAACGCACTCAATATTTTCTTGTTCCGTCCGGATTTGAATCTGGGAGCTACCATTGCCGCTTTACAGAGCCGCAATTTGTTGCAGATCTTAGCGGAGCCCAATGTGCTCGCGATCAACGGGCACAACGCCAGCTTCCTGGCGGGCGGCGAGTTTCCCTTCCCGAACCTGCAAGGCGGTGGCTCAGGACTGGGCGCAGTGACGATTCAGTTCCGCGAGTTTGGCGTACGAATCAATTTCACTCCGACGATTACTCCGCGTGGGAGTATTCGCTTGACCGTGACCCCCGAAGTGAGTTCGCTCGACTTCGCGAACGGCTTGATCTTCAGCGGCTTCACCATCCCCGCGCTGAGCACCCGCAGAGTATCGACGGAGATAGAGCTCGAAGAAGGTCAGACCTTCGCAATTGGCGGCCTGCTCGACAACCGGGATACGGAGAGTTACACCCACGTCCCGGGACTCGGAGACATACCGTTCTTCGGGAAGCTGTTCCGTTCGCGGCAGCTCACCAAGAACAATTCGGAGCTGCTGGTGATGGTGACGCCGGAACTCGTACGGCCGATTCCGAAAGGTCAACCCGAGCCAACCCTCAAAATGACGGGCAGCTTCCTGACTCCCAATACTAGCTCCACCTCGCCGCAGCAACCAGGAATGGAAATAACCGGTCCGGTGCCTGCCACCAAGGCTCCGCCGGAACCGAGCATGCCGGTGGAGGATTTGATCAAGAGCATGCAGGCCTCCGGCGCTACGCAGCAGCCGTCGCCCTCGCAACAGTTGCAATTTGTTCCGGCGGTGTTGGCGCCGCAACCGGGACAGGCGCCCCCGCAAACTCCGAGTACCGCGCCGAGTCCGCCTCCGGCGCCTGTCGCGCCTCCGCCGAGTGGACGTTAGAAAGGTTTTGAATGTATCCGATTACCGCTGGACTGATTGTCGAAAGCAAGGAATTGTGGGAGGAGCTGAAGCAGGCTCTGGCGCCACATCCAATCCGTCTGGCTTTTGAAGCTTCCGAAATTCCGCAGGACTGGGGACCGTTTATCGAGCGCATCGATCGTGTGCAGCCGGACGTAATCCTGCTCGAGGTTACCAAGCTGAGGGAGCCTTTGGACGACGTGGTGAAGCGGCTGCGCGCCACCAGCTCGCAACCCGTGATTTTCGCACTGCACACCTCTGCCCATCCGGAGGCGATTCTGACCGCTCTGCGTGCGGGCGTAAGCGAATACTTATATCCTCCGGTGGCCGAGCCTTTACACGCGGCGCTCCAGCGTTTGTCCGACAGCAAAGAAAAGGCCGGCAAGAGCACTTTGCGCGGCGGCAAAATAGTCGCGTTTCTCTCCGCCAAGGGCGGCTGCGGCGCCACCACCATCGCTTGCCATGTGGCTGCGGAGATGGCGCGCCAGAACACTGGCAAGATTTTGCTGGCGGATTTGGATTTGCAATCCGGCATGGTCGGATTCTTAATGAAAACCTCGCCGGCTTACTCGCTGGCGGATGCCGTGAACAACTTGCAGCGCCTGGATCAGAGCTACTGGCGAGGACTGATTTCGAATGGAACGCCTAACCTGGAGATCATTAATGCACCCACGTCTCCAGCGGCCAAACAATTGCCCGCCGGTCACGTAAAGCAAGTGGTGGCGTTTGCCCGCACGCAATATGATTGGACCATTCTCGATCTGGGGCGCAACGTCAATCCGGGCACTCTGTCCCTGCTGGACATGGTGGATGAAACCTACCTGGTGACCACACCCGAAGTTCCGGCGCTGCATCAGGCCAAGCAGATCATTCAGGTGTTGCTCGATGCGGGCTATTCAAGGTCGCATTTGCGCCTGTTGTTGAACCGGACCTCGAAGCGGATAGACGTTACCTTCGATGAGCTGGAGAGCATGCTCGGCGTACCCGTATTCGCGACCGTAGGCAATGATTTCGACGCGCTCTACGAAGCCTTTAGCGCCGGGCGTCTGGTGAATGAATCGAGCGGCCCGGGTGTAGATTTCGCGAGGCTGGCATCCAAAATTGCGGGCGTCGCGGAACAAAAGAAAAAACGCTTTTCGCTATTTGGATAGTTTGTTTGGATAGAGAGAGGAACACCGCGAATGGCAGTTAACTCAAACGCCTTGGTACCTACGGAGTCGGCCTGGGTAGACCGTCTGTTTACCCAGTCGGCTTTCAGTCCCGAGTACCAGGACCTGAAATTTACCCTGCACCGCAAGCTGCTCGACCGCATCAACCTCGAAATGCTGTCGAGCGTGGCGGTCGACCGGGTGCGCTCGGAAGTGCGCTCGGCGGTTGCCCGCCTGGTGGAGGAAGAAAAAACGCCGCTGAGCATGATGGAGAAGGATCGCATCATCGGCGAGGTGCTGGACGAAGTATTCGGCCTGGGACCCCTCGAACCGCTGCTGGCGGACCCCACCATCTCAGACATTCTGGTGACTACGCCCAAACTGGTCTACATCGAACGGGCCGGCAAACTGTATAAAACCCCGGTGCAGTTCAAAGATAACCAGCATTTGATGCGGATTATCGAAAAAATCGTAGCGCGCGTCGGCCGGCGAGTTGACGAATCCTCCCCGCTGGTAGACGCCCGCCTGCCCGACGGCTCGCGCGTGAACGCCGCTATACCCCCGGTAGCTGTCGACGGTCCACTGCTGTCGATTCGCCGCTTCGGGCGGGATCCGCTCAAAGCGGAAGACTTGGTCCGGATCCTCACGCTGACAGACGGGATGATGGAACTCTGCAAGGCCAGCGTGAAGGCCCGCCTTAACATCCTCATCTCAGGCGGTACCGGCGCCGGCAAGACCACTTTATTGAACGTATTCTCCAGCTTCATTTCGGAAGACGAGCGCATCGTCACGATTGAAGACGCGGCCGAGCTCAAACTGCGGCAGGAACATGTCGCACGCATGGAAACACGGCCGCCCAATATTGAAGGCACCGGCGCGATTCGCATTCGCGAGCTGGTCATCAACGCTTTGCGTATGCGTCCGGACCGCATCATCGTCGGCGAAGTCCGCGGCGAAGAAGCGCTGGATATGTTGCAGGCCATGAATACCGGCCATGACGGCTCGCTCACCACCATTCACGCCAACACGCCCCGCGACGCTTTTGGGCGTCTCGAAGTCATGGTGGGCATGGCCAATGCGAATATGGGGATGCGCGCCATCCGGCAGCAGGTCAGCTCCGCCATCGATCTGGTGGTGCAAATCGCGCGCATGAGCGACGGCTCACGGCGCGTGGTGGCGCTGACCGAATGCGTAGGCATGGAAGGCGATCTCATCACCATGCAGGACATTTTCGTATTCGAGAAAACGGGCTTGACCGAAAAAGGCCGCGTCACCGGACGTTTTCGCGCGACCGGCATCCGGCCGCGGTTCTATGAACAACTGCGCGCTTCCGGAGTGCAAATTCCCACCTCGCTGTTCCAGACGGTGGTGGAATTAGGAGTGCCCCAGTCATGACACCCGTTCTTGGAGTCATTATTTTTCTGGTCTTATTCGCCGTACTGATGATGGCGGTAGGCTTGGGTTCGCGTTTCCTCGAAATGCGCAGCAAGAAACAATTGGAAACCATGCTGAACCCGGAATCGGCGGCGCTCGAAGAGGTGGAGACATCCATCCTGGTCACTCCTACGGATCGCGATCCCCTGGATGCCTTTCTCGAGCGGTCCGCGTTGCAGGGAAAGATTCAGACCATGCTGCAACAAGGCGGCCTGCAATGGTCTCCCAGTCACTTGCTGATAGCAATGTTCGTCGGGGCCTTGGCGGGCGGCTTCTTAGGGTATGTGCTCCAGCCGTTGGGTTTTATGATAGCCAGCGTGCTGGCATTCGCTTTTGTTTTGGGCGGCGCGCCGTGGTTCTACGTGCGTCATCGGCGCACCTCCCGGCTAAAGGAATTGGAAGAGCAGCTTCCCGAAGCGCTCGACTTTCTGGCCCGCTCGATGCGTGCCGGACACGCCTTTTCGATCAGCCTCGAAATGATCGGCACGGAAATGCCGGACCCGCTGGGGCAGGAATTCAGGGCGCTGTTTGCCGAGCACAACCTGGGGTCGCCCATTGAAGTGGCCATGACCAACTTCGGCAAGCGCGTGCCTCTGCTCGATGTGCGCTTGTTCATTTCCTCGGTTGCGCTGCAGCGTCAGACCGGCGGCAATTTGAGCGAAGTGCTGACGCGGCTGGCATTTCTGATTCGCGAGCGCTTCCGTTTGAAGGGCCAGGTAAAGGCCGCCAGCGCGCACGGACGTTTGACCAGCATGGTGCTGACGATACTGCCGATCGTCATGATTGGTGCGTTGAGTTTCGTTGCACCGGGCTATCTGCCGCAGATGGTGAAGGATCCCGATGGTAAATATATGATTGCCGCGGCGGTGGTGTTCCAGATCCTGGGCTACATTATCATGCGCAAAATTGTAAATATAAAGGTTTGAAGTTATGGCGCCTCTATTCATTTCCGTTTTCGTGTTTGCCGGACTTCTCGCGTTTATTCTGTACTTGGGGTATCGGTTCTACGCCCGTCCGGGGCGCGTCTATGAACAACTGGGCGGTCCCGCCTCGATAGGGATGCCTCACGTCGACCGGACCCAGCAGGGCGAGCTAAACGTCGCCGTCACCATGCTGGAACAGATCGGCCATGTGATCCCGCTAAGCGAAGAAGACCAGTCCGAAGTCCGCCGCGACTTGATTGCTGCCGGCTATCGCTCAGATGACGCTCTGTGGATTTACTACGGCGTGCGAGCGGTGAGTGTAATCGTATTTCTGGCTTTGGCCTTGGCGTTCCGCTCCAGCATCACTTCGAATCCGGTCCTCGGCATCGTGTTCCCGATTGCCGCCGCGTGCGCCGGTTGGTTCGGCCCGAGTTTTGTCCTCGATTACCTGGTAAGCGCGCGTCAACAGCGGATCCGCGAAGGCCTCCCGGATACTCTGGACCTGATCGTGGTCTGCGTCGAAGCCGGTTTGGCGCTCGACCAGGCCATGCTGCACGTATCGCGGGAATTGATGGATGTGCATCCCGACATCAGCCGCGAAGTCGAATTAGTCAATCTGGAGATTCGCGGCGGGAAACGGCGCGCCGAAGCCTTGCGCGGGCTGGCCGATCGCACCGGCGAAACGGAGCTCAGCAAACTGGTCGCGGTGATGATTCAAACCGACCGGTTCGGCACCAGCATCGCCGATTCCTTGCGCACGCACTCGGATTTCATGCGAGTGCGCCGCCGCCAGGAAGCCGAAGAACGCGCCGCGAAGGTGGGCGTGAAGCTGGTATTTCCCATCTTCTTTTTGATTCTGCCTGCCATGCTTATTGTGGTAGCAGGTCCTGGTCTGCTACAAGTATTCAAGTACCTGTTCCCGCTGATGAAGAACTTTCATCATGCGTAGGCGGGGCGCTAGAATGAAACACAAGGAGAAACACTCGCATAAATGAGTAACAACACAATGGCGGCGATTCTGTGGATCGGTGCGGGTCTGGTCCTGGTGCTGTATTTGATGCGACGTAGCCGCCGTAAAAAGCGTCGTTAACGGAAGCCTTAAGCAGGCGGTCCGGCCGCCCGCTAATGAACCGCGGATAATGCAGTATTCCGAGGATCTGCTGGCCCGTCAAAATGCCGATGGCGGATGGAGTTACCGCCGCGGCAGTTCGTGGACGGAACCGACATGTTATGCCCTAATGGCTCTTGCAGCGAATGGAGCCGGCGATAGCGCGGAGCTTCGGCGCGCAATGGACTGGTTGCGTCGCTGCCAGCGACCCGACGGTGGTCTTGCGCCCCGTGAATCCGTTCAGGAAAGCACGTGGCTGACGGCGCTGGCGCTCCTGCTGCCCCCCGGCCTCGAAGGCATCGATCGCAAGAAAGCCGAGAGTTGGACGATCGAACAAACGGGTCGCGAATCCGGATGGGTAAATCGCCTGCGCCTTTGGATGTTGGGCGCGGACTCCGACGAATCATTCAAATTCGATGGATGGGCATGGTATCCGGGGACTGCTGCCTGGATCGGCCCCACCGCCATTTCCGTTCTGGCGTTAGAAAAGCTTGCCAAAGCCCAGCGCGGGGGAGACAGTGCCAGCTTGAAGAAGCGCATTGATCAGGGGCGGGGCTTTTTACTGGCACGGCGATGCCGGGACGGCGGCTGGAACCACGGGTCCACACAAGCTCTGGGCTACGACTCGGATTCTTATCCGGAAACTACCGGCCTCGCCTTGCTGGCGCTCCACGGCGTGAGCGGCCCGGAGATTAAACAGGGAATAGAGCGCGGCTATTATCATCTGGCCAGGTCTCATTCGAATGAGGCCGCCAGTTGGCTGCGCTTGGGGCTGGGCGCGCACACCGCCGGAGAGCGCAGTCGCGACTCTGGTTTGATACGCCCCGATTCCCCCATGCACGGTAGCGTTATGGAGATTGCCCTGGCTGCGTTGGCGGATCGGGCGCAGTCGGGACCAAATCCGTTCCTCGACGTATGAGCCGGCCATCTGCCATCGATCTCCGCATGACCCGCCGCACTTGGAATAAGGCAGCGGGGATGGCAACGGCAGGCGTCGCGGCTTCACTAGGAAGCTGCGCCCACCCGGTCAAGGTGCAGGCTTGGGAGCCGGTGTCGATCTACCGCGCTGACAGCTATTCCGAAGCGCTCTACGATCTGGTGCGCCGGATCATCGCGGAGCATGCCTTGGACGTACGCGGCAAGCGGGTGGTCTTAAAGCCCAACCTGGTCGAATTCGACGAACACACGGTGATCAATACGAATCCCAAACTGGTGCATGCGGCGCTCGAAGCGTTTCGGGCTGCCGGGGCCGCGGAGGTCCGCATCGCCGAGGGTCCCGGCCATCGCCGCATCACCCTGGATCTGGCCGACGCGGGCGGATATTTTGCCACCGTGCCGAATTTCGAATCGCTTTTCACCGATCTCAATCTAGATGAAATCACGCGGGTAGATTTTCGCAGCCCGCAATCCAAGTTGAAATCGCTGTATTTGCCCAATACCGTCCTCGGGTGCGATCTGCTGGTGTCCATGCCCAAGCTCAAGACGCATCATTGGGCCGGGGCCACGCTCAGTATGAAGAACCTGTTTGGACTAGTGCCGGGCGGGGTCTATGGGTGGCCTAAGAACGTGCTGCACTGGGCCGGCATCCCCGAATGTATCGCCGATCTGCACACCGTATTCCCGCGAGCCTTTGCGATCGTCGACGGAATCGTGGGGATGGAGGGGAATGGTCCCATCCAGGGAACGCCTCGGCCGGCGGGGGTAGTAGTCGCAGGAGCCAGTCCCATCGCGGTAGACGCCACTTGTTGCCGCATCATGGGCCTGGACCCGGCGCGCATCGCATATCTACAACTCGCAGCCGGTGAGCACAACTTAGGCGAAGCGCTTATCCCGCAACGCGGGGAGCGAATCGCCAGCGTCGCCACTAATTTTGCAGTGCTGCCGTCGCTCGAAGGATTGCGTTTGTCCCGATAGGTATCAATGCAGCAACCGGCGGAACAAATCATATCGAGAGAAGCCGACGGTGAGCCGCCACTCCATCAGAAAGCCGGAGATTTCGTACTTTCGCCCACCGCCGAACGGGCGCTGATCGCCGTGGTAGCTCTGCTCCTGCTGCTTCCCTGCCTATGGCAACCACACATCATGGCAGGCGACCTGTCGAGTCACCTTTATAACGCCTGGTTAGCGGAGCAGCTCCAATCGGGCACCCTTCGCGAGCCGGG
>JANXXL010000300.1 GCA_025350625.1 Bryobacterales bacterium | reverse complement strand
CACATCCAGCACGACGCGCATCATCTGCTGGAACTGATCAACGACATTCTGGACCTGTCCAAGATCGAGGCGGGACGGCTGGAACTTCGTCTCGAACCGTTCGCCAAGGCGGTGGCGGTGGCCGAGGTACTAACCAGCATCCGGCCGCTGGCGGTCGCGAAGGGCATCACCATCGACAGCGACTTGGATATCACGCTGATCTTGCAAGCGGACCGACTGCGCTTCAAGGAGATCCTTTACAACCTGCTCAGCAATGCCATTAAATTTACGCCGGCCCGCGGCCGGATTTGGATCGAGTCAATGGTCGAGAAGGAATCGGTTCGCATTCTAGTGGGCGACACGGGAATCGGGATTGCCCCCGAGGATCAGCAGGCGATTTTCGAAAGCTTCCGGCAGGCCAGCGCCACCACCAACGGCGTGCGCGAGGGTACCGGGCTGGGCCTCGCGATCACCAAGCGCCTGGTGGAGCATCACGGCGGCAGGATCTGGCTCGAAAGCGAGCCTGGCAAAGGCAGCCGGTTCTACTTCACAATCCCGGTGACCAGGAGGCAATCCGCCGACCAAGAGCTCGGACCCGCCGCCGGCACGGAGCCCGCCGCGCCGCTAGTGCTGGTCACCAGCCATCACTCAGCATGGCGCGAGGTAACCTCGCATCTACTGGAGCGCGAGGGTTTCGCCTCCACCATCGCGGGATCGAGCGCCGACGCATTTCATAAAGCCAGAGATCTTCGGCCGGATCTGATTCTGCTGGATATGGAACTGGCGGGAAAGAGCGGCTGGGAGACTCTGCACGATTTGAGAACTGCTCCGGAGACGGCCGCCATTCCAGTGATCATCGTTTCGCCTGCCGATGAGCGCAAGATGGGCATGGCGCTGGGAGCAGCCGAATGCCTGACCAAGCCGCTTTCAAAAGAATCCTTGATTCAGGCGGTGCGCAAGATTTTAAAAGCGGAAGGCGCTTTGCGGGTGCTGATTGTCGATGACGATCCCGAAACCCGGCAACTGATCACCGATACCCTTACGACCGAAGGCCACCTCCCGCTGGCGGCCAGAAATGCAAGCGAGGCGCTACGCGTTCTGGCGGCATCGCGCGTGGACGCCATCGTACTCGATTTGCTGCTGCCGGGCCGCAACGGATTCGAATTCCTTACGGAAATTCGCGCGACCGAAAAATGGAGCCGTATTCCGGTGCTGGTGCTCACGGTAAAAGATCTGGATGAGCGTGAGCGGGAGTCCCTGGCCGCTCAGTCGGCGACGGTGTTTCAAAAAGGCTTGGGTTGGCGGCCCGCGCTCCTCGCGCAACTGCGCGGGCTGGCGGGCAAGAGTGCCGGCAAACGGGTGCTGGTAGCCGACGACAATCCGGCCGGGCGAGAACTGGTCCGCGAAACTCTGCAGGAACTGGTGTCCAGCTTAGTCGAAGCGGCGAACGGACGAGAGGCCCTGCAGAAAATTCGCGAGGCACGCCCGGATCTGGTGCTGTTGGATATACAAATGCCGGAGATGGACGGCTATCAAGTGCTGAACGAGATTCGGCGCGACCCATCGCTCCGGGATCTGCGCGTGGTCGCTCTCACTGCTTTCGCCATGCAAGGCGACCGCGAACGAGCAATCGAGGCGGGCTTCGACGATTACATCACGAAGCCGGTGACGAGCGCCACGCTAAAAGCACAACTAGATGCGGTTGTCTCGCGCGGCGCGCTTTGATTTCAAGCTAAAAGGGAGGCCGTGCGTGAATCGAACGAACACAACGTTCGCAGTGTTGCTGGGTCTTTAGCCTCGACCATTGGAACCGCCGGTCCATTTGCGTATCTCGGTGGTTGGCGACAAAATGGATCGATCGTGCATGACGTGCGATCCCGATCTGCGCGAGTTGCTGAAACATTGTTTCAGCGATCTGAAGCGCATCACCGAAGCTGCAAGCCGCCGCCCCCAGTCTCCCCTACCACTTCCACTTCAGCCGGGCGCTCGACCTCACTGAGAAAGATTACGGAGAAACGATCCGCGTAGTGAAGATCACGGGCAATTACGACGCGGCTTACTCGACGGGCTGATGAAACCCGACGAGCGCGCCTCGCATTTCATTGGTCGTGCCGCAGGGAATGGATAGCGCAATGCGTAGTCGATGTATCAAGGTGCTATGGAATAACTCTGCTGAGCCATTGTTCGGACTTCGAGTGCCGAATTGAGGCGGATCATTTTCTGATGTTCATCTCCTCGTAGTTCATCGGCATTCTGATATTCGATCGCAAATCGCTATTGTTTTGCGTGACCACGTTCAGTTGGTGAATACGCTCTTCTCGCATCGGCCTCGTGCTGTTGATGATTTCACT
>JANXXL010000137.1 GCA_025350625.1 Bryobacterales bacterium | reverse complement strand
CGATGGAACGGCCTGGTTTGAAAGCGACGGCCCCACTTCGGCAAGTGCCGGCATCTGGCGGGCCAAGCCGGGCGCCGCCCCGGAAAGGCTGGTCGCGGTTGGAGACCAGATCGGAGATGGGCGGGTGAGCGGCGCCTTGGTCAACTTTTCAACCACCGAGCCTCTGCAGTTCGTGGCGGGCAACGGTGACGTGGTCAATGCCGTCAATACCGACAAGGGACAGCGCTTCCTGCTTTGGCACGACGGAGACCAGAAACCTTCATTGGTTCTTTCGGCCAACGCGTATGGGCTCTTTTGGCACGACCCCGCGCGCGGCACCCTGATCGACGCATCCTTTCCAAACCGCAATCGCGGCTTGTATCTGTGGGATAGCAGCGGAACCAAGCCCCTGCTTCTGCTGAACGACTCCTCGCTCGACGGCTCACCTGTGCAGGAAATTCTGAGCGCCACCACCACCAGCGAAGGAACTATCTACGTGATGGCGCGGACAGCAAACAACCCCATGGTGATCGCCCGCCTGTCTCCCGACCCGCAGGTGCTTTTGCGGTCCGGGGACTCAGTGGCGGTGTCGGTCCCGCCCGTGATCACGGCTCTCATCCCCGGCGCGCGCGTAGGCGTTCCCCTGTTGATCGCGGGCGGGGCAGCGGGCAGTATTGCCAGGCTCGACGAGAACGGAGTGGTTACACCCGTGATTGCAGTGGGAACGAGATTGCCCGACGGCAAATATTTTGCAGGATCCAAGGCGGACATGGTGCGCACCGTTGCCGATGGAAGAATCGTCTTTGCTCACGATTACTTCGCCAGTGACAGCAGCCTTTTCACGTGGAATAACGGCGTCATTGCGGTGACGGCAAAGGCGCCTTTCCGGAAGCCCGATGGCACGCAGATCGGTTCCCCAAGAAACATCGAGGTCAACCGCCAGGGCGACATTGCGTTTCAATTTGGCTGGAACTGCTGCGGAGTCTATCGCATTCGCGGAGGCCAGACCACACTGCTCCTGCAGGGTCAACCCTCCATAGTGGACGACGCCGCCCTACAATACCCGACAGTACAGGGTATTGACGATGCGGGCAACGTTCTGTTCCGCGGCACCAAGACTGACGGCAGCAGTTTTTATCTCGGCGTGTGGGACGGCAACGAAGCGCACTTGGTCCTCACCCCCGGCCAGAAGATGCCGGATGGCCGCCAGGTGCAGAACACGGGTACGATTCGGGCATGCTCGGATGGATTCATCATGGGTGCTCTGGGGAGCGGCATTCGCTATCGCGCCGGCTCCTGGGATTACCTCACAGATCTGACGCAGCCCCTGGCCACGGGGTCTCGCGCGAACAATCTTGGGATCTACGATGCCAACCGGAAATGCGAAATCGCGTTTAACGACAATGGCGGCGGAGTGGGGGCCTATACAGGCTCTCAATATCGTGAAATTCAGGACCTGCAGCAACTCACCGCCGACGGCGATTTGCTGATTATCTCGCAAGTACTGATCAACGACGACGCTACAATCTATGCGCTCGGCGCCAATGATCGGGGGGAAGAAGTCATCTATCGAGGCACGCCGATTCCGTAACGCAAACACTTGCTGAAAGTAGGCTACGGCCCGGCCATGAAACAACCATTCCATTTCATGCGCGATCATTGTTTCGGATTGAGCTCATTGTCGGGGCTCACGCGCACGAAAGTAGCCGCGACCGTGAGGGTACCGTGAGGGAGCACAGTTGCTGCCCATGGCAGCGTATTCAGGAGCGTTTGGATGGTTATTTCAGAACAAACCTAAGGCCCGGCCAGCCCAGCCCCCGGGTTGAGATCTTAGCCTCTATGATAGAAGCCGATTGCCAGCATGAAACCTTTGAGCAATTCGTATCGGAATCTGCCGCCCAGTGTGATGTGAATCTAATCTTTGAAGCCGGTATGCAACGACCCTGAGCCAATCGTACATGCGCTTCAAGACGCCGGAGTACACTTTGAAATTGTTGGTGATGTAGCCGTCAACGCGCACATATTTGCTGCGCATCGCGGCTGTTCCTTTGTCACGCGCGACATCGATCTCCTGATTCATCGCAAAGACCTCGCAAAGGTCGCCGACGTCACAGAATCGCTCGGATACCCAAATGACCTGTATTGAAATCACTGCTGTCCGGTTATCGTTTAGGCATTTCCCGCTAACCCACTGTGCCATAGCGGGATAGGTGGCGTTGAGCGCGTTTTCGATTTGAACGTTTTTTCGTCGCACGGACCACCGAAACCCCAGCCGGGGCCGAAGGCAATGGAGCATGCATCACGGCAAGTTGGTCTTCGCGCAGATTATGGAGCACTGGCCAGTCCATGAGTTTCAGAAATCACTCTTGTCCAAATTGGGTTTGATCCACGGCGGGTGAGTGGCTAAGCAGTGGGGAAGGTGGAATCCGCGATAGGTTGGATTGGGTCGTCGAAAACCAAACAACCAACCAACGGAGATTCCACCATGAATCGAGTATGTAGTATTTTCAGTCAGATTTTGCAGTTGATCCCGCGTCTGGAGTTTCAGGCGGCGGTGAGCGAGCATAAAGCCGAACGGCACGCTCGCGGCTTTTCCAATTGGTCACAGTTCGGAACACGACCCGTTCAACTTAGGGCAGATGACTGCCATAACCAAACCCACCCTCACCCATTCCGGCCCCACACCACTCTCGTGATACGCTGACTGCATCGTGAAACTATCGACACTGTTTTTACTCTCGGCCGCGGCCGTTCTCCCTTGCCTTGCGCAGGTGGTCCCGTTCCCCTCCGGCGCAGCCATGGGGCATCTCCATCTGAATGTCCACGACA
>JANXXL010000114.1 GCA_025350625.1 Bryobacterales bacterium | reverse complement strand
CGAATTGGTATTGGCCATTTGCGTCATGGGGCTCTGAGCCAGGACCGCCTTGCTCATGTGCTGTTGCCGAATCAAACCGAAATACGCGAACGAGCCTACCGCAACCGCAAGCAGTCCTGCCAGCGGAATCGTACGGATTCGACCACGGTTCATTGGCTTACCTCCTCAAAAGGAATCAGTTCTTTGCCCACGATCGGTTCAAGCCGTGCGAGGGCTTCTTCGTGCCGTGCGACCTCGTCGTAATACTGGCGCTCCAGGCTGATCAAGTTCGTAAGATTCGTCACCAGACTCAGGAAGTCGATGTTTCCGACCTCGTACGCGGACGCGGCTGAGTCCACAGTTAATTGGGCTTGAGGCAGCAGCGTGGTCTTGTACAGGTTCAAAATGCGTTCGCTGCTTTGGATCGTGAGGTACTGGTCCTTCACCTGGTAGATTGCCTGTTGCTGCGCGGATCGGTAATTCTGCTTGGCCTCGTTGAGACGCGAATAGGATTCTTCGAGCGCGTAGCGCTGTTTGCGCGCGTAATAGATCGGGATCTTCACCTCGACCGTCGCCATGTAATAGTCCGGAAAATTGCCGCCGGTGTGCTGCCACTGGAGATTGACGCCGAAGTCCGGCCGGAAATCCTTCAGACTGCGATTGATGCCCACCGCTCGGGCGTCCACCATCTTTTGTTCGGCGCGTATGCGGGGAGCTTCGTTCGTTGCCTTTACCAAATCATCGAGCGACATCGAGAATGTGCTCGTGCGAATTTCGGCCGGAGCGCGGAGGCTTATACTAGGCGCCGCCAGGAGGGCCGCGATTTCGGCCTCGGCCCGCTGGCGCTTCTCATCCAGCATGGCGATCTCCCGCTCCAGGCTGGAGACTTCGAATTGAGCCTTGAACACGTCCTGTTGGAGGCCTTTTCCGACGGTGTAGCGATTTCGGGCAATCTCCTCGAAGCGGCTGAACAGGTCACTGTTTTGGTGCGTGAGCTCAATGGCTTTCTGGACGTTGAGCCATTCGTAATAGGCGACCTTCAACCGCGCCGTCAGGTCGAAGACCACCGACCGGTACTTCTGCTGATCGCTCTCCGCCTCACGTTTGGCTTCCTCCGACGCAAGCCCGAGCTTTCCTGGAAAGGGAAACTCTTGCGAGACACCGAAGCCCTGGTAGGAGAATTCGCTCGCGTTCAAGCGCGAGAACGGGTGGCCCACGCCAAGGTTCGTGAAAGTCGCCGTGGGCTCCGGAAGTGTGCCAGCCTGCGACGGCCTCTTCGTAGCCGCCTCAAAGCGGAAACGCGCTGCCTGAATCTCCGGGTTGTTCTGGATCAGGCCGTTTAACAAATCCTGTGGCCCGAATGGCTTTTCTTCCGCATGCAAAGCCGCTGTAGCGGCGAGAAACATGCAAAAGCCAAGCCCGCGTTTATTCGCAGGCATACTACCTCCTGATATTCTTGAACCTTGAATTGAGAACCGGGAGTTCAGGAAAGTGTCGTACAGACACGTTTCTTAGAAGAGGCTAGATCAGGAGCGGGAGGTGGAGACGGAAGTCGGGTGGAGAGCCGGGAGGCGGGTAGACCGCCGCCGCAAGAAATGTGCTTGGCTGGTGCGATGTCACGCTCGGAACATCTTCGGCCAGGAGATCAAAAACAGGCGACGAATGCCCGGGTGCCTTGGATGTTACAAGCTGGTTGCCGCCGGGCACGGTAGCCTTGCAGCAGTCGTCGGAATTCGACCGGGAGCACTTGCCCTTCTTGCAGCAATCCGCCGCCTTCTGATCGAATTTTCCACCAGCGAAGCAGTCGAAAGGACGAACTAGCAGCAGGACTGCTATGACGGCAACGGCGATGTGCATGCTACGGCGCATCTGTCTCACAATAGCATTTTGCAGGCTTGGGGGGATCGCACCGGCGTGCCATCCCCGTGGCCTGTCCCCCTCCTGCGGAGTTCCTAACGACTCGCCTGCGCCCGTCCAGACTTCCTCTCCCCTACGGCAGAGGTCTTCTTGGCGGCCTTCAAAGGGACAGATGACTTTCTTCTCGACGCCGCCGGTGAGTCGCCTTTAGCGTTCGCCTTGGCGATCATCGCATGTTGGGCATCGCGCGGAATGCCCGATATCGAGTTCCTTGGCCTTCGGCAGCATCTCGGTCTCTTCCTCCCTGATGTGGTGCTGCACACTTTCCGCCAGCACGGTGAATTTTGCGTGGCGATGGTCCGGCGCTGCCTTGGCATCCAGTTCGGCTATCAGCAGTTGAAGCAGTTCCTGGCCAGCCTGGCCCGGGATCTCAAGGAGGAGCGTGTGTATCTCCGTGCCGGTGAGACCGCCTCGCTGATTTATCCCAAAGATTAGCCCCGAGGCGGCATCGTTGGCGGCCTTCTCTTATTCTTAAAGGCGCTGATCCGCGCCGGTTCCGTTTTAGACGACGACCCAGGACTACTGCAGTTTAATTGCTTGACTGGGGTCGACCCGTATAACGAGGTAAGCAATCGATCCGTCGATTTTGCTGAACCAATGGGCCGTGCCTGCGGGAATCACGATAACATCGCCCGCTTTGAGCTGATGGGTCACACCGCCCTGAATAGCGCTGCCGCTAGAGCCGGGACCGTCTTCTTTCGAGACCTCCATGCTGCCAGCCTCCCTGATCTTCGCATTGACCAGCGTACCGCCTGTCACGAACGTCGCCGAGCCCGTGATCACGTGATAAACTTCCGACACCTTGTAGTGCAAAGCAGCGGTTTGTTTGTCGCCCTCCGCTCGGTAAAGTACGCCAACGCCAATATTATGCCCACCTGCGTCTACTACTCGTAGATTGGGAAGCTCATCGCCCTTGCGTGGCCTTAGGCGTTCCTTTATCGCCGAAGCCGGTATATCGACGGCGGGAAGAACTTTGTTCTGGGCGTCGCCAACTGACGGCGTTACTGCAAATACCGCGGACAGCAAGGCAACGATAATGATTGCTCTCATCAAGGTCTCCTTCGTTGAGAATGATGGTACAACGATATACTCTAGGCTGGATGCGCTGATGTCAATAGGGCAGCGCAGCATAAAACGCGTAGCGGCGAATCCACACTGCCGCTACGGTCTGTTCTAGACACGACGCTCCCAATCAGAACATTAGCCTTAAGCCAAGTTGAATAGTACGAGCCGGATTGGCCGTCGGCGCAAGCGGCTGCCCGACGCTAGGAATCAGGGCGCCCTTACCGTCAAATATACTCAGCATCTGGGCTGTCATATTGGTGTTGTTGAGCACGTTGAACATTTCCACGCGGATCTGGGCCTTCAGCTTCTCGCCCCACAGATTCTGGTTTTTGAACACCGTGAAATCCAGGTTGCGGAAGGTCAGCACGCGCATAATGTTGCGGCCTTCGTTCCCCAATTGGCCCTGCGCTGGGAATTGGAAGCAGCTGAAATTGATGAAGTTGCCGATTATGCCGGTGGTTGGGCTGTTGCAACCCGGAAGATTCCCCAGCAGTTGCGGACGCTGCGCACCGTTGCTTGCAGTGATTTGGTGGTTGCCGGTGCCAGCCCGGTCTGCGCCGATTCTGAAAGTAAAGGGAGCGCCGCTCTGACGCGTGTATATTCCACCCAACTGCCATCCGCCTAAAACTGTGTTGCTCAAGGCATGCGTCTTCACGCCCGCCGGGACCGGGATGTCGTATTGAAAGTTGGCCACGAAATTATGCGGGATGTCGAAATCGGAAGCGCCGCGGTTGATGCGCGGGTCGAAAGCCCATGACGCCGCCGCCGTGTTGAAGCTCTCGTTACCAGCCTGGAAGACTCCGGACCCGTTGTCGATGCTCTTGGACCAGGTGTAGGCAAGCTGATAAGTCAGCCCCTTGACGGGACGCTGCGTCAGGCCGGCCTGGAGGCCGTGATAATTGCTCTGTCCGCTCCAGTCGGAAGCGCGTATATTAGCGAAGTTCGGGTTAATGACCTGAGCCGTCTGGCCCGCGGGTATCAGCGGGAACACATAACTATCGAGGGCGCTATCGAAGTGCACTAATGACGCAGGAACTTCGTTGGTATCTTCTTCCTGGTGGATGATATGGATGCCCGACGATCCCGAGTAACCCAACGTAAGCGCGATGTTGCGCGTCAACTGACGCTGGATGTTCAGGTTCCACTGCATGCGGTAGGAGCGGGACGGGTTCATCTGAATATGAGAGGCCAGCAGCGTCGATGGCTTCAATAACTGCAGGGCCTGGTTCGGAAAACTGGAATCCGGCGGAGCGCTCACCTGGCCGGCCTTATAGAACGGAGCGCTGCGCGGATAACGGGCCGTGAACATGTACGGCAAAATTAGAATGTCGAACATGCCGGCGCCGCCGCGGATCGAAGTCTTGCCGTTCTTGAAGGGATCCCACGCGAAGCCAATGCGCGGTGCGAAGTTAGCACCCTTCGGTGAGTTGTAGTAGGGCCGGCCGGTAGTGGTACTGGGGTCGGTCAGGTTGCGCAGGTTGGCAATCCGGTTATGGACTTCGTCCACCATCGTCGCCATTTCGTAGCGCAGACCGAGGTTGATGGTCAGATTCGGGCGCATCCGGAAGTCGTCCTGGATGTACACGCCGAAAATGGAGTTCCGCTCGGACCGGAAGGTATCGGTACCCGGAAAGTCCGCGGTGAAATTTGTACCCGTCGAGCTAAGATTTCCCGTGATGAAATCGCTGATGGTGCTGAATATCCATCCGCCGTTGGGCTTATTGGGCTCATTGATGTTGTACATAATGTGCTCGAAATTGGCCCCCATCTTGATAGTGTGGCGGCCTCTGGTCCACGAAACATCGTCGAAAACCTGCGGGCTGGTGTAACCGAAGAAGTTCTCGCCGCTGGACATCAGCCCATTGAGAACGCCGGTGGATGTTCCGCTGGAGACGCCATTGACAATGATTTGGCCGAACGGGTTGCCGGGAACGAAGCCGTAAGACAGATCCGTGAGCCGGGCGTCATGGGGATTGCCGTCAATCGCATTTCCGCCCAAAAACCGGCTTACTCCCGCACGGACGTTGTTGATCAGGGTCGGCGTGAATATATGCTGCAGGCTGAGGACTCCGTATTGCCGTGTGGACAGGGCGAAGGTGTCCTTCAAACCGTAGTTGTCGGGAGCGCCTACGAAAGTATCGTCCCATGTATAGCTCATGAAGAAGGTCGTCGCCTGAGAAAAATAGTGATCGAGCTTGCTGGTAATGTACTTTTCTCTTCCGTCTCTCTTAGGATTGAAAAAGAAACGACCGGTGTCGCCGGGGGTGGGAGAGTTCGGCAGAGGAAACAGTGAGATGAATTTTGCGGTTCTCGGGCTAATCGCCACCTGTGTCTTCGACGTGCAGGCGCTGTTGGCACACAGCAGACCCTTCTGGGCGTCGGCGGATAGCGTGGGATCGTTGGCGGAAAGGCCCTTGACCTCGGTCAGCTGCTCATAGTTGGCGAAATAAAAAGTTTTGTCCTTGATGATGCGTCCGCCGAGATATCCCCCGAACTGATGACGGCGGAATGCCGGAGCCGAAGTCTTATCGAAGAAGTTGCGCGCATCGAGAGCGCTGTTGCGATGAAAGTAGTAAGCGCCGCCGTGCATTTCATTGGTGCCCGACTTGGTGATCGCATTCACCACGCCGCCGGCCCCGCGGCCGTATTCGGCGGAATAGCTGTTGGTTAGTACCGAAAATTCGCGGATCGCGTCCACTCCCATGTTTACGCGCAGCGCGCTGCCCGGTCCGCCGTTAGCGTAATCGTTCACGCTGACGCCGTCGATGCGGAAGGCGTTGTCAGTGTGCCGGCCTCCCGAAAT
Organism: Bryobacterales bacterium; assembly: GCA_025350625.1. Classification (GTDB taxonomy): domain Bacteria; phylum Acidobacteriota; class Terriglobia; order Bryobacterales; family Bryobacteraceae; genus Palsa-187. The sequence continues at coordinate 39,215 of JANXXL010000114.1, read as the reverse complement.
GTAGAGCGACAATCCATTGCCGCGCTGGGCGCGGCTCAGATCGTTCTGGTTCTGGGACGCGTTTGGGCTGACGCCCGGCTGCAAAAGCGAAAGCGAGATCCAGTCGCGTCCGTTCAAGGGCAATTCGCGGATGGTCGTCGAATTCACGAAACCGCCCAGCGTGGCGCTGGAAGTATCCACCTGCGCAGCTTCGGCCGTCACTTCCACCTTCTCGCTAATCGCACCGACGGTGAGGGAGAAATTCACATTGATTTCGGCGCCGACGGTAACCGTGATGCCGCTCCGCACATCGGTCTTGAAACCGGCGATCGACGCCGTCAGTTCGTAGGAGCCGGGCGGGATGCTGGTAACCTGATAAGCGCCGCTATCATTGGCATTCACCTTGCGAATGGCGCCCGTTTCCACGTTCCGCACCGTTACTTCAGCCTTGCCGATCGCAGCTCCCTGCTGATCTTGAACTTGGCCGGTGATCGTTCCGTACAACGTTTGCGCCGGAGCGGTTATCGCGTTCAAGAACAAAAAACTAACAGCTAGAGCAAGATTGAGAAAATTCACCCATTTTTGTCTGATCATACTTGGATCTCCCCGTTAGACTTAACTACGACGCACTAATGGCCCTACAGAAGATATCCCATTTGGCCAGTGCGAATCACTAGATCACGATGGGAAATGGTTGTCAAGGGGGCTACAGTTGTGGGGCTACAGTTTGTGTCGCAGCCACGTGAGAATGTCCTATTACTGCCATTTAGAAACGTCGGTCAGGCTGGGGAGATGGAAAACACGAGCAGCCGTCAGCTTCGGTTCGACGAACTCTTCCTTGGTCCAGTCGTGATATTGATGACACTCCGAACAGGTGGAACTCGCCGCTTCATCACCCGAATGATGGCATGTCTGGCACACTTTGATCCCGGGCAGCAGCACGTCGGAAGTGAGCATACTGGTCGCCGCCTGCTTGTGGCAGGAAGAACAGACCACCATCTGGTGCGCCGGGTGGTCAAAGTTGCCATGCTTCAGCCAGCGCGTCGTAAGGTTGGCTTTGGGCACCGGCGGAGTGTTGTCACCGGCGGCGAATCCCAGGCTGTGACACTCTTTGCAAGTCTTTCCCCACAGTAGTGTTTCAGCCTGGGCCACGCGCCGCTGTACCCATTCGGCGGCATTCTTTGCCGGAACCGGCGGCACGCGGGGTGGAATCCTTCCCTCGGTTTCTTCGGGAAGGCCGATCTCCGACGTATGCGCCGCAATGTATTCCTGCAGCTTGCCGATGACGAATGCGCGCACGCGCGCCGGCTCTGTATGGGGGGCCGGCTCTTTGATTCGCTTATCGAACATCAATGTATGGCAAGCAGAACAATTTCTGTTATATTCGACCGGCTCCATATAGGAGCGGTTGGAAAGTCTGGAATGCGGCGCTCGTAGCACACCGGTATCGACCAGTTTTGCCTCGACGGGCTGGCCATACGGCCAAGGCCGCGCGAACGTGTTCGAGCGGTGGCAATCGTCGCATTTCATTTGCACATTGCCGGTCGCTCCTCGCAGATCTTTTTTCAAGTGCATTTGGTGGTTGAACTTGATCGTGCCCGGGTCCGGTTGCTTCGTGCGCAGCGGCGTGAATTCCGGATGGCTGGAATCGAAGCCTTTGATCTTCGCTGCGACATGGAAAGTCACGCTCTTGGTTTTCAGGTCGCCGTGGCAAGCGGTGCAGGCTTTATCGCTGGTCTGCGCCAGACGCGTGGCTCCCCTGTGTTCGAGATGACATTCGGCGCAAGCGGGTTGGAAGGTCTGCTCCTTTTGGTGAACTGGGCCGCTATGACAAGCGCTGCAAGCCTGGTCCGTCACCGATTTTCCGAAACTGGTATTGACCGCGTGACACGAGTTGCACTTGTTTCCGATAAACGCGTGCGGCACGGCGATGGGTCCGCTGCTGTAAGGTGTCTGACGATTCGCCAGCGCTTGAGCTCCCAGCCAGATCAGCCCGGCGGCGGTCAATGCGAGCGAGAGATATTGACGCCAGCGCGCGATGGCGAAGCGATTCTTGAAATAGTTCCGGTCAATCCGTTGCGCCAGTTTTTTGGTGGTGCGGGTCCGTCCTGCCATGCTCTAATACCGCAACGCGACGATGGCATGGATCCCGCCCAGCACCAGAAGTGCGATTGACATGGGCACGTGTACCAGCAGCCACCCGTGCAGCAGGTGATAAATCTTCCTCTGGCGGCTGAGCTGGCGTTCCTCCTCGCAGATACTCTCCAGGTCCTCCAGCACGGCGTGCACCGGCTTGGGCAGCATCCGCCGCAGGGAGTCGAAAACGGCCGTCGACTTCATAGGCGTAGCAAAATCTCCGTCCGGCTTTTCGGGGTTTTCGAGGAACGGGCGGATGCTATCGATATAGATCATGCGGAACCGCGCCCGATCTTCCGGTTCCACTTCCGTCAGGACGGTGGCCACCAGGGACTCGGAGCGCGATGCGGGTTCGCTTTCGTCTGCCAGCGGGGTGGCGGCGCGGCCGGTGAGCGGTCCGCAGATGGAACTCACCAACTGGTCAGCCTCATCGCGCAGTTGTTGCCGCACGTGAGGGATCTCTTCATAAATTGTCTCCAGGGGAACGCTGGCTGTCAGCAGGCTGGGGACGTAATGCTGGATGGCTGCACCGATGATGCCGCTCAGGATCACCAGGAAGAGCAGGATCATCAAGACCGCGGTGAGCTGTCCCTTCCAGGCGAATCCGCCGTGATACAGGATCATGGGAAAGCTGAGCAGGCCCAGCCAAAGGTGGCCGCGCATCCACGTCTGTGCGCGACCCAGGCGCCACACGGGCACTTTCTTGCGCGCGCCCAGCAAACCTGCGAAAAGCATCAGCGCGTATCCGGCGATGCCGAAGGCCAGACCTAATGCGCTGCCGCCGCTCGGCCCTTTTCGCGAGGTCACGGCGTAGGGAAAGTAGACCAGCGTCGCCGCCGCGAACAATACAGCGGTCCACGTGAACCAGGGGCGGTGCGTCCGGTCAATGCGCATCTTAATTGCGTCTGGCGCTTTCCGCCATTCTAGCGATATCGGCGGCGGCCGGAGTCAACATTTGGATGAGCGTGGACGGATCCACGCGGTGTGCGGCGTCGTGCGGACAGGCGTAAACGCAACTCGGTTCTTCGTGATCGCGGCACAAATCACAAGTGGTGGCCTTCTGGCGCACCACCGCCGTCTGCCGGGCGGGAGCCGAGGGATCGGTCTCCAGGCTTTCCATGGGATGCATATTGATGTTGCCGTAAGGGCAGTTCTTGGCGCACAGACCGCAGCCCACGCACCAGTCTTCGATCACGATCTCCAGCGAATTCTTGCGGCGGATGGAACCCACCGGGCAACCCACCATGCACAACGGATCGCGGCAGGAACGGCAGGAGGTCGCGACCAGATATTTGTCGAACCGCATTCCTTCGCGGATCAGCCGCGTCACTCCGTCGTGGGCATCCGCACAGGCCTTTACGCAGTTATCGCAGCGCGTGCACTTCTCCAGATCCAAGACCAGCAGACTCTGCGCTTCCATCAAGCCTTGTGCCAGGAAGTTCTCCAGAGGGACGGTCGCCGCGCTCTCCACCTTGCGCCGATTTTGCTCCAGGCGTTCCTGTGCCACCGCTTCTAGGCTTTTGCGAATCTCCGGAAAGCGCTGGACCATGTCTGTAAAATCCTGGGCGCCGATGCGGACCACTTCCACGTGGTCGAGCGCCGTAACGGTAGCCGTGCGCCGCCCGTCGCCCAGCAAACCAATTTCCCCGAAATAATTTCCGCGGCCCAGGTAGGCCAACACCAGATCTCCGCCAGGATGTGCCTCTGTGATCTTCACAAAGCCAATGCGCACCAGGTAGAAGCTATCTGCAATATCGTTCTGCCGGCAAATCACGTCGCCCTGGGAGTAGCGGATCAGATCCACTTTGTTACGCAGTCCTTCGATGAAGTCCTGGCTGAGATTGGCGAAGATGGGCACCGTTCGCAGGTGATCGTCGAGTGCGCGAGTGCGGTAATCGCTTTCGATCTGCGCGCGCATGGTCTTATTGCGCTGCACGATCTCCAGCACGTTTTTGAGCATCTCCAGCATCACGCAATCGGTGGTGGCGCGCACGGTTGCAGACCGCGGATAGCGGTTCATGCAGGTCATTTCCCCGAACAGGTCCCCGGCGCGCAGCTCGTTCACCGGGTTGGCCATGGAGAGATCCACGGGCGCATCGATCGGGATGGATCGTCCGCTTCCCGCCTCGCGGCCGGTAGGCTGGCGCTTGCTCAACTTGCTGGTCAATCTGCTAAAAAATCCCGAAGCCCCGCCTTCGGTCTTGACGTGAGCCATAGGGCTCGATAGATATACGCTGGCTTTGCCTTCGATTATGTAGAACGCGGTGGAGCCGTATTCGCCCTCGCGGCAAATGATTTCGCCTGCATTGTAGTGCCGGCGCACCACCGCGTTCTTGTTCAGCTCCAGAAATGTCCCGGAGACTTTTTGGAAAAAGGGCAGTGCCAACAGTTCTTCCACCGCCACCGGCTCTCCCTGCGGCAACGCGGTCTTCACAACAATTTTGTTAGTCAGTGCGCCGGTCGGGCAAGAGACCATGCATTCGCCGCAGGAAACGCAGGAAGAGTTACCCATCGGCAAGTTGAGATCGAAGGCAATGCCGGTCTGAAATCCCTTGCCGCGCCGGGCCAATACGTCGTTATGACGGATCTCGATGCAACCGCGAATACACCGATCGCAGAGAATACAGGCTTCGTGATCCACCGCGATGGCCATGGATGATTCGTCCTGCCCTCGCGAAGACAGCCGTTTCGCGAAACGCGGTTGTTGAACGCCTTCGGCTTTCGCCAGGGTTTCCAATTCACAATCGCCCGATTGCCGCTGGCGGGCACAGGGACTCGGATGATCCGCCATCAGCAATTCGACCAAGGTGCGGCGCGATTTCACAACTTTGCCGGATTGCGTCTGCACGACCATGCCGTTTTCTACCGGACGAACGCAGGACGCGGCCAGAACGCGTCCCCCCACATCCACCACGCAAACGCGGCACACGCCTACCGGCGTTTCGTTTTGCTGATGGCAGAGTGTAGGGATTGGAATCCCATTCAGGCGCGCGGCATCGAACACAGTGGTGCCGGGAGCGACCGCGACTTGGTTGCCGTCAATGGTCAGCTCGATTCGCCCCACGCTCATGCGACTACCCGGTCATGCATCGGGCAAACTCCTTCGGGGCAGCGTTTTTCAAAGACGTGGGCCTCTACCTCAGTCCGAAAATGTTGCAAGACCGAAGTAATCGGAGAATGTGCGAACTGGCCTAGGCCGCAGATGGAGGTGAGCTTAAGCGCCTCGGTAAGGTCGTCTACCATTTCGAAATCGGCGCGCGTTCCTTTGCCCATCGTCCAGCCAGTCAGGATATCCACCATTTTCTGCGAACCGACGCGGCAGGGAACGCACTTACCGCAAGATTCATTGCGGAAGAACTTCACGGCGTTCAACGCTAAGTCCAGCATGCAGCGGCCTTCGGCGCACACCACAATAGCGCACGAACCCAGCATGGATCCTGCAGCGGCCATCGATTTGAAGTCGAGTCTCACGTCCAGCATGGAAGCCGGCAAATATCCGGTGGAAGGGCCTGACGGCGCGAACGCTTTCACTTTTTTTCCGTCCGGCGCGCCGCCTGCGAGACCGAGGATCACTTCGGACACCGGAGTCCCCATGGAGATTTCAAAAATTCCCGGCCGCTGCACGTCGCCACTGACGCCGACGAACTTTAGTCCAGCCGCGCCATTCTGCCCCTGCGCCTTGAACCAATCTACTCCTTTAAAAAGAATTTGCGGCACATTGGCGAACGTCTCGACATTATTCAAGGCGGTAGGCTTTTGCCACAGGCCCTCAATCACGGGAAAGGGCGGTTTGTTGCGCGGCTCCGATCGCTTGCCTTCAAGGGCCTCAATCAGCGCGGTCTCTTCGCCGCAAATGTAGCCGCCAGGACTGACGAAGATTTCCAAATGGAATTCCAGATCGCTGCCTAGGATGTGCGAACCAAGTAGGCCTTGCGCTTTGGCGTCCTCGATGGCCTTATGCATGATGTGTTCTTGATGTCCGTACTCATGGCGTATGTAAAAGATGCCGGTGCGCGCCCCTGTCACCAGGCCCGCGATGATCATACCTTCCACCACTAAGTGGGTCAGGTTCTCGATAATGAAACGATCCTTGATAGTTCCCGGCTCGCTCTCATCCGCATTGCAGATGACGTACTTGACCGTCCCCGGTGCCTTGCGGACCGCCTCCCACTTGACGCCCGTAGGGAAGCCAGCGCCGCCCAAACCGCTCAATCCGGCGGCCTTCAAAGTGGCGATGACTCCATCCCAATCCCGCGTCTCCACCAGGCGCCGCAACGCTCCATACCTCTGACCGCCTTTGTAAGGTTCCGACGCCAGTTCGGGAATCGCAGGTTTCTCGGAAAATGACGGCAGTTCGCCTCCGGTCGCAGCCATGAGAATCAGGGCCTCGGTCTGCGCCAGACCTGCGCCGCGGTAGACGTGATCGTTCACCAGAATGGCGGGAGCGCCATCGCACTGTCCCAGGCAGGAGCATTCGCGAATTCCTACGTCAGGAGCACCGCTAGCCTGCAGGCGCAGCTTCAGGTCGTTCAACAGGCGTCCTCCGTCACGCAAGTGACAGGACATGTCTGTGCAAACCCGCACCGCCACCTTAGGCTGCGGCGTCAAGTAAAAATGAGGATAGAAATCAGCGACGCTATTGATCTGGTACAGAGGAACGCCGTTGTTTTTTGAGAGATCCTGCAGTTGCTCCGTAGGCAAATACCCATATTTACTCTGAATGGCCCGTAAGTCATCAAAGATCAAGACATCCTCCTTGCGCGAAGGCATCATTCATTAACGACGGGCAAGCTGATAAAAAGAGTATACAAAGAATGACCGAGCCGGACCGGCGCCGGAACCAAAAACGTCTCCAATTTCGCATTGCATCGCCACAAGAAACCAGCAAACCTAAGTTATTGTAGACTTACTCTTACCCACGTCATCTCACGGGCTGGGATAGGCTGCGCCATTGCTAACTCGGAATCGCTGGAGTTACGGTCTGGTATGGGGACTGGTCACCCTCGCCGCCGCTTCCGGAACTCAACTACTCAGTACCACCCGCTTTTTTCAGTTGCTCTCCCTAAAGGCCTACGACGCCAACTTCGTGTTGCGCGGCAAACGCCCCACCAGCAACGTGGTTCTGGTCGTCGCCGACGATAAGGCTCTGAACACTTTTTCCGAGTTGCAGGCTTTCTGGCACCCCTACTACGCGCAGGCGATTCGTGGAGCGGAGCTGGGCGGGGCCAAAGTGGTGGCGATGGATATTGCATTCGGCATTCCTGTGGAAAAATGGGCGCCCGGGAATGACGCCATCCTGGCGGATGCGGTCGCTTCCGCCCGCGTACCGGTGGTGATCGGTCTCGTGCCGGGTCTGCTTGCCAAGCAAAAGGACTGGCCCATTCCGGTGAACATGATCGCGTCCGCGCTGGGTCTGTTCGGCTACTCAAACCTGACGGTGGATTCCGACGATTTTGTGCGCCGCCAGGAATTGCTCGAAGCTCCGGCATCCGGAGCGCAGGCTGCGATTCCCCTCGCGCGTAGTTTCTCGCTGAAAATCGCCGAGAAATTCCTGGATCAGGCAGCCGTGCTGGAGGACGGACAACTGCGGCTGAACGGGAAAGTCATCCGCGGTGAGGCGGATCGTCAAATCCTGATCAATTTCGCCGGTCCCGCCGGAACTTTTCCGCGTATCTCTTTGGCGGATTTTGTCGCCGCAACCAAGGCCGGCCGCACGCAGCAGCTCAAGGACTGGGTGGCCGGCAAGATCGTGATGATCGGTCTGGATAGCTATGACGACCGATTCCCGACTCCGTTCTACACCGGATTTCAAGGCCTGAAGTGGACCACCGCGGGAGTTGAAGTCCACGCCAACACCCTGAACACCATTCTTACCGGGCAATATATCGTTCCCGCGCCATCCTGGCTTCGTTTGTTCGCTTTGCTGGCGATTGCTTTCGCCACCTTTGGCGCGGCCACGCTGCTGCGAACTAGCTGGGCGGTGCCGTCGGGGATCGCTATCCTCGCGTCCGCGCTGGCCGCCTCGCACTTGGTTTTTCGCGCCGGTTTTGACCTTTCCGCATCGGATCTGGCCGTGTGCTGGCTGCTGACGTTGCTGGTGTCCGTCATTTACCGCTATGTGACGGCTGAACAAAGGCGCGATCACTTCCGCCGCGCCGTGACGGTGTTCGTCGGCAAGCGGGTGGCGCGCACTCTGGACGACTCAAGCACCATCACACTCTCCGGTACGCGTCAGTTCGTCACCATTCTGTTTACTGACATTCGCGGATTTACCAGCTTTTGCGAAGATAAGGACCCAACTTTAGTAGTTGACCTGTTAAACGAGTATATGCAGCAGATGGTGTCGATCATCATCCGGCATGGCGGTCATGTGAATAAATTCTTAGGCGATGGAATACTCGCGATATTTTCGGATGAAGAGGGCGCCGAGCTGGGCCGTCACCCCTTACGCGCGGTGCGTTGCGCAGTGGAAATGGTAACAGCCCCCTCCCGATTTCAAACCGGCGCCGGTCTACACAGTGGATTGGCGGTGATCGGAAACGTGGGATCCCAGGATAAGATGGAATACACAGTTTTGGGAGACACCGTTAACGTGGCATCGCGGATGGAGAGTTTAAACAAGGAACATAACACCAGGTTGCTGATGAGCCGTGCGACGCAGGTCTTCGTTGAAGACGAAATCGAAGTGACGCGCTTGGGCGCTGCTGCCGTCAAAGGGCAGTCCGAGCCGATCGAAATTTATACGGTCTCGTCACTCTTGTCCGGAACGCTGTCGAATGTCCCGTTGCAACGAGACCAGGACGCTTGGGTATGATGAAGCCTTGCCTATTCTCGGTTGGGAGTAGCTTGCGAAACCGAGACACCTTCCTTCTCTTGCTCGCCGCCGGTGGACTGTTGCAGGCCCAGACGGTTCCGGCGCAATACACAGGGCCCGGATCGTGCAGCTCATCCAGTTGCCATGGCGGCGTTCAGCCGCGACAAGAAACCAGTGTTCTGCAAAACGAATACAGCACCTGGGTGGTGCAGGACAAACACACGCGCGCCTTCGCTGCGCTGACCGGCGACATTGGCCAACGCATGGGCCGCATCCTGAACCTGGACACGCAAAAGTCCTCGCGTTGCCTGACCTGCCATGCCATTGACGTGGATCAATCCCAGAAGGCCAGCTCCTTCGATCGCAACGATGGAGTGGGTTGCGAAAATTGCCACGGTCCCGCGTCTAATTGGTTGGGGCCGCACACGACACGCGGCTGGAATTATGAGAAGTCCTTAGCTTTAGGCATGTATGACACGCGCGATCTGATCAAGCGCAGTGAAAAATGCCTGTCGTGCCATTTAGGCAACGGTGAAAAATATGTCGATCACGAAATGATCGCGGCCGGCCATCCGGATCTTTACTTTGAGCAGGCATCTTTTGAAGCGGTCATGCCGAGGCATTGGGCTGACGGCACGGAGAAAGATCCTTCGATTGAAGTCAAGACCATGGTTGTCGGGCAAGCCGTCCAGTTGCGCGAGAACCTGCTGCGTATTTCGCGGAATACCAGCAGGTTCTGGCCGGAATATGCCGAGCTGGATTGCTTTTCCTGCCATCACAGCCTGGTAGCCGCGAAAGATAGCTGGCGCCAGGAGCGCGGCTACCAGGGCCGCAGGGCCGGGAATCCGCCTTGGAACCCTTCACGGTACGCGATATTTCAGCTGGTTGCCGCGGAAATCGATCGTAACTCGGCGCAGCAGTTGGATTCCGAGGTCAAGAAGGTTTTGGCTTTAGTCAGCGATATCGTTGCGGATAAGGTCCAGATTGCCAAGGCCGCCGCGAGCGCTGCCGAGGTGGCCGATGCCGTGGCCAAACGCATGGCCGCGGCGCAAATCGATACGGCAAGAACGAATCGCCTGCTGAAAATGATCGCCGCCGACTACGAACGCATCGCCTGGCAGGGAGAGCGCACCGCCGAGCAGGCCACCATGGCCATCGATACCCTATTTATCGCCTCTTCCCGGGCGAATGGGAAGACCGGAAACGATGGGCCCGTACGTGCCGCCATTAACACTCTGTTTCAGTTGCTGCAAAATCCTTCGGCCTATAACCCGCAAACATTCGCTCACCAGATGAAAAATGTGGAGGCTTTGTTGCCCTGATGAGAAGATCGACGAGCAATTCGACGAGAAAATCTTTGCTGGCGGCTCTACTGGCTGTGATTTCTTTTCCGGGAACCAGTTTGGCCCAAGATGCTATCGACCCCGATGCCGGCCTGGTTCCGAACACGGAGAGCCTGACTGCCGCTGACGTCCAGATCATCATCGCCAAGGCAGCCGGAGCGGTCGATGATCCGGCCATGGTTATTGCAGTGAGTGACCGTCAAGGAAACATTCTGGCGGTTTTCCGCAAATACGGAGCCCCGCTTCTCTCCACCGGCAACTTCAGCCAGTCGGTGGACACCAACGAATTGGCCGCAGCCGTTGCCCGGACGGCGGCATTCTTCAGCAACAGCCAGGCGCCGCTCTCTAGCCGCACCGTTCGCTTCATCAGCGGCATCCATTTCCCGCCCGGTATCCTGTACGTCTCGAACGGCGCTCTCTACGGGATTGAAAATACCAATCGCGGATGCTCGTTCAATGCCGCCTATATTCCGGGACAGGAGTTTCCCGCTGCAACGAGCTTGGACGGCAACCAGTCCGGCCTGGGCATCATCACCGGCAAAAAAGATTTGACGGATAGCGACCCTTCCGCAGTAAATCCCGGCGGTGTCCCCTTGTATAAGAATGGCCGGATGGTGGGCGGAGTGGGAATCGCAGGCGTATCGCCGGCGGTGGCCGAGTATTCCGCCTTCGTCGGCTCCAGGGATGCCGGGTTCCTCCCGCTGCCACCTCCTGATCCAGGCGCGGTGTTTATCGACGGAATCGCTTTGCCCTTCGTGGACCAGGCTTCGCAGCCAGACGGTACCCAACCAGTGGCTGGCGGAGCCAATCTCGACGATGTGGCGCTCGCCGCTCTGGGGCAATTCATCGTTGTGCCCTTCGACAGTCCCGGACCCGCACCCGAAGGAGATTTGGTCGCGCCTATGACTGGACCATTGGGTGGCTTAACCGCCGAGGAAGTGCGCCGCATTGTAGATCAGAGCATCGCTCTCGCCAATCAGACCCGCGGAAACATCCGCCTTCCGCTGGGGACGCGTGCCAAATTTGTAATTGCAGTTTCCGATCTCGACGGTCAGATCATCGGCCTCCACCGCATGAAAGATGCGACCGTGTTCAGTATTGACGTTTCGGTCGCCAAGGCCCGCAACGTAATCTACTTCAGCGGACCGAACCGCACCGCAACGGACTTGCCGGGCGTTCCTCGAAATACGGCCGTCACCAATCGCACCCTCGGATTTGGAGCGCAGCCTCTGTATCCGCCCGGGATTGACTTCACCGAACCCGGTCCGTTCTTTTCCCTGTATCAGTTCGATGTATTAAATCCGTGCACGCAGGGCGCGCAACCCGCCAATCCCTATCAGAATGGAATCGTGTTCTTCCCTGGCTCACTACCGCTCTACCGGAATGGCGTCCTGGTGGGAGGACTGGGCGTAAGCGGCGATGGAGTGGAGCAGGACGATTTCGTGACCAATGGAGGCGCCACTGGTTTTCAAGCCCCCAACCGCATTCGGGCGGACCGTGTGATGGACGACGGAGTTCGCTTACCGTACTTGAAGTTCCCACGAAATCCTACCGACTAAGTGCTCATTTTGAGATCCGCCAGGCGGGCATCAACATGAAAAAGATATGGCCCTGTTTGCTCACGCTGGTTACCGCTCTGGTGTTCCCGCGTCTTCTGCCGGCGCAGCCCGTGCCACCCCGACTCCCGCGCCAAGCGGAAGTGTCGACCGCCGCGGTGCAAGGCGTGATTCGCATGGAGAGCGGATTGGGTCTCAGCGGAGCGCAGATCATCCTGCGCGATCAAGCGACCGGAAATCAGGTCACAATTACCACTACCGGCGATGGTGTTTTCCGCCAAGCGGATCTCGCTCCCGGAATCTATCGGTGGACGGTGTCGAGAGAAGGTTTCGTGGCCATGGATCCGCTGGACATTGAACTCAAGGTGGGCGGCGCCACAGTAGTCGATGTGACACTACGCGCCATAGCGCCGGAAGAGAACGGGCTACGATTGATTCCGCGTTATTTTGGCGGTGCGCTGCCACCATTCCCGGAAGAAGCGGATTTGGGTCCGTATCGCGAGTTCCCAACCTTGACGCCGCTCGGCCCTGCACCTCCTCCGCCCGTTCCCATGGCGGAAGAGAGCAAGGTTTTCACGCCCGTTCCCAACCGATGGCAATACGAGTTTCCGAAATACCGCCGCTATTCAGGAAACGGCGACATTCAGTATGTCGAGGGCCACTGGTATGATCCCTTCAATCGCAATAAGGCGAAAGGGGACTACCCCATCTTCGGCAACAACACCTTTCTGAATCTCACAGTGACCAGCGATACGTTTATGGATAAGCGAACCTTGCCGGTGCCCAGCGGGCTGGGATCTATCGACCCGGACACCGGTGAGTTCTTCGGCAACTTCGGACAGTTCGTCATCACCGAGAACGTGGCGGTCTCGGCGACCATTTTTCACGGCGACACGTCCTTCCGCCCAATCGACTGGCAGGTTCGTTTTACACCGGAGTTCAATTTTAACTACCTGCGAGCGCAGGAAAACGGCATCGTGAACATCGACGTGCGCAAGGGACCCTCGCGCTACGATCAACACGCCGGCGTGCAGGAAGCTTTCTTTGAAGCGCGCTTGAAAAATCTCAGCAGCGATTACGATTTCGTCTCCGTGCGCGCCGGGATACAGTCCTTCAATAGCGATTTCCGCGGGTTCATCTTTGACGATCAAGAGCCGGGCCTGCGCTTGTTCGGAAACCTGAGGTCGAATCGCTATCAGTACAATCTGGCGGCATTCATGATGCTCGAAAAAGACACCAACAGCGGATTAAACAGTTTCGCGCTGCGCCACCAGGAGGTCTTCATCGCCAATCTGTATCGTCAGGATTTCATCAAGCCGGGCTATACCATCCAAGCAAGTTTTCACTACGACAAAGACGACGCGTCATTTCAGTTTGATCAGAATCATTTTCTCGTCCGCCCACAACCCATCGGATCGGTGAAGCCACACGCCATTCGCGCCTATTACTACGGATTGACCGGGGACGGGCACATCGGCCGCATCAATGTGAGCCACGCGTTCTATCAGGTGCTAGGGCATGACACGCGCAACCCGCTGGCCGGGCGCCGCGTGGATATCAACGCGCAAATGGCGGCGCTGGAGTTGTCTCTCGATAAGGACTGGCTGCGCTATCGCGTCTCCGTCTTTTGGGCCTCCGGAGAAAAGAACCCGCGCGGCGATACGGCTCACGGATTCGACGCCATCTTGGACCGTCCCAACTTTGCCGGCGGCATCTTCAGTTTCTGGAATCGCGAAGGCATTCGCCTGACCGGTAGCGGTGTGGGGATTGTCGGTGGCGATAGCTTGGTGCCGAGTCTGCGCTCGAGTAAGATCGAGGGTCAAGCGAATTTCGTAAACCCGGGCCTTTTCATTTACAATGCGGGCGTCGATGCGGACGTGACCCCTAAGCTGCGCGTCTTCACCAATCTGAACTTGATTCGCTTTCAATACACCAAGCCGCTAGAAGTTTTACTGTTTCAGGCGCCCATCCATGCCGGCGTAGGCGCGGATATGGGCGTGGGCATCAAGTACCGGCCGCGGCTGTCGGACAACATCACCGTCACAGCGGGCTTCAATACCTTTTTCCCGTTTCAGGGCTTTCGCGATATTTCTACCGACAAGACGTTGTACTCTCTATTTACGAACGTGCGGTTTCAGTTCTGAAGAGAAGAATGAGGAAGCCAATAAAGAGAGTTTTGGCAGGTCTGGCCCTTGCCAGCGCGCTCCTGCTGGCCGGTATGTTATTCGCGACAGATCCACTGCCAGCGCAACCGCAACAGCGATCAGAACTCTTCCAAACCAAGGAAGACGCGGACCGCAAGAGCATTGGATGCGTGAGCTGTCACGGGCAGACCGAAGCGCCCAGCATGCATCCCAGCGGCGCCGTGCACCTGGCGTGCGTGGATTGTCACGGCGGCAAGGCCGAGATCCGGCGCCCAGCTACCGCTGACGCCAAATCGGAAACCTACAAGCAGGCCGCAAAGCAAGCTCACCCGAAGCCCAAGCTTTCGGAAATGTGGAAGAGTTCCGCCAACCCGGTTCGCGCCTTTGCGGATTGGTTAAAGGAAGATAAAGACTACATCAAGTTCGTCAATCCGGGCGACCTGCGTGTGGCGACCGAGACCTGTGGTCAAGTGGGCTGCCACGTAAGCGAGGTTCGCGCCGTGCGCACCGGCATGATGACCCATGGCGGCATGCTATGGAACGCGGCTCTTTACAATAACGGCGCGGTGCCGTTCAAAGACGTCCACTATGGGGAAAGCTATTCGCCGAAGGGCCTCCCGCAGAGCCTTCGCGCATGGCCTCCTCCGTCCGCTGAGGAAACGCGCGCCAAGGGCTGGCTCACTGGCGTAGACCCCTTACCGCGCTGGGAAGTTTCCCAGCCGGGCAATATACTGCGCGTGTTTGAACGCGGTGGCGGCCCCCGGGGCGAAATTGGCAATCCGCTGAAAGAGGAAGATCCCGGCCGGCCGGACGACAAACTGAGCAATCGCGGGTTGGGAACATTGCTGCGCACCGACCCGGTGTTCCTGGGCTTGCAGAAGACCCGCTTGCTGGACCCTTTGTTGTCGATGCCCGGCACCAACGATCATCCTGGCGATTACCGCGCGAGCGGCTGCACTGCTTGCCACGTGATCTACGCCAACGATCGCTCGTCCATCCATTCCGGCTCCTACTCGCAGTTCGGCAACCAAGGCAAGAGTGCACAAATGGACCCCACGATTCCGAAGAATGAATCGGGCCACCCCATCCAACATGTTTTCACGCGCGCGATTCCCACCAGCCAGTGCATCGTATGCCATATACATCCCGGCACCAGCATGGTCTCCACCTACCTCGGCTACACCTGGTGGGACAACGAAACCGATGGCGAACCGATGTACCCCAAGACCCAGCATGATCCCACCGATCGCGAACGCTATAACTCCTGGCTCGCGAATCCCAATGCGGCGGCCGCGCGCGGCAAATGGAACGATCTCGCGTTTCTCAACGAGATTGGGTCGGCCGATTTCAACAAACAATTGAAGCACACACAGTTCGGCGACTTCCATAGCCACGGATGGGTGTTCCGCGCGGTTTACAAGCGTGATCGCAAAGGCAACATGCTGGACGCGGAAGACCAACTCGTAAAGCGTGAAGATCCGGAGAAATTCAATAAAGGAGTGCAGCTTCGCGACGTGCATCTGGATAAGGGCATGCATTGCGCGGACTGTCACTTTTCGCAGGACAGTCACGGAGACGGTCACATCTACGGAGAGACGCGCAACGCGGTGGAGGTGGATTGCGTAGATTGTCACGGCTCGATCGACCGCAAGTCTACCTTGCGCACTTCCGCGGCGGCTGCGCCGTCAGGCGGCCACAACATGGAATTGCTGCGCACTCCTTGGGGCAAGCGCCGTTTCTACTGGGAGGACGGCAAACTCTACCAGCGCTCGGCTGTAGAAAAAGACAAGGAGCCTTGGGAAGTAGTGCAGGTGATGGATACCATCACCCCCGGCAATCCCCACTACAGCGAAAAGTCGCGGCTGGCGAAAACGATTCTGAAGGACGGCCGGACCTGGGGTGCGGCTTTGGGCGACGATTCCAAACTGGCGCACGCCAACAGCAAGATGACCTGCTACGCCTGCCATTCTTCCTGGACCACCAGTTGTTTCGGCTGCCATCTGCCGATGACGGCGAACAAGAAGATGCCCATGCTCCACAACGAGGGGCAGGAAACGCGTAATTACACGTCGTATAACTACGACGTCCTGCGTGACGACATTTATATGTTGGGCATCGATGGAACCGTCACCAACCACCGCATTGCTCCCACGCGGTCTACGTGCGCGGTGGTCGTCAGTTCCCAGAATGCGAATAGGGATTGGTTGTATTACCAGCAGCAAACCATCTCCGCGGAAGGCTTCAGTGGGTTCGGCTTCAGCACCTACTATCCGCACACCGTGCGGGGAAAAGAAACCAAGACTTGCACCGATTGCCACGTATCCCGGAAAGGCGACAACAATGCCTGGATGGCGCAACTGCTGATGCAAGGCACGAATCTGGTCAATTTCATGGGGCGCTACATTTATCTGGCGGAGGGTCCGAAGGGTTTCTCCGCGGTAACCGTGGCCGAGCATGACGATCCGCCCGCCATCTTCGGAAGTGATCTCCACAAGCTTGCGTATCCGCGAAGCTACGAAAAATTTGTAAGCAAGAAGCGCGAAATCGAAGATTCTGACCGCCACGGCGGGAAAGATGTTCTGGACGTGCAGGTGCGCGGGGAATATCTATATGCGGCCATGGGCAGCGGCGGATTCCGTGTGTTCGATGTCGCCAACATCGACAACAAAAACTTTTCGGAGAAGATGAACACGGCGCCCGTCTCGCCTCTGGGGCAGAGGTTTTATGTGAAAACCAAGTATGCCACCAGTGTCGGATCGCCCTCCACGCTGGCTATTGACCCGCTGCGTTCGCACGATCCCCGTAATGAAGAGCAGCCCATCGCGCCGTTCTATGGGTTCCTCTACGTAACGGATCTTTATGAGGGGCTGGTGGTCATCGGAGATCCGAATCTGAAGAGCAAGAGTCCTGGCGTCCTCACGCTGCTAGATGGTAACCCCAACAACAACTTTTTGAAGAAAGCTCTCTCGTTTAATCCCAACGGGATTCTAGACGGTGCGCGGCGCATCACCATTGCGGGGCACTACGCCTACATTCTGTGCAAGCGCGGCCTGGTGGTCGTGGATATTGCCAATCCCCTCGAGCCCAAGGTGACTGCGGAAATTGGCGCGCCGGATCTGGTCGAACCGCAGGGAGTCTCCGTACAATTTCGCTACGCCTTCGTGGTGGACCAACAAGGCTTGAAAGTTCTGGACACCAGTTCCTTGGATAAGCCGCGCCTCTTCAAGGGCGCGCTGGTGCCCTTGGAGGATGCGCGCAATCTTTACGTGGCGCGCACCTACGCCTACGTGGCGGGCGGAAAGCAAGGTCTGGCGATTGTGGACGTGGAACGGCCCGAGCACCCTATGCTCGAACAGGTGTTTAACGCGAACGGGGAAATCAACGACACTCGCGACGTCAAAATTGGTATGGTGGCCGCCAGTGCTTTCGCTTATCTGGCTGACGGTGTTAACGGTATGAAGATCGTGCAGATCTTCGCGCCCAACGACAATCCCAATTACCTGGGTTTCAGTCCCAAGCCGACCCCCAAACTGATCGCCGCCTACAAATCCAAAGGCCCGGCTTTGGCTATTTCTAAGGGAATCGATCGCGATCGTGGCGTGGATGAGAGCGGCAATCAGTTGACGGTTTTCAATCGCCGCGGCTCGCGCCCGTTCACGGCGGAAGAAGCCAAGCGAATGTACGTGCATCCCGGCAATGGGCAGCCCTACACTGTGACGAACGATCCTCCGGGCCCAGTTACGGCGCCCCGTTCACGGTAGGCGGAGAAGGCGTCACGGGTATTCAATCACCATACCCTCTCTGGCCGACGTAGTGCGCTCGAAAAGCGCCCGCGTTTGGTTCTGCAATTCGGTGAGTAAGTCGTCGTTGTGCGATGGATCGTGATGAAACAGGATCAATTCCTTCACGCGCGCATCATTGGCGACGGCCGCAGCCTCGCGCCAGTGACTATGCCCCCATCCGCGATGCGTCCGGTATTCTTCCGGAGTGTACTGCGCGTCGTAAATCAGCGTGTCGGCACCGTCGGCTACCTCCCGAACCACACGGTCAAGTTCGCCCTGTCCGGGCTCTAGATCGCTGGCATAGACGATCGCGCCCGACGGCGATTCAATCCTGAATCCGCCAGCGCCTTGCGGATGATACATGGGGAAGCTCCTTACCCGTAAATCTCCCACGGCCACGCTTTGCGCATCCATCTCGACGAAGCGAGTTCGCGCTGCAACCTCGTCGAACTTCACGGGGAAATAGGGAGCATTCATTTGACCGCCCAAGTGTTGTTGAATGGAACCCAGCCTCTCGGAAGCGTAAAAAATGATTTCATTTCCTGCTTGAAATAGCGGAGCGAAGAGAGGAAGCCCCTGAATATGATCCCAATGGTAATGCGTAAGGAAGATATGCAACTTCAGGCCTTTCCCCTGAGATTGCCGCATTAAAGCCTCGCCCAAATTGCGGATACCTGTCCCGGCGTCGAAAATTGCGATCTCATTGTCCGCGCTGCGGATCTCTAAGCAGGACGTGTTCCCGCCATAACCGAGATTGTCTCGCTTCGGAGTCGGCAAGGAGCCGCGGACACCCCAAAAAGTCAGAGCCTGAACAGGTTTCTGGCCACGGAGAGCCTCGATCTGCATATCTTAGGCTACACCGTAACGAACGACCCCGCGGATGCCGATGGGTTACGTTAGCGGCCATCTTTTTCCGCGGCGTTGTGGCGAGAGCTAAGATGGACCATAGCAGGAGGTAGCCGATGTCGGGTCTGCGTTGGCGGAGGCGATGCAGCGCAGTGGCGTTGTCCATCTGCAGTTTCGCGGCAGCCCAAACTCCGCAACGTATCGACGTCGCCGTCGAGCGGCGCGAAGCGGCCGGATGGCACACGGTCAACCCGGCCACCGTGTTTGCTCCCGGGGACCGCCTGCGCTTCCGCGTGTCCTCCACATTTGCTGGATATCTATATGTTGTCAATCACGGCACCTCCGGCCGCTACGATCTGCTGTTCCCGCGGTCGAATAGCGGCAACGACAATCGCATTGCTGCCGTGAGCGACTTGATCGTGCCTGGATTGCAGGGATCTTTCAGCGTCGGCGGACCGCCTGGCCATGACGTGATCTACTGGCTGGTGAGTCCCGTCGAATTCGTCCGTGAGTACAAGCCGCTGCCCCCACCGCCCGCACCCGGCATCGTGCCGCCTTCTTTCCGCCCGCGCTGTGACGACGTGCTTCTGAAGACCCGCGGCGAATGCGTGGACCCCACCGCCGGAATCAAGCCGGTGAAGCCCGGCGAGAAACTGCCCGAAAACATGAATGATCTCGCGAGTGCCACTTCGCGGGACTTAGTTTTTACCGAAGAGCGCGGCCAAACCGCGGTCTCCTCGCCGACGCCGCTGTCAGGACCCATCATCTATGAACTCCTTCTGGCGCATCGCTAGTGTGTCTTGCGCGGCCTTGCTCGCCGCCGCGCAGCCGCAGCCTCCTCCGCAAGACAAAGCAAATCAACGCGATCTCAAATACGAAGAAAACAGCACCGCGACCTTGCCCGCGGTGGCGGTTCCGCGGGGATATGCGCTGATCGTAGGCATCGGGAACTATAAGAACCTGCCGGCCCGGGCGCAGTTGGAATTTACCGAGCCCGATGCCGATGCCATTTACTCCGTTCTGATCAGTCCGGAGGGCGGAAACTTTCGCGCCGAGAATGTCCATCGCCTGACCGGGCAGCAGGCTACCCTCGCCAACATGAAGCGTGAACTGGAAACCTGGCTGCCTTCGGTAGCCAAGGAAGAAGACCGCGTGGTGATCTATTTCGCGGGTCATGGATTCATTTCCGGCGGCCGTGGCTACCTGGCTCCCTACGATCTTGATCCCGCCGACATTCCCGGCACCGGCTACTCGATGGACGCGCTGGGGCAGGTGGCTGGGGCGCGCATTAAGTCGAAATGGAAGGTCCTGCTCACCGATGCTTGCCATAGTGGCGCCATTGCTCCCGATGCCGAAGCGCGCGCGTTGAATCAGAGCCTGCTGGATCTGTCGCGTTCGATTCTCTCACTCACTGCGGGCCGCGATCGCGAACGCTCTTTTGAAAGTAAGGAATGGGGCGGCGGCCACGGAATCTTTACGTACTACGTCGTGAAAGGCCTCGAAGGGGAAGCGGACGAGTCCGGCGATGGCATCGTAACCGCCGATGAACTTGCGGAATACGTGCGTCGCAACGTGCGGGAAGCCACCAAGGGACAGCAGAACCCCACGTCCGATCGCGGCAGCTTCGATCCCAACATGCTGCTGGCGTATCTGCCCAACGGACTGCGCGTGGGCCACGCCCCGCCGCCGGTCGACGGCACGCTGGTGTTTGAAACCAACATGGACGGGGTCGAGGTCTTCGTCGACGGAACCTCGCGCGGTGTCGTCAACAAAGGGAGTGCTCTTCGCCTGCCTGGCTTGCGTCCCGGAAGCCACACGGTGCAAGGCGTGAAACTGGGCTATGAACCGGATGGCCCGCGGGACGAAACCGTTTATCCTGGCAGGGAATCCACCGTCTCCATCAAAATTCTAGTCGCACGCCGCCGCACCAAGGCCGCGCTGGATCAGTTGAATGAAGGACTCGGATACTACAACAAAGGCTTTGCGGATAACTACAAGAAAGCGGTCGAGCATTTCGAGAAAGCCTTGGAGATCGACCCCACCTACAGTCAGGCCGCGCTTTATTTGGGACGCGCCTACAACTCGCTCTTTGAGTCGCAGAAATCCCAAGCCGCGTTCCGCAAAGCCATTGAGGTCGACCCGGATTACCTGGAGGCGCGTGTCAGTTTAGCGGGTGTTCTCCTGGACACGGGTGCTGTGGATGAAGCGATCCGCCAGCTAAATACGGTGGTCCAGCGCGACAAGACCAACGCCACCGCGCTCTACATGCAGGCCCAGGCCTATCGGATGAAGGAATTGTATGCGCAGTCGATTGACTCCGCGCGCGCGTCCATCCATCTCGCTCCCGCCGCAGCGGAACCACATTTGTGGCTGGCGGAAAGTCTTCGGCTGAGCGGAAAGTATCCCATTGCTTCCACTGAATACACGGAGTATTTGCGTCTAAGCGACTTTGATACCGGGATGGCGGGCAAAATGAACTACTACGTGCTCGGCTTCCTGGCTGGAATCGGCAAGAAATCGCGCGCTGCGCAGACCGATACTTGGCGCGACATGCGCAGCCTGGCATACTTCGGCCTGTGCGACGCGGAACGCAAGCAAAGTCATTTCGACTTGGGCGTGGCATATTGTCAGAAGTCGCTGGCCTACGATCCCAAGGATCCCTACACGCATTACGCCCTGGCTCTCTGTTACGCTCGCGAAGCCGCGCAGAATGGCAGTCTGGAGACTCTGGCCGCGGCGCGCAAGCATTTCGAGGTCATGCTCGATCTCAATGGCGATCTGGAAGAGGCCAAGTTTGCACGCCAGAATATGAAGAGCATCGATCAATTACTTAAAATCCGATAGTTCGCGAAACGCGTAAATGGTATGGAGGCAAGAAAGATGTCGCAGCGCGCAATCAAACTCATTCTAGGCAGCCTGCTCATTTTGCCGGTTGGGCAACTCCCCGTTTTCGCGGATGCGCAGGAGACGCCGGTGGGAATTCTGCTTTCCGCCCCTGACGCGAAAGTGGTGCGCGCGAACTCCACCACTCCCCTGGACGCAAAGTCTTGCGATCTCTTGTTTAGCGGCGATTCCATCCGCACCGGCTCGGCCGCTGCTTCCTATTTATTCTGCGCCGGCAAGAGCCGCCAAACTTTAGCGCCGAAGGGCGAGGCGTTGTTCGAGGCTACCCAAGTGCGAGTCAGGAAAGGAAAGCTCGCATCGCAGCAGCCGGCCGGTTCCTGCATGCTCCCAGCTATGCTGCGCGTTTCCGTCGCCAGCCAGCAATCCTACGGAGCCATGCGAATGCGCGATCTGGATACAGTCCCGGTCGTCGCACACGATCGGCTGCCGCCCAGCGTCCTCGCGGACTTGGCGCCGTTTGAGAAAGCCGCTGCCCAGAGCGGAGATGATCCGTCGCCGCTGGTGGGCATGGCCACCGTATTTGAACGCGCCGGTCTCCTCTCCAATGCCTATGAAGTGTATAGCAAGATCCAGTCCAAGTGGCCCGGCGTCATTTGGGTGAAGTCCAAGCTGGCTGAATTGGATCGACTACTGGCGGCCAAGACGGAACCCCGGCGAATTCAATAGCGCTCCGGGCATCACTGCAAAATTCTTCCCCATCGCGCTGCCGCGATAGGTCTCGCAAGAGTGGTACCTTGGCATTTGGGAGGATCGATGCACCCCAGAACGCAACGTTTCTTATCTCTAATCTTTCTGCTATTGCTGCTTGATTTCACACAACTTCCCGCTTGGGGCCAGAACCCGTCCATCCTTGAGATTGTAATCGTCGAAGGAGAAGGCGCGATTAATAATGTGAAGCAGCGCGTCAATAGAGACCCCATCGTCCAAGTGGAAGACGAGAACCACAAACCAGTGGCCGGAGCCGCCGTCGTCTTCTTCCTGCCGAGTAATGGCCCGGGTGGAGTATTTGCCAACGGCGGCACCACGCTGACCACTGCCACCAACGCCCAGGGTCAAGCAGTGGCCCGCGGCATCCGCTTTAATAATCAGGCCGGCTCCATGCAGATTCGCGTGGCCGCTTCCTTTGCCGGACTTACCGCCAGCGCCATCATCACTCAAACCAACGCCCTCGGCACTTCTGCCACCGGTGCTTCCAGCGGAGGAATGAGTCTCACCACCAAACTGCTGATCGTTGGCGCAATCGTTGGCGGGGGCATCGCGGCGGGCGTGATCATTGCCAACCGCGGCGGCGGTAGCTCTTCCAATAATCCCTCTACCATCACCATCACTCCCGGCACCATAACAGTAGGTCCATAATAATGCGGCGAAATGACATTTCCGGCATCTTCATCTTCTTTGCTCTGACTGTCGCTGCGTGTGCCCAGGTGAGAGGGCCCATCATGGGTTATCTTCCCGAGAAAGGCGCCCTGCGGATCCTCTATGGGATTCCCGGCGCCGGTTCCGTGAGCGCTCCACAGTTATCCGATCGCACCCTCTCTCTTCTCGAGGTTTCCCCTGACCAGACCCGGGCCCTGGCGATCGACGCCGATACGGGTGCGCTGGTTTCGCTGACACCGGACGCCGTTTCCACCGCTCTTATTGCGGGAGCAGGTCCCGCCGCGGACCGCATTACGTTCAGTCCCAGTGGAACCGCAGCCGCCCTCTGGTTCTCGGCGGCTCACCACGTCCAGGTGGTCAGCGGGCTGTCCGCTACCCCGTCGGTGCGCGACCTCGACGTTTCGTCGCTGGGGGCCGATCCCCTCAGCTTGGCCGTGAGCGACGATGGCCAGTGGGTCGCCGGCGCCTGGTCCGACAGAGTCTACGCCATTGGGCCGGATGGAAATGTATCCATACTTCCGGTGGACGGTCCGGCGGAGGCTGTGTGCTTCTTCCACGGACGAGCGGACGTCGCAGTGATTACCGTCAATCAAGTCGTGATCGTCGCGAACATCGATGGCGCTGCCGTTCCCAGCGTCCTTTGGACCAGACCGAGTGACGCGCCGCCGCCCGACCCGGCGACACAACTAGAAGTGGCCCTAGGCTTCGCGACTTCTTTCGATAATCGCTATCTGAGCATCGCCGGAAGTCTCAGCCATCTGGCTACGTTCGACCTCGTCACCGGCGCCAGCATCGGCGGCGATTGCGCTTGTTTGCCCAAGGGCTTGTTCGGAATGGGCGGCTCCCTGTTCCGCCTCACTGGCTTGACCGATGGCGCTGTGAAGCTTTTCGACGCGTCTACGAATGAAGTGTGGTTAGTGCCGCTCGCCGCCACTGAGGGGGCGCAGCAATGACTGTGCGCCGCGCGCCTCTCCTCGCCGCTGCGCTGGCTGTCGTCTCCGTCAGCGCCTGGGGCCAAAGCCTTACCATCACGCCCACTAGTTTGCCGGTCGGCGGCGGCGTGTTTACCGTGAATAAAGCGATTCCTTTACAGCAACTCGGCGTCGCCCCTCCGTTTCAGAACGATCTAATCCTGTGGTCGATATCCAGCGGCAATCTTCCTCCCGGGTTGAGTTTGTCGGGTGCGGCAAGTCCCCCGGGCTCCATTGCAGGCACGCCGACGCAGGCAGGCGCTTTCACATTCACGGTGATGGCCGTCGACAACCAGGCTCCCACACCGCAGCAGGCGTTCCAGCAATACACCCTCTTCGTTTCGACAGGAGCCCCGCTCACTCTTACGCCGCTTACGCATCCTTCAGGCGCACTTGGCGGCTTTTATTCCGGCCTATTGTTCCAAGCCAGCGGCGGCGTGCCGGGCTACACCTGGGCGTTGCAGCGCACAACGAACTCCGATGGATTGCTACTCGACCCCAACACCGGCTTTCTGACAGGAAACCCGCAAGCCGGCGGAATTTTCCCGATCGGCGTGATTGTCACTGACGCCTCAGGCGCGCAAGCGACGGCATCCAACAACCTGGATGTTCTGGGCATCACCACGGCTGCGTTGCCCAACGGGACCATAGGGATCGCTTATTCACAACCGCTGGCCGCCATCGGCAACACGGGTTCTCTAAGTTGGTCGTTGCTATCGGGCGTGCTGCCTCCGGGCTTAAATCTCAGCCCGCAGGGACAGATCGCGGGCACTCCCACCACTGGCGGCACTTTTCCATTCCAGGTTTCGGTCACCGATATTGCTGCTGGCGTAACTACCAGCCGTTCGTTAAGCATAATTATTCCGGCAATCCTGACGATCACCACCACCACCGTTCCCAGTGGAACAGTTGGAATCCCCTATTCACCGCCGGCGCTCGCGGCCACCGGCGGCAGCGGCCCATTGAATTGGAGTTCGGTGTCAGGCAATCTTCCTCCTGGGATCAGTCTCAGCGCCCAGGGACTGATTACCGGCACGCCCACTCAAGCGGGACCGTTTACCTTTCAGGTTCGAGCTACCGATCCCGTCACCAACTTGAACGCGACGCAGTCTCTCAGTATCAACGTCACGGCCCCTCTTTTGGTGAGCACCATTTCGCTCGCCAACGGAACCATTGGCATCGCCTATTCTCAAACTCTGCAGGCGACCGGTGGGACTCCTCCCTATTCCTGGAGCGCGACCGGCCAGCCGGCGGGCTTGGCGCTGGATCCCAATACTGGCATCCTCAACGGTACCCCCACCGCACCGGGCGCATCGGCCATTTCGATCACACTCACCGACGCGGCGCGAGGCTCGGCCTCTCTGCAACTCACCTTGACGATCGGAACACCGGGGATAGCTCCCGCCGCTCTTCCCAGCGGTTTTATAAATGTCCCCTACTCGTCAACTCTTGCCGTAGTCGGGGCGACGATTGCCAACTGGGCCGTTACCACCGGCACACTCCCCGCTGGGTTGAATCTGAATCCCTCCACGGGCGTCATTAGCGGCACGCCGACTGTGGCGGGAACTTCGCCGTTCACTATTACAGCGAGCTTTGGGAGTGTTACTGCCGTGGTGCCGCCTATCGTGCAATCGTTCACGATCGTCATCAACGCTCTCACCATTACCGGCCTTCCGCAAACCGGGGTCGCGGGCACGCAGCCCTCCGCAACGTTATCGTTGAGCGGCGGAACCTATCCGTTGAACATCACCGGCACAATGACGCTGACCTTCGCGCCCGCGTCCGGCGGCTCCCAGCTTTATGACGCAAAGTTCGCCAGCGGTGCGGCGACTACGGCCACCTTCACTATCGCCGCTGGTAGCAGCCAGGGATTGTTCAGCACCACACCGTTCACCAGCATTCCTGTCATGATCGGAACCGTCGCCGGCAACATTAAGATCACCACCAGCTTGCAGGATTCCGCCGGCAATCCGCTTCCGCCACCCGCGCCTGTCGTCATCGCCGTCATTCCCACCGTTCCGGTCATTAGCAAAGTGACTATTGGCACGGTGACCACCAGCGGATTCAGCATTTCCGTGACCGGCCGCTCGACTCCGCGCGACATGACCAGCGCTCTTTTCCACTTCACGTCGCCGACCAACACGCAGTTGGCTTCGGCGGATGTTACGGTGCCGCTCTCCAGTGCATTTGCCGGCTGGTACGGCAGTTCCGCCTCCATCCCCTTGGGCAGCACATTCACCGTGACAGTGCAGTTCACTTACACCGGACCGCCGGGAACCACGGTCCCCTTCACTGCGGTCACGATCACCCTGACGAACTCGGTCGGCGCTTCGGCCGTCTTTGGCCCGGTCAACCCATAGCCTTCTCGGTTCCTTGAGAGTTGGCCCCAGCCTCTTACGCAAAGCCTCTTGTAAGATGAAGCGACAGTCGTGGTCCAGCCTACTAGTTCTCTAAACGCGTTGGGTTCGAAGCAACCTTCCGCCGAACCGTGCGTACTGGTGATTTTCGGAGCCTCCGGCGACCTTACGAAGCGCCTGCTGATGCCCGCCTTCTATAACCTTGCCTGTGACGGCTTGCTAACCGAGCACTTTGCCATCGTGGGCATGGCGATGGACGAACTCACCACCGAATCGTTTCGCGAAAAGATGGCGACCGATATTAAACAATTTTCCACGCGCCAGGAATTCGATCAAAACACTTGGGATTGGCTCTCTTCGCGACTCTACTATACTCCGGGCAAGTTCGACGACAACGCTGCGTTTGTCCGCTTGGCCGGGCTCGTGTCGAAGCTCGACGAACGATATCAGGCGCGCGGGAACGTTCTGTTTTACATGGCCACGCCCCCGCCGGTGTTCGGACTCATTTCGAGTAACATCGAGAAGGCGGGCTTCAAAACCTCTTCCGCAGGCTGGAAGCGAATCATTGTAGAAAAGCCGTTCGGCAACGATTTGCCTTCCGCCATTGCGCTGAATCGGGAAATCCTCACGTACTGGACCGAGGACCAGATCTACCGCATCGATCATTATCTGGGCAAAGAGACAGTCCAGAACATCATCGCATTCCGGTTCTCAAACGGGATGTTTGAGCCGGTATGGAATCGGAATTTCATCGATCACATCCAGTTCAGCGTTGCGGAGGCTGTCGGTGTCGAAGGGCGTGGCGCATACTATGACCGGTCTGGCGTGCTGCGGGACATGCTGCAGAATCACATGTTCCAGATGCTGGCGTATCTCTGCATGGAGCCGCCCACCTCGTTCGCGCCCGAGGCGGTTCGCAATGAGAAATCCAAGTTGCTCGAAGCCGTGCGTATCATGGACGCGGGCTCCGTGCGCGCCAATACGGTTCGAGGCCAGTACGGCCCGGGCGTTAGCTCCGATGGAAAACCGGCGCTCGGTTACCGCGAGGAGCCCAGCGTGCCCAGCCTGTCCGCTACGGAGACGTTCGCAGCGGTCAAGCTTTTCATTGACAACTGGCGATGGCTTGGCGTTCCCATCTATCTTCGTTCAGGCAAGCGGCTGTGGAAGCGCGGCACGGAGATCGTCGTGCAGCTTAAGAGCCCGCCGGACATCGTGTTCAGAGGCACTCCGGTTGCATCGCTTGAACCAAACCGGTTGATCTTTCACATCCAGCCGGACCAGGGGATCGAGCTGCGGTTTCAGGCCAAGACGCCGGGCCCGGAGATGTCTCTGCAGAACGTGAACATGCGCTTCGACTACAGCCAGGCGTTTACCGCCCCGCGCGCGACCGGCTACGAAGTACTCATTTATAACTGCATGAACGGCGACGCGACCCTGTTCTCGCGAACCGACCTTGTCGAGACAGCCTGGCGGATTGCTCAACCCATGTTGGACGTGTGGAAAAACGAACCGGCAGATTTTCCGAATTACGCGGCGGGTACCTGGGGCCCTAAAGCTGCTTTCGAGCTGATGGAGCGAGACGGACGGAAATGGGTCGAAATTCTCAATCGTGAAACGCTTGAAAAGGTCCCGCTATTTGAAGGAGCAGACACTGTGTTCCTTGCGTCGCTCATTTTGGCTCTGAAGCCGGTGGTTTTCCAGCCGGGCGATTTGGTCGTGCGCCAAGGGGAGTCCGGCGGCGAGATGTATGTAATCTCACGCGGCGAAGTAGAAGTAATCGACGGCTCCGGCAACGTCGTCGCGACACTCGGCGAGGGCAACTTCTTCGGCGAAATCAGCCTCCTGACAGCAGCGCCTCGAAACGCAACCGTCCGCGCCAAATCCTATTGCGACTTTTTCGTGCTCGACAAATCCGGCTTCACGCGCGTGCTGCGTGACCGCCCGCAATTTCTTAAATCAATCATGGAAATTGCCCAAACGCGCTACAACCTTTCCGCGCAGGAAGTTCTGTCGGAACATTCGGACAAATGAAGCCGATTCTCGAAACTGCGGAGTACCAGCGATTACACGGCCCGTATCAAGGGAGCTTGGTGCGCCCCTGGCGCAAATGGGGCCCGTACACGTCCGATCGCGCTTGGGGCACTGTGCGCGAGGACTACAGCGCTTACGGAACCGCTTGGGACTACCTCACTCACGACCTTGCCCGCAGCAAGGCCTACCGCTGGGGTGAAGACGGCATCGCCGGCCTGTGTGACCGCTACCAGATTCTGGTGTTCGCGCTGGCTTTCTGGAACGGCCGCGACCCCATCCTCAAGGAACGCTTTTTCGGCCTCAATAACGGCGAAGGTAACCACGGCGAGGACGTCAAAGAATACTATTTCTACCTCGACAACACGCCGTCGCACAGCTATCAAAAAATGCTGTACAAGTACCCGCAGCGCGAGTATCCCTACGGCTGGCTGGTCGACGAAAACCGCAGCCGTGGCGGGCGCGGTGGCGAATTCGAGCTAATTGATACCGGCATTTTCGACGATGATCGCTACTTCGACGTTTTTATCGAGTACGCCAAGGCTTCTGAAGAAGACATCTGCATCCGCGTCGAAGCCATTAACCGCGGTCCGGAAGATGCCGAATTGCACCTGATCCCTCATCTCTGGTTCCGTAATAGCTGGGCCTGGAGCGATCCTGCGGGTCCCGAAGCAAGCATCGTCTTAGGATCGAGCCATGGTGGGCTTATGAACATCGAGGCCGATGATCGCAACGCCAGGCCGCCCCAGAACCTTCGTGATATTTACCAGCTTGGCCTGCGCCACCTCTACTGCGAAGCGTCCGGAACCCCTTTATTCACTGACAACGAAACTAACGCGCCCCGCGTATATGGTCCGAGAAATGTGAGCCGCAAGCCGCACGTCAAGGACGCCTTCCACCGTTACATCGTCAACGGCGAACACGATCAAGTGAATCCGCAGCACCAGGGCACCAAGGCCTGCATCGATTACAAACTGCGCATCCCGGCAGGCAAGTCCGCCATTTTGCGGCTGCGGCTCACTCCCAGCCAGCTGAATGATCCATTGCGTGCCGTGGATGACATCATTGCTCAGCGCAGGCAAGAAGCAGACCTGTTCTACAACGCCGTACATCCTCCCCGCGCCACTGAAGAAGAACGTATGATCCAGCGTCAGGCCTTCGCCGGACTGCTCTGGAGTAAACAAATGTACTACTTCGACGTGAACGCTTGGCTCGAGGGCGATAACCCGAACCGGCCGCCTCCGGACTCGCGCTGGCACGGCCGCAACCTCCGCTGGCGGCACCTCAACTCCATGCGCATCCTTTCCATGCCGGACAAGTGGGAATATCCGTGGTTTGCCGCCTGGGACCTGGCGTTTCAGTGCACCACCATTGCGCTGATCGATCCCGGTTTCGCCGCCGACAACCTCCGCTTTCTCTTATTCGAGCAATTTCAGCATATAAACGGCCAGATTCCGGCCTACGAGTGGGAATTCTCAGATCTGAATCCTCCGGTGCACGCCTGGGCGGTCTGGCGAGTTTACGAAATCGAGCGCGACCGCACCGGCCACGCCAACCGCGAGTTTCTCGAAAAATGTTTCCACAAGCTGCTCATCAACTTCGCCTGGTGGGTGAACAAAGTAGACAGCCAGGGCAACAACGTTTTC
The DNA here is from genome assembly GCA_025350625.1 of Bryobacterales bacterium. GTDB lineage: Bacteria > Acidobacteriota > Terriglobia > Bryobacterales > Bryobacteraceae > Palsa-187. The sequence continues at coordinate 9,332 of JANXXL010000114.1, read as the reverse complement.
GAGGGCGGCTTCCTCGGGCTGGACAACATCACCGTCGTCGACCGCAGCGAAAAGCTCCCCAACGGCGCCATTCTGGAGCAGTCCGACGGCACCGGGTGGATGGCCTTCTTCTGCATTTACATGATGAACATCGCGCTTGAGCTTGCCAAGGAGAACCCGGCTTACGAGGGCCTCGCCACTAAATTCTTCCAGCACTATACCTTCATCGGCAAGGCCATGAAGAACATGGGTGGCCGCGATTTTCAACTCTGGGATGAACGCGAGGGTTTCTTCTACGATACCCTCCGCTATCCCAATGGTGAGTTTCACCGTTTCCGCGTACGTTCGCAGGTTGGTCTGATCCCGATCTTCGCGGTCAGCGTGCTCCACCTCGAACAGCTTAAGCAACACGCCGAGTTCACCACTGACCTGCAGTGGTTTCTAACGAACCGCCCAGCCCTGGCGAAGCACGCCTGCATCCCAGGTACGCGCGACGGCAAGGAGATCCTGACGCTGTCTATCGTCGACCAGCTTCAGCTCCAGCGCCTACTGAAGCGCATCTGGGATCCGGAGGAATTTCTGTCGGACTACGGCATCCGCAGTCTCTCGAAATTCCACCAAGAGCATCCATTCGCCTTCGGTTCGAGCGTGGTTCGTTATGAGCCCGCGGAAGAAGACATGAAGCTCAAAGGCGGCAATTCCAACTGGCGCGGCCCGATCTGGTTCCCCACCGCTTACCTGATCGTTGAATCGTTACGCAGGTACTCGGAAGGGTTTAGTCCCGACGTGGGCTTGCCCGGCCCGGATGGCAAGATCGTCAATACCCGCCAAATGGCCGAAGAGATTGCCAACCGCATGATCAACATCTTCAAGCGCAACGAACAGGGCCATCGACCGGTGTTCGGAGGCGCCCGCAAGTTCCAGGAGGATCCGCACTGGCGCGACCACTTGCTGTTCTACGAGCACTTCCATGGCGACAGCGGCGCGGGCCTTGGCGCGAGCCATCAGACAGGCTGGACCGCCCTGGTAGCGAACCTCATCGACGAATGGCGCTCTTAGCCGGTATGCCGCCGGCGGCGCCGTACACCAAAGTCCTTTGGCGATCTATCGAGGGCAACGCGGCGATCGTGGATTCGCGCGACGGATATGACAACATACAGTAGCTAGCACCGCTTCTTTCCGATTTGAACAATTACGCGGTGATATTTCTCATCGGTGGCTACGAACCCTAGCGATAAAATTCGATCTTTGCATCGCGGAAAAAGAGAAAATTCTGCGGCGCTACTGAAATCGGCCCGTTGATGCCGAAGATAGCGATCTGAAACTTATCGCCCACCTTGACCGCCTCGGCAAGCACGACACGATTGGGCATGTTGAAGCCTTGAATGGTAGCCGGGCTAGGGTAGCCCGCGCGGCGCGGCATCTGCCCATTGACCCATACTTCGGCGTAATCGTCGACGTACGCGGTCAGGACTGCCTTGGTACCGGATGTATCGAAATCCCCGATTCTTCCCGGTATCGTCAGGTTCGTCCGGAACCAGATGAAGGACACTTTACCCCCACCGCGGCGGTCGGCTAGCCCCTTGGCGCCGATTGTCGGCCACGATGAATCATCGAAGCCAGCTTCCCCGGCATGGGGCTGGATATCATACGACGTCTTGTACCCGGGCGTAGCGTTTGCTAGCGCCGGACCTTCGACGATCTTTGCCTCCATGGTCTTCCACTGCGCGCCGAATACGGCTGATCCTTCCGCAGTCATCAGATCGACCACTTTCGAAGGTACCAGCGAAGGCGGCATTTGCGGAGGGGGCGGCGCTGAAACAGCAGCAGAGGGAGCTAGCGTTTGAGCCGCTGCAATTGCCGCCATCCCGAGGAGACAGACGCCCAGCGTCCAACACGTCCGCAGCCGAACCAAACCTTGCTTGCGCATCTCCTTCTTCTTCGGAGGTTCTTGCTGCGCGGCTTACTTCAGCTTGGCTTCCACTTTTGTAGGCGCCGCGTTAGCGCAAGCCGCATCCTTGTCGCCGCCGGGAGCGCCGCTCACCGAGACCGCGCCGATGACTTGGTCTCCCACTTTGATCGGTACACCGCCCATGGCGTTTATCGTGCCTGGAATAACAGGGGCGGGAACTGGGGCGCCTGGAGGCAGATTCGCAGGCGGACCGGATGGTCTGCCGAAAGCCATCACGGTGTTAGCTTTCATCGTGGCAACTTGCACCGTGGCATTCCCGGCCCCATCGTCACGCAAGAAGGCCTTTTCAATATTGGCGTGATCCACTACTCTGACACTCACTTTGTATCCGTCGGCGCGGCACTTGGCCATCGCCTCCTGGGCAATTGTTTGTGCTACGTCCACTGTGAGGATCTTCGTGGTGGGGAGCTGTGCGAAAATGCCCGTTGCCGTAGCGATTGTTAAGAGAAAAAGTCTATTGGGTGACATGGATGGATGCTACCCAATCGCTAAACCAGAGTCAACGGTGCGAACTGGATGGCTGGTCCGAGGTGACGGAGATCGTGCCTGACTCCGTAGGTAAGCGCCTATAGCGAATTCAAGTGGAGAAGCCGTTTTCGGGGGGCCGGAGCGTTACATTCAAAATGCAGTTCGCATAAACTTAAATCCTACGATCTTTACTCCTTCGAGGTTTACTAATGAGCGCACGACACGGCAAACCCCTGCGCGGATTGATGTCGACGAAGACGTCTCCGTTGTTCCAGGGAACCTTCGGACGAATGTTCCGATCGTTGCCTCCAGCCAAATTCGGAAAAGACGAAGCTGAGAGCCGGGGCAATCTAATGAAGCTCGGCGACTTCATGACGTCCGACTTCGATCCACCGAAGGACGGGCCGGATGCGGAGGAAAGCGGAATTCCCGCACTGTACACGTATCTGGCTCAGTTCATCGATCATGACATTACCTTCGATCCGATGAGCAGTTTAATCAAACAAAACGATCCCGATGCGTTAACGGATTTCCGCACCCCCGCTTTCGATCTCGACAATGTATATGGGCGAGGGCCTGACGACCAGCCCTACATGTATCAAAGCCATACCTTTTTGCTCGGCGACAAGATTGGGGGCGGCAGCGATTCGAATGCGCAGGACTTGCCGCGAAATAATACCGACCCTCGCCGCGCCCTTATCGGCGATCCGCGAAATGATGAGAACACCATCGTTTCACAACTGCAGGGACTCTTTCTCCGCTTTCATAATAGGACTGCAAAGGACCACCCGGAAGTGGATCCCGGAGCCGATTTCGACAAACTGCAGAAGATCGTGCGGTTTCACTATCAATACTTGGTCCTCAACGACTTCCTGCCCCGCATCGTTCACTCCAGCGTGTTAGCGGACTTGAAGACTGACGGCTACTTTGATCGCCAAAAACTCAAGTTCTTTCATTGGAAGCATGAGCCTTTCATGCCTGTCGAGTTCTCGGTAGCGGCTTACCGGTTGGGCCACTCCATGATTCGGCCCGGCTATCGCTTGAACGACAACGTTTTGTTGCCAATATTCCCGGTATCCAAGAAGATCGATCCCCCCGATGGGATCGCGGAGGGTCTGACCGGTTTTCGCGCAATGAATCCAGCTTGGGGCATCGATTGGGGCCGCTTTATCGATATCGACACGCGTTCGTACGGAGCCGACACTCAGCCTGCCGATGATCCTACCAAGAAGCGCCTGCAGTTTGCTTACCGGCTCGACACTTCGCTTGTCACGCCGCTATCCGACCTTCCGCCGGTTGTTGCCGCCAATCCACCTTCGCTGCCACAACGCAACCTGATTCGGAGCTTTGAATTGGGCCTTCCTTCCGGCCAGGATGTCGCCAGAGCCATGCGTTTGAGGCCTCTCAAGGATGACGAAATTACGATTGGCAAAGCGGTCGACCAGCCCGGCTCGGGCGATGTTAAGGGCACCATTGCTTCTATTCAGGAACTGGCCGCCTTCAAAGGAAATTGTCCTCTCTGGACTTACATTCTTGCGGAGGCTGCAAAGAACCAGGAGACGGTGATGATACCAGTCTTAGAAGATAGGAAGATCACGACTCCAAGGCTCGGCCCCGTAGGAGGCCGCATCGTAGCGGAAGTGTTTCTGGGCATGATGTTCGGCGACAACAACTCTCTGCTGAATCTCGAACCGCACTGGCAACCGTCCTCGGGGCAGAATTATCAACTTAAAGATTTCGTCAAATATGCACTGGGCAGATGACTCCGAACCGCTCGTCCGCTTGATCCTGTGTGGAACAGTTCCCCAAAAGCAGTAGGTTCGGTGGTTAGCAACCGATTCCAGCGGGCCACTAGGTGCCGCGCCGCGTGCCGTGTGCGCGGCTGTTCAAAGTCAGCTATTCGGCTCCGGGAGCCGACTCGATGTTTGCCAACCGGCTCTCCGTCGCCGCAAGGCGTTCCGGTCCGTTCGCCGAGCAAATCGCGCTCTGAGGGCGCCTATGATGGTAATCCATGCGCCCGGCGGCTGATCCGGTGTCGAGGGCAGAAGCGTTAATGTGTGCGCGCTCGCGGGCGCTTTTCAAGATTCACTCTCTGAATACAAGTCGTTAAACATATAACGACTGACGGGGCAGCGTGTGAACGGCGTTGCCGCGCACAGTTGTTGACTAAATTACTGGGTAGTAGAATTACTGGTAGGAGTATTACTATGCAGATCACTACCAAAGGACAAGTTACTATTCCTCAGGAGATCCGTAAGCGCTTGGGGCTTTTGCCGCATACGAAAGTCGAATTCGAGTTAGCCGGTGATCACGCCCGGATTCGCAAGGCTCGGCGTCCCCCCGGTGAAAGTGTTCGCGGACGCCTGGTCCTGGAGGTCCTTCGGGGCACCGCAGACACCCGAATGAGCACGAACGAGATTCTGGCCTTAAGCCGGGGCGAATCTCGCGCTGGAATACGACGCAAGTGACCCAGGCCATCACGGGATTGCGAGCCCGCCTGAGTTCCTGCCGCGGTGTGCTGGTGGACAGCAACATTTTGCTTGACGTCGCCACGAACGATGCTGGTTGGGGAGATTGGTCTGCGCGCGCACTCGCCGAAGTGGCCGAGCACACAATTCTGATCATCAATCCGATCATCTATGCCGAGGTGTCGATCGGCTATACGACCATTGAAGCTCTCGACGCGGTTTTTCCTGCGACTTTGTATCAGCGCGAGCCGCTTCCCTGGGAGGCCGGTTTCCTCGCAGGGAAGAGCTTCCTGTTATACCGACGCAAAGGAGGCTCACGAACCTCGCCTCTGCCCGATTTTTACATCGGTGCACACGCTGCCGTCGGCGGTCTGGCATTGCTCACCCGCGATGCTGGCCGTTATCGCAGCTATTTTCCAAAAGTCGAAATTTTCGCACCCAAGAAGCCTGGGATCTGAGTCGAGGAGTGTTTGAATTTCAAGGCTGGCCGTGCCCGTCGTCTTATTTTTCGAGGCGGCATTACCCAAATCAAGCGTCCGGAGCGCGGTTCGCTTCCCCCGCAGATCCGAGTAAACAACCCTATCCAGTTCGCGCCACGTCCATTCGATAATCCACACGATATGGCGAACTCGCCAATGTGGCTGCGGCGGAAAGTAATATCCCAGATCGGACGCCTTGATCCCGATCAATAAGCCATCGCGTAACAATCGCGGCGCGGATCCGCCCCCGCGATGCGGTTCCCACTGGCCGGATCGATCAGCACTGCTGTCGCGCAACTCGCAATACTCCACTGCTTAATCTTATTCACCTCGTGACCGCGCGCTTTCAGATCCTCGAAGACTGCGTCCGGAATGGTTCCCTCGAGATTCAACTTATTGAAGCCCGCGTCGTGGGGCCAGAACGAGCCGAAGAAGTGAAGCGTCTGGACACGCGGCCACTCGAAGGCTTCATGCAGATTTGGATACCAGTCCGGCCAAAATTCTACGATGTTCAGGAATGCCTGGAGAATGGTTTGATCCTGATTATCGCCCCCCGGCGTGCCCAGAGCCATGAAAGGCTGACCGTCCCGCAAGACGATGGTTGGTGTTAAAGTGTAACGCGGCCGGGAACGGGGCCGCAGCTGGGCGGCACGAGTCTTATCCAGCCAGAACTGTTCGCCCCGCACGCTCATTCCGATGCCAGTTTTTCCCAGGATCACAGCGCCGCCGATCCAGCCCCCGCTAGGCGTGCTGTCGAAAATGTTGCCGTCCTTGTCGATGATCGCAATGTGCGTCGTATCCCGGCTCGCGCCTCGAAGTGGCTCTGCGTCCGGCCCAATCGTGCCCGGCTTCGTTCCGTCGGCGATATTGGCCTTCCAGTAGCTCCACTCCTTGACCTTTGAGTCGAACGCCATCGGGTTTCCGGCAATGAAGGCGCGCGATGAATGATGAGGATCGATTAGCCGGGCACGCTCGCTCGCATAGGTCTTCGACAACAGGCCCTCAGCCGGCGTCTGCACGAACAGTGGATCGCCATAATATGTGTCGCGGTCGGCGTAGGCCAGCTTCAGCGCCTCCACTACGGTGTGGATATAGTCGGCGCTATTGTGCTTCATCGACTTCAGATCGAAGCCCTCCAGGATATTCAGCGCCTCCAACATTACCGGCCCCTGGCTGCCGAACGCATGCTTATAGACCTGATAGCCGCGGTAATTAGTGGTGGCCGGCTGTTCCACCTTGGCGAAGAATTCCGCGAAGTCTTCCCGCTCGAACGGAGCTTGGTGTTGCTGAAGAAACGTCACCATCTCTTGCGCAATATCGCCCTTATAAAACCGGTCGCGTGCCGCGGCGATCGCCGCTTTACGACCCTTGCGGCGGGCCCCCCGTTCCGCGTCAACCATACGCTGGAGCGTATGCGCGAGCGTAGGCAGTTTAATAGTCTCGCCCGGTCTGAACAACGACCCATCCGGCTTCAGCCAATAGGTCTGGTTTTCAGGCCATTGCTCGAAGAACTTGAGATTGTTCTGAATCGATAGTGCGGTCCGCGGCCGCAGTGGGAATCCCTGTTCGGCGTACTCGATGGCGCGCGCCGACACTTGCTCGAAGCTCATGCTGCCCCATTGCTCGAGCACCGTGAGAGCGGCATGGAGCGCTCCCGGAACCACTGCCGGGTCGAGTCCCGCGCCTTCCAGGTTCTTGTGATGAGCGAGATACCAGTCGATCGTGGCGCCCTTCGGAGCCCAGCCTTGTCCCACCACCGAAGTGACCTTGCCCGCGCTGCGAGGATAGACCAGTACCAGCGCTTCTCCCCCGAGACTGTACAAGTCTTGCTCCACCACGCCACCGACCAATAGCGCCGCCACCCCCGCATCGAAAGCATTGCCGCCCCGCGTGAGGATTTCGAAAGCCGCTGCCGTTGTGAGCGGATGGCCCGCCGATACTCCGGCGTTGCGGCCCATGACAACGGGGCGCTCCGCGGCTAGGCCGGTCAGACTGAAAACGCAAACTGCCGCAGTTACGGTGATCATGCGAGGCAAGATGAACTTCACGGAGCTCTCCTTTTCCTAATCTGTGTACCTATTTCACGGCTCACTGCGAAGGGCCGGAGTCGAGGCCGGCGGTCTGCGGTGGCGGGTCCCCTGCTCGTACGCGTACCCCAGCCTGAAGAGCACTGCCTCGGCATAAGGCCGGGCCATGAACTCTATCCCAACGGGGAGCCCGTCGCTGGTGAATCCTGCGGGCACCGTCATCGCCGGAAAACCCAAGATCGGACTCAGGAGACGGTTATTACCGAGGCGGTCGTCATCGATCACGGGTTTAGTCATCACGTCGGGTGGAATAAATACGGGCTGATGGTCGAAAGTCGCATACACCAAGGCATCCAGCTTGCGATCCGCCATCAGCGTGAGCACCAGCAGCCTGGTGCTCTCCGCAATGCGCTGCACCTGCGCGTAAGCCGGGTCGTCGGTCGACTTTCCCACGCTGTCCGTCAAGGCCTTCACACGAGACGGAAGAATTTTTCCCGTTGCCAGAATTTCGCGCAAGGTCTTGACCGGCGCGTTCTCGTGTTGTGCGAGGTACGCGTTGATGGCCGGCTCGGTTTCAAACAGGTTGCCATTATAGGCCTTGTTCACGCGATCGATAACGTCCGGGATGCTAACGGGCTCGACCACCGCCCCGAGCGCTTTTAGATCGTAGATCGCCTGATCGACGACCGCTTTCACTTTTTTGTAGTCTTCGGACTCAGTGTCGGTCTTGGGGTCCATGGCCTGCCGCATGACGCCAATTCGGGCTCCCTTCAGCCCGTCCGGTGACAGCGCCGAAGTATAGGAGGTGGGAATGTTCCCCACCGCATACGCCGTTACCGGATCGTTTGGATCATAACCGGCGATCGCATCGAGGACCATGGCGGCGTCCTTCACCGTGCGCGTTATGGGACCCACAGTATCGGTACTCGGCCTTGCCGGGAACATGCCGTAGCGGCTGACCAACGGCACCGTGGGCCTTAGGCCGACCAGATTACTGACCGCCGCAGGACCACGGACCGAGCCTCCCGTATCCTCGCCGATGCCCGCCGTCGCGAAGTTCGCGGCGACGCCGGAAGCGGTACCCCCGGAAGATCCACTCGCGTGGCGCCGTGGATCGTACGCGTTCCGAATCGGTCCCGATACCGAGCCAACAATCCCGGATGCAAATTCACCCATCGTCGTCTTTGCGATGATGACGGCGCCCGCCTTCCTCAGTTTGGTCACCACCGTGGCATCTCTACGCGGAACGAAGTCTTTGAACACCGCCGATCCGTAAGTAGTCGGCATGCCGGTCGTCTCAAGTTGATCCTTGACGAGAACGGGAATGCAGTGGAGGGCGCCGACGGGCCCAGACGCCTTAAAGGCCGCATCCAGCCGATCGGCTTCTTGTAGCGCATGCGGGTTCACGGCTTGAACGGCATTGAGGTCGGGCTCTGATTTGTTGTATGCGGCGATGCGTTGGAGATACATTTCGACAAGCGCACGGCACGTCATCCCGCCCGATCGCATAGTTGCTTGGACGTCATCGATAGTGGCCTCCAGGAGATGAAAGGCCGGAAGCGCCGTGGTGGCAGCCTGGGTTTGGGCCTCTAGTTTGCCAGTACTAAGCACCGCAATGGAAACCGCTGCGACATTCGCGAATGACCTGCCAGTAAGGCAGGACCTTCTCCCAATCATCTGCGCAGCATGATTTGTCGTCCGCCCAGATCGTGGCATAGGAGTGATCCACCTAAGTCTACTCGACCGAGAGGTCGATTGGACCCGCGCATGACAGCAGCGCTGCCCTTTCTCATTTGACGTAACCCTACTTGAGGTCGGCGAGTCCTTCCGTCATTTCGATATTCGTTCCCCAGGGATCTTTGATGAACGCGATCGCGATGCCAAGCTGGGGCACCTTGGTGTAGGGACGATCCAGTTTGATGCCCTGGGCTTCGAGCTT
>JANXXL010000068.1 GCA_025350625.1 Bryobacterales bacterium | reverse complement strand
TGAAACTCTGAGACTTTGCAACTGCCATTGACATGAAACCGCCTTGCCGCGCCCAAAAGACTTCCTATGTGGAAAACAATCGAGCGGACTGAAATGTCTTAAGCCCTCGCGAGAGTTCACGGGGCGAAGCGCCGTGAATCCGTTAGCGAGGGAATGATGTATGTTGATGACAAATAGGAGGTTTGGGTTCAGAGCCTTGGCAAGTCCGTCCCCGCTTCCCGACGACGAATCTCCCATATGCAGAGACCATGCAATCGCGCAGACGGAGTACGCACAGATCGACAGGTGGGGTTTCGAGTTCTTTTGAGACTTTTTGTTCTACTCAGATGTTGTGTTAATAGAGGGTAGTGTCGCCAAAGTCGGTTCTGCCTTCTAGGGCACGTCGGCGACAGGTCGTCGGCTGGGAAGTGCGATGGCAAGAGCTGGTCACAACGACCGTAGTAGCTCGGGTCCCGAAGCGGTGCCGCCGTTCTGGCTGTGTGCCGGCGAGCATGAGATTGATCAGCGTGTATTTGCAATCGCAAGGGCCAGCTGGTCTTGGGCTTTCTGGCTCATCAAAAAACAGCTCAATGATGGCCCGCGCACTCCCGACATCGTCGAGGACGTTGCCGCTGACGTCTCAAGCCGGCTGAGAGCGGACGCCGAAGTTGGCCGGAATCTGAACGGCTACTTCAGAACGGCCATAATACGGCGGGTGAAGACCCTGGCCGCTCGGGACGGGCGCATCACGTACGAAGGCGGTGCGCAAGACCTAGAAGCGAATCACCGGCTCAGTGCCCCGGACTGGGCCAAAGTTCTCGAAGATCGGTTGGCCTTGCAATCCTTACTGCCCTTTATGTCTCATCCGGTGCGGCGCATTCTGCACTACCGTCAGCTTGATTATCCATGGAAACAGATCGGTCAGCGGCTTGCACTCACCGAGAAACAGGCTAAGTTGCGGTTCTACTATGGCGTACGCCAAGCACACGAGGAATTGCTATTGATTCAGGCGAGGCGGGCGGGCGGAAAGGAATCCGACCTATGGAAATAAACGATTCGGATAAGAGTCTTACTCGCCGCCAAGAGAAAAATCTCTTGAAGGCAGCCAACGCCGTTGCCCGCAGTGAATTCGCCAACCCGCAGCGGGAGGGTTGTCCGGACTCAGAAACTTTGAGTCTTCTAGCCCGCCGCCGACGTTCGCTCGCGGAATCTGCGGATCTGATCGACCATATAGGAACATGCTCGCCTTGCTTCATTGAGTATTCCCGATCTCGGGCGGCCTACAAGCGCCGCATTCGAATTTCATATGCGCTCGCTTCTGCCGCCGCCGTCGTTATTCTCTCCCTAGTGATCGCCCGATCGCTCCACATGCCGGGCGGACACCCGTCACCAACACTGAAGGAAATTGCTCGTTCTCCAGTGCAAGGAGATCGAGTCACAGAGCTGGTTCTTGACCTCCGGATGAAGGGCGTATCGCGAAGCGACACCCCCGATCAACAAGGCAATGAGATTCCTCCTCGCCTTCCGCGCACCAGACTATCTCTCTCGATCCAACTGCCGATCGGCAGCGAGGATGGGATTTACGACGTTGCACTTATCAGCCCCGCAGGGAAATCAATGCTGGAAACAAGAGGGGAGGCGAAGCTCCACAATTTTGTGGAGGTCTTGCCACTCGATGTGAATCTTGCCGATCTTGCACAAGGGATGTACCAGTTGCGACTTCGTCGCTTACAGACACAATGGATTTCATTTTCAATCTTGCTCGAGTAACGGGAGGAAACAGTGCAACGCCTCGGCGGCCAATTTTCTCACCAGCCTCGAAGATATTTGTTCGCGTCGAGAGAACAACCAGTTTATGCGTCGCGAAGGTTCAGTAAACTTAGGCGAGAGTTTCGGAGCCTAGGTAGGGAGTCTCCGGTGTTATACCGACTGGGTAACAATATTCGGCGCCCGTCGATGATGGCCATTCTCCTCTTTATGGCCGCTCCGCGGCTGTCCGTTGGACCTCAGACACCTCGGGAAGACACGTTACACGAGGCTAAACGTCTTGCTTGGCTTAACAATTGGACTGAGGCTGCGCAAGTTCTTGAGCAATTCGAACGCTCCGGTCACAAGCCCGATGACGAAGCGACGGCTCTTTTCGCTAGAGCGGTGCATATCCGGGGCAACATTGAAAGCATGTCTCTCCCCAAGGCGGCAGATGAAGTTACGGCCATGCTTGCCTCGGGTCCGGCTCAGAACGATTTCGATCTGCGCATTCAGCTGCTTGCGATTAAGGGCGACATCGAGTTTCAATACAGCCTCCCGGCCGCGCAAAAGACATGGGATGAAGCTGCCCAATTAGCATCCAGCCGTGGCAGTGGCCCCTGGAAAGCGCGAGCTGAGGGTGAGCTGGGCACGATCGCATTTTTGAATGGCGAGATCTTTACTGCAACTAAGCTGGTGACCGGCGCAGCATTGAAAGCAGAGCTGTCCGGGGATATCGCGTCCCAAATACGCTATCTAACGGCGTTGGGCGAGGGGTTCGCCGAGTATGGTCGGGGCGCCGACGCGAGTCGCTTTTTCGACAAAGCACTCGCGCTTTCAGCAGCCACTCCTGGTGCGTACTTTCCGTTCACGGCCTATCTGGGCAAAGCGCGCTTGCTCGCGACGACTGGGCGCTTAGAAGAAGGTCTTCGCATGCTTCATGAGGGATTGGATGAAGCACGCCGGAAGGGCCTCAAAGTCCGCGAGGCGCGAATACTCACGGTGCTCGGAGAGCTTGCGGCCGCCCACGGCAAGCAAGATGACGCCGTTACTGGGTTGTCAGCAGCCGCTGAAGTAGCGCGAGGCGCCGGCCTGGACCGGATCGAATCAGATGCCAGCGGCGCGCTTGCGTCCCTTCTGCGGGATATTGGCAGAACAGAACTAGCCGCAACCTACGCCAGGCGAAGCGTGGCCGCCGCACAACACGCTGGCGACCTATATCATCTTCCGCAGTTGATGGCGGTCCTCGCGGAAATCGAGGACAGCAACGGGAATCTCACGCAAGCTGAGGCTGAATACTCTCGGGCCACAGATCTTGTAGACGCCCTTCTCAAGGGCTTTCCCCATCCGAGGAACAAGAACATATTGGTAGCGACGATGGGCCGCGTGTTCCAGGGCCACTTCGATCTTGCGTTGAACAGGTCGAAGGACTTGGGGAAGGCGTTCCAGATCCTGGAATCAGCTCGCGCCTATGGTCTGGTAGACGTGCTTCGAGAAGCTGACGGTTTACGTCACCATCTCTCAGTGTTGGATTCCGCGATAGCTCCTCAGATCGCGGCTGTGAATCGTGATCTGTCGAATGAACAGGATTCGGGCCAGCGCAGTCGTCTGCTTGATCATCTGTGGGAGTTGGAGGTGCGTTCGTTGCATCCCCGCGAACTGAGCGCCTTTTCGCAAGCCCAACCGGTCTCCTTACCGCAATTACAGTCGAGTTTGGCCGAAGGTGAGTTGGTCATCGAATATGTTCTCGAATCGTCCCGTTCGTTCGCGCTTGCGATAACCCGCGACCGCATCGATCATTACGAACTGAAGAGCCGCAATGAGCTTGAATCCGCAGTGGAATTGCATCTGGCGGCCATTCGAAACCGGCGTGACGGTCGTGCTGAAGCAAAGGCACTGTATCAGCTCTTGCTCCAGCCCGTGGCGCTCCTGGGCCACAGCACTAGGGTCGTAGTCGTTCCGGACGGCAAGCTGCATCTAGTGCCGTTTGATGCATTGCTCGACCAGAATGACCGCTACGTGGTCGATACACACGTGATTTCCTACGCGCCATCAGCAACGGTTTACTACTTGCTTTCGAGACCGATGCCGTCGCATACCCCTCAGATGGCATTGTTGGCGGTGGGGGGCGCACATTATAACTTCCTGGGATTTGGGGACATTCGGTCAGCGCTACGGGGGTTCGGAATGTTCGATCCATCCCGTCCACCGCGGTGGTCGCCCATCCCACAATCGCTAACTGAGGTGGCCGACGTAGCGGCTTCCCAGCTCGGAAAAGAGCTCGTTCTCACCGGGGATAATGCGACGGAAGCGGCTGTGAAGCGACTGCCTCTCTCGACTTTTCGAGTGCTGCACTTCGCGCTTCATTCGACTATTGACGACGAGTTCCCCGACCGCTCTGCGTTGGTCCTTTCTTCGCAGATCAACGATGGGGAGGATGACCTTCTCCAGGCGCGAGAAATCGTCGGCCTTGATCTGAATGCAGAGTTGGTGACACTGTCAGCCTGCGATGCTGGCGCGGGTAAGATTGAGGGCGTCGCGGGGATGAATAGCCTGGTTCAAGCTTTTCTGATGGCGGGCGCTCGAAGCGTAGTAGCAACCGTATGGGCCGCGGACGACACATTTACCGCGGCGCTAATGCGCAGGTTCTACGCGAATCTTCGGCAGGGACATGACAAGGCAGAAGCTCTCACCCTCGCAAAACGTGAATTGCTGCGCATGAACGGACCGAACGCCCTTCCGTTCTACTGGGCCGGCTTCCGCCTCGTAGGAGATGCACACGGGATTGTTTCAGGAGAATGACCATGAGCGACCTAACCAGAACTGATCGAGATGCAATTGTCTCAAAGGTCATTGAGACCGTACAGACGAAGCATTTTGATCCTCACTTTGAGAAAGAACGATGGAAATCCGCGGTCGAGCAGCAACGCAGTCGCATTGTCGACGCAGCGGACACGTCAGACTTCGAAACCGCACTGAGCGACTTGGTGCGCTCTTTCGGAACGCCTGATGCCGGCTTCTTTCACGAGCGCAGTCGCAAGAAGGTTCCCAAGGGATTAGCAGCCCGTTTCCAATACTGCCAACCGAACGAATGCGCCCCCACGTTCACCAAGCCTTCTGATGCCGGCGACGTCATGATCTCAAAGCTTGCCGACGGTGTTGGCTGGCTTAAGGTGACCAAATTTCCTGGCACCATCGGTATCGACATTGCTAAAGAGATCGATCACGGAATCGAGGAACTGCGCGGCTGTGACAGGCTGGTCGTCGACCTTCGCGGCAACGCTGGCGGAGGACTCGCTTTCTTGCGGGTCATGAGTTATCTCACCCCCGAACGTCTCCCTGTCGGATACAGCGTAACCCGCGCCCGTGCCGAAACCAACTACTCCAAGGAGACCCTTACGATTTTCGATCGAATTCCGTCGCGGAAGGCAGCGCTGATCTGGCTTGTTCTCAAATTCGGATTTCGAGATGATTCCGTGAGCATCCTCACTGAGGGCCTTGGCTCCATGCCTTTTCACGGCAGAACGGCCATCTTGGTGGACGAGAGCACAACCGGCGCCGGAGAGCGCATCGCAGCGTTTGCACAGGAACGCAAGCTCGCCCCGGTGGTGGGTGCGCGTACCGCTGGCAGACTCATTTGTTGCAGCGTTTACAAAGTGGGTCACGGCTACTATGTCCGGATTCCCGCGAGAGCTTGGTACACCTGGAGCGGGGAGCTTCTGGAGGCGAAGGGTGTGGTACCTGACTGCATTGTTACCGATGGGCTGGGGGGTGAGGCGGATCTCCAGCTCGAGCGGGCTGTTGATGTCGTCCGCAGCCTCTGAGCTTCAACAATCAGCGCGGATGTACTCGGCTTGACGGCTAACAAACTTTCTCGGAGGTGGGAAATGAAGCTTGCTATTATTCGGCTCGTTATAGTGGTCCCGTTGATCACCCGCGCTGCCTTTGGGCAGACGGCTGCTATCAATGGGGAGATTTCAGGTACCGTGCTCGACCCCAGCGGGGCACCGATCGTGAACGCGAAGGTCGGAGCCACGAATGCAGGGACGGGTTATCAGCAGACCACTACAACCACATCTGTGGGCTTGTACAGACTTCCGGTCCTGCCACTTGGCGATTATTCTTTGACTGTCGAGGCTAACGGCTTCGCGCTCTACAAGCAGAGCGGCATCACGCTGAGCGCCGGTACCACTGCAACCGTAGACGTCAAGTTGCAGGTCCAGGGCGTTACTACCGAGGTAGTCGTCTCGTCGGCTGCGCTAATTGTAGATCCGGCACGTACGGATCTGGGGAGCACACTGTCTTCAAACGCGGTACTGAATCTTCCGCTGGTTTCGCGAAATCCGCTCAACTTTATCCTTCTGCAGCCGAACGTCAGTGGTCATAGCAATACCGAGTTCGGTGTGCCTCGGAAAGTCGATGCCAATGGCTTTAATGACCGCATCAACTACCAACTCGATGGGAGCAGTAACGTAGAGAGCGATCGTGCGGGCATTCGCCTGCTTCCAATCTCCGAAACGTGGATCCAGGAAGTACAGGCGGTGAACAACGGATTCGCTCCGGAGTTCGGGAACACAGTGGGTACGCTATTCAACACGATTACCCGCTCGGGCACGAATGAGCTGCACGGCGAAGCGGCGTACCTGTTTCGGCGAACTCCGATGAGCGCCCGTCCTGCCCTACTTCCTGACAACCAGCCAACACCGGACGTGAACGTTGATTCGGTGTTCGCCGACGCCGGCGGACGACTGGTAAAGGATCGCGTCTTCTTCTTCGGCGGCTATGAACACGTAAAGCGCGATCTCCCAGCCCCCGTTACCGTCGCACCCGCCACCCTCGCCCAGCTGGGACTTCCTGCCAACTTTGCCAACGCGATTCCATTCAGCCAGAGCGTAACGTTCTTCATCGGAAAGGTGGATTGGCAGTTAACCTCAAAGCACCGGCTCTCACTGCGATACAACGGGCACCGAAACGACTCGCCGTACAACAGCTCGACGATTGGCGGTCTGTTCCTACTAGACCGCACCTTTAAGTTCGTCGACAGATCTCATGGTGGCGCGGCGCAATTGGTGAGCGTTATCTCACCGAACGCGGTGAATGAGCTGAGATTTCAGGTGCCGTTCCGAAGCCAGTCACAAAACCGCTTTGAAGCAACCGGCTCTGGTCCTGCCATCAGCATTCCAGGCGTGGCGAACTTTGGCAACTCGCTCGACGTCGGCTTCCGTTTCGACGAGATGACTCCGGAAGTGAGTGAAAACTTCAGCTACAACTTGGCACAGCACGCGCT
>JANXXL010000043.1 GCA_025350625.1 Bryobacterales bacterium | reverse complement strand
CCCGCGGCGGATCTCCACCCCGGGCAGTTCCTCAATTGCCTTGGTGATGGCTGCCGCGAAGAGGTCGCGGTCCACGGTAAGCGCGTGGCCTGCGGGGACGCGCGTTTGTTGGGCGATGCGCATGGCCAGGGAATCCAGCTTGCGCAGCTCTTCCTTCAGCAACCACGGCGCTGAGTTTTCAGACTCGCTCTTGAGGGAATTGCTGCACACCAGTTCCGCCATATGGCCGGTCTTGTGGGCTGGGGTTTGCTTGACGGGACGCATCTCGTGCAACACCACGCTTAGGCCCGCGCGCGCCACCTGCCAGGTTGCTTCCGATCCGGCTAGCCCGGCTCCGATGATGTGAATAGTTTGCGCCAACCTTCAGGATAGCGGACGCAGGCGGGGCCGGGTTATATATAATGCGCTTATGCCAGACACCACCATCTCCCGCCGCGGTATGCTTGGCGCGGCCGCCGTTACCGCTGCTTCGTATTCCCGCGTGATGGGCGCCAACGATCGCATACAGCTTGGACTTATCGGCTGCGGCGGACGCGGCAACTACGTGATGCAGACGTTCGTCAAGACGGATCGCGTGGAGGTGAAAGGCGTGTGCGACGTGTGGGCTGAGCGCACCGCTAAGGCGAAGCAGACGGCGATCAACGCGGCCACGTTTTCCGATCACCGCAAGATGCTGGATACGCTGAAGCCGCTGGATGCCGTCTTGATTGCTACGCCGGACCATTGGCATACGCGCATCGCCATTGACGCGTTGAATGCCGGCAAAGACGTCTACGTGGAGAAGCCGCTGACGCTCAAGATGGAAGAGGGCCCCGAAGTTGTGAAGGCGGCGCGGGTGAATGAGCGGATCTGTCAGGTTGGCATGCAGCAGCGCTCCGGGAAGATCTATCTGCAAGCGAAAGAAGAGATCATGAAGACCGGCAAGCTGGGAAAAGTTACGCTGGCCCGGACCTGGTGGCATGGCAACGGAGCGCATCTACAAAAAGCTCCCGCATCGCTGAATACGCGGCCATCCGATCTGGATTGGGCGCGCTTTCTGGGGCCGGTGAAATGGCGCGATTGGGATCCGCAACAGTATTACAACTTCCGCGCTTACCTTGATTTCGGCGGCGGCCAGGTGACGGATCTGTTCACGCACTGGATCGACGTCGTACACATGTTCATGGACCAGGACAACCCGATCTCGGCGTCCGCCGCGGGTGGAGTGTTCGCGTATAAAGACGGCCGCACGGCGCCCGATACGATCAACGTTCTGTTGGAATACCCGGCGGAATGGACGGCTACGTTTGAGGCGACGCTTTCGCCCGGCATCACGGGAGCAGCGGTGGAGATGTGCGGCACCGAGGGAAAGTTGAACATCACACGCAGCCAGTATGAATTTCTGCCTAAGGGAAAGGGCGCTGTTCCGGTGATTGTGAAATCGGAACGCGACCAGACCATCGACCACGTGGAGAACTTTCTGGACTGTGTGCGGTCGCGCAAACTGCCGAACGGCGACGTGCTGATTGGGCACCGGTCGGCGCAAGCTTCGCATCTGGGCAATATCGCGTATGAGCAAAAGCGGCGATTGCGCTTCGATCCGGCGCGCGAGGAAATTCTGCCTCTGTAGGCGAATCACTGCATTTTTGCTGACAAATCCACCCTTTTGCGCCGGTCAAAGTCTAAGGGAAAGATGCTATACTTCCGTGTCTGCGATAAGAAAAGAACGACGGGAGAACGGAAAATATGAGTATGTTTTATAGACGCGGTCTATTGGTATGCCTTCTGTCCGCGGGCCTTATGTCCACCCAGGCAGCGATAGCGGCGCCACAGGCGGAAGGGTCGAAGTCTGACATTGCCGTGCCGGCGGGTGGAGCGCTTTCCGAGTCTGAGATCATCATTTTGTTACAGGCGAAAGTGCCATTGGAACTGATTGCCAAGTTCGTGACGATCCGGGGAGTGAGCTTCGTCAGCACCAAGGACAGCAGCAAGCGGATCATATCGTCGGGCGGCGATGTTTCGTTGATCGGAACGGTCAATCTGAACCAGAAGGACGATGCGGTTGTGCTGGCTGATGCCGGGGGGAAGAAGAAGAAATAAGTAATGGGGTACTCCGGCTTGCTGGTGGGTGAGTTTTAATCGCAAGCCAGGCTTGATCGCCGTCTCACGCTAACGCCCGAGTGGCCTACTATAGTTGGGACGGCTTGGCCGGGTTCTCCCGCGGGGACGGCCGATAGCGGGTCATACCTAATGGTTACGTTCAATTGTTTGGTATCACCAAACCGGGTAGCTCCGGTGCGATTTGTCGAAGGATGATTTGAGCTGGTTCCCTAATCTCGACAGCGACCCGTTTTAGGTAGTTGCCTGAACCTGCCTCGACAGCCTTCAAGGCTTCATAGATGGGGCGCCAAGCGTCGATCCATTCCTTTTTCTCGATTACTTCGAGACAATCACGGACCCGGCCACTCTCAACCGCGGCGGCGAAGAAGACCTCGAGCGCTTT
>JANXXL010000042.1 GCA_025350625.1 Bryobacterales bacterium | reverse complement strand
ATTCACAATGCCTCGTTAGCCCTTATGAAGAACCTGGCGGAGAATTTGCCGTGATGTGTTACCTCGAATGTCGATGGAAACCGAGTCGCGCGGTTCGAGGCTCCAATGAAAAACGCGGCGGCTGTCGAACGCGATGTTTTTCAGAAGTGGCTCAAGGAATTGAAGGCGAAGCCCGGAGCACGCGGGGCGATGTCCCTTCCGCCTAACTTCAGGCCACGATAATCTCCGCTTGCCATTACGCGTCAACAACCTTACGGTATTGGCCGTGGATGCCGGGCGCACGCTTCTGCTGGACCGGGCGTTGATGATTGCCAAGGCCGACGATGAGGGAATTGCCATTGTTGGCTTGGAGCCGGAAACCGCGCGCTGAGTTGCTGGCGCATCTTCGACGACGAGATCATGTCATGAAAGGGCTCTGCGTCCGGAAGGGGGTTTGACAACCTATTCAAGTACATGATTGAATACTTGAATAATGGCCATTCGCCGCAATCGCGATTTTAAGATCGATCTCTTCGAGCAGTTCGCCCGAATTGGGAAGGCTCTCGCCAGCGGACGCAGGCTCGAAATCGTTGAACTCCTCGCCCAGCGTGAACGCAGTGTGGAAGATCTCGCACGCATGTCCAGCCTCACGACCGCAAATGCCTCGCAACACCTTCAGGTATTGCGCAGTGCCGGGCTGGTTGAAGCCCGCAAGGAGGGCCTGCATGTCCACTACCGCCTTGCTGGCGACGATGTGTTCCGCCTATGGCAGTCGTTACGTAGCGTTGGTGAAACCCGTCTGGCCGAGGTCGACCGCTTGGTTCGCACCTATCTGACAGACCGCACTTCTTTGGAAGCGGTCTCCCTGCGTGATCTCAAGAAGAGAATTCGCGACGGGGGCATAGTCCTGCTGGACGTGCGGCCTGCCGAGGAGTATACCTACGGCCACATCCCTGGAGCTCGGAATGTGCCGCTGTCCGAATTGAAGATGCGATTGGGCGGCCTACCAAAGGGGCGCGAAATCATCGCCTATTGCCGGGGGCCATATTGCGTTCTTTCTGACGATGCCGTCGCAATACTGCGCGCTAGCGGACGGCGGGCCTTCCGGCTGGAGCAGGGGTTCCCCGACTGGAAAGCATTGGGCCTGAAGGTCGTGTCGACCACGCAGGGGAGCGCCTCGAAATGATCTATTCCGTCTGGTTGTTCGCTTTGTCGCTATTGTTCATGGTGCTGGAACGGCTGTGGCCTCGAGCGCGGCAGCCCATCCTTCGCCGGGGAATCTGGTCCGATCTGGCCTATTTGATCTTCAACAGCGAGTACCTGGGAGTTCTGCTCGGAGCCGTTTCGATTCATGTTGTTGCATGGTTGGACCGGACCTTGGATCTCGTTCACCTCCGCGACGCATTCTACCTTGGAGTGATGTCCAACCGCTCCTTCCCCGTGCAGTTTGTTGTGCTGCTTCTGGCCTTCGATTTCACCCAATGGGGAATCCATAACCTGCTCCACCGTGTCCCCGTGCTCTGGCAGTTTCACAAGGTCCACCACAGCATCGAGGATATGGATTGGATCGGCAATTGGCGGTTCCATTGGATGGAGGTGGCGGTCTATAGAGTTCTGCTTTATCCCCCCGCGGCTTTCTTCGGGTTCACTGCGGAGGCGATGTTTGCCTATGGCGTATTCAACACTCTGATCGGCCACTTCGCCCACTCCAACCTCAGGGTTCGAGTCGGCGTTTTGAAGTACATCGTCAACAGCCCGGAAGTTCACATTTGGCACCATACCCACCCCGATGCCGGTCCCGTCAATCGGAATTTCGGGATTGCCTTAAGTGTTTGGGACTGGCTGTTCCGTACTGCTTATGCGCCGGAGGGAGAAGATCCTGTCCGGCTTGGCTTCACCGGTATCGAAACGTATCCGCGACAACTTCCAGGCCAAGTTGTCGCTCCATTTCTTGGGAGGCAGAGCATATGAAGCCGCCTGCTTCGTTGGTCTACCTCGACTACAACGCCACCACTAGACGGTCAGTTCCATGATCTAGTGTAGTGTCCCTTCTCAGAAACTTCTCTTCCCGTAACCCAAGTTTCTGGCCCTCACCAGCACGCGCCGCGCGTGTTCGGTTACTCGTAAGAATTGACGACGGGCGCAAGAGCGCGACCGAGGGGTCGCGCGCAGACAAGGTGTCTGCCCCACCTTAGGCCCAGTAGTATGTTGTAAAGAATTAGCTGGGACGGCACACTCGTGAGTATTGGTTCGGGTACGATGAATCGGCGCTACCGAAGAAGATGAATGAGTCCGTGAATCTTAGTGCTAATCCGGGTTGCTGATGGACGCGGACAAGCACCGGGTTGTCCTGGACTACAGCGGTTTCGGAAGCGGTTCAGTGCCTTCGCTCAAAATCGCCAGATAGCGCTGGTATACGAATAGCCGGCTGCGTTGTCTGCCGGTGGACTCAGTAAGTATACCCAGGCGCTGCATGTGCCGGATGGCGCCGGCGGTGGTTGGGAACGAGATTCCGGTCTTCTTGGCTGTGTTGGCGATGGATAGTATGGGGTTGGTCTGCGCGTGGTGAAACACTCTTAGCACCGAGGCTGAGGGGCGACCCAATTCTTCGATCTTTTGCCTGTCTTCTTCCAGCAGGGACAGAATTCGCCTGGCGGCCGAGACTGCTTGCTCCGATGTTTCCTTCACTCCGGTTAAGAAGAACTCAAGCCATATTTCCCAGTCGCCGGTTTCGCGCACGCGGGTGAGGAGTTCATAGTAGGTTTGGCGGTGAGTTTTCAGATAGAGGCTGAGGTAGAGAATTGGCTCGCGCAGCGCACCGGCCGCGCAAAGCAGGAACGTGATGAGCAGACGGCCGAGCCGTCCGTTTCCGTCGAGAAAAGGATGGATGGATTCGAATTGCACGTGCGCGAGCGCGGCCTTGATCAAAAGCGGCAGGTCGCGGCGCTCTTCGTGCAGAAAGTGCTCCAGATTGCCCATAAACTCCATTACAAATTCTGGAGGCGGAGGGACGAAGGCGGCGTTTCCAGGGCGCGTACCGCCGATCCAGTTCTGGCTTTGGCGGAACTCCCCGGGCTCCTTGTCGCTGCCCCTTCCTTTGGAAAGCAGGATGGCGTGAATTTCCTTTATCAGGCGGAGCGAAAGAGGAAAACCGCCGCGTAGCCTTTCCATGCCGTGGGTGAGCGCGGCGACGTAGTTTGAGACATCCTGGACGTCTTGAACCGGCACGCCGGGCGTCTCGCTGTTTTCGAAGAGAAGCAGGTCCGATAGCGAGGATTGCGTGCCTTCGATCTGCGAGGATAGTAGAGCTTCTTTGCGGACGTAGATATAAAGAAAGAGCTTGGGGTCCGGCAGCACGGAGGCTAGGCCGTCCAGCCGGCCGAGTGCCTGGTTTGCTTGCTCCAGCAGCGTTTGCAGGGCGTCGATCTTTACGGCGGGCGTGGGGGGAAGCGGCGGCGGAAGGTAGGATCGGACGGTTTCTCCGCCTACGGTGAAGGTTTTGTAGCGCCCAAGCCGTTGATCTAAAGCGGGTTTCATCGTAGT
>JANXXL010000037.1 GCA_025350625.1 Bryobacterales bacterium | reverse complement strand
GCTGACGCGCTCGCGCGAAGGCAAGATGCTGGCGTTCGTGGCGTTGTTTGCACTGCCGGTGATGGCCGCATGGTCCGGTTTCTCCGAGCACATGGAACGGGCAACGACAACACGCTTCTGCCTTTCCTGCCACGTGATGGGTGACTTCGGCAGGACCCTCTCTATCGACGACGCGAGCTACATTCCCGCGGCGCACTTCCAGAACAATCGCATTCCCCGCGATCGGGCGTGCTACACCTGCCACACCGAATACACCATGTTCGGACCAGTGAAAGCCAAAGTGCGCGGCCTGCGGCACCTGTGGGTGCAGTATGTAGTGGGTGCGCCGAAGCCCGAAGCCATCAAGCTGTACGATCCTTTTCCCAACAGCGAGTGTCTCCACTGCCACCTGGGAGCGCGGCGTTTCGAGGAAGGATCGGCGCACCAAAAGATTCCGGATCTGCTGAGCCGCGTCAAATCCGGCAAGCTTTCCTGCGTTTCGAGCGGCTGCCATGAGTTCGTTCACGACGTTGCATCGCTTAAGGACGCCACTTTCTGGAAGGAGAAGCACTAACCGTGGAATCTGCCGTGATGGAACGTAGAATCCGCTGGTCGAGCTGGTTGATCGGAGGCGGACTGCTTATTCAGCTCGGCTCCTTGCTGGTGCTACACCCGCTGGCGTTCGTTGTTTTCCTGATGATCGGTTGTCCGCTGGTGCTGGCGGGCATTGTGCTGTATCTGGTCTCGCTGGTGCATTAAAAAGCTAGCGATACTGGTTGGATGGATCTGGCCGAATGGGATGAACGGTATCGCGCGGAGGGAGATTCGGGGGCGAGTCTCTCGTCGACCGCAACTCCGTTGCTGGTAGAATGCGCGAGCCAATTGCGTCCCGGGCGCGCACTCGACCTGGCTTGCGGAACTGGCCGCAACGCACTGTGGCTGGCGGAACGAGGCTGGAGCGTAACCGCGGTCGACGGTTCGCCGGCGGCCATCGACAGCCTCCGCAGCCGCGCCGCGCAGTTGGGGGTCACGGTCGATGCCCGGATTGCCGATCTCGAAAAGATGGAATTTGTAATTCGTCCCGAGAGTTGGGACTTGATTGCGATGTGCTACTACTTTCAAAGGGAACTGTTCGAGCCGTCGAAGCAGGGTCTCGTTCCCGGCGGCTCCATTGTGTCCATCGCCCTGCTGATCGAACCAGGCAAAGAGAATTCGCCGTTTCGCCTGCCGCCGGGTGAGTTGCGCAGCTACTTCGATGGTTGGGAAGTGCTTCATGACCGGGAAGGCCGCGACATGTGGCATCACACTGTTGCCGAGATCATCGCCCGCCGTCCTGAGATAGACTAACTTCGTTTATGTCTAAATTGCGGCTCACTATGGCGTGCTGGAATTACGACCGCACGCGCGCGCTCATGGACGGCCGCATTCCTATTGAAGGTGTCGAACTCAATTACCTGAACCTCGTGGTGGAGGAAACTTTCTTCCGCATGATGCGCCATCAGGAGTTCGATGTGGCCGAGATGTCGCTCGGTTCCTACACACTGTCGCTCTCGCGCGATCCCGCGCCCTTCATCGCGATCCCGGTTTACCCGTCGCGGTCGTTCCGGCATTCCGGCATCTATGTAAACGCGGACGCCAGCATCCGGGAGCCACGCGACCTGATCGGCAAGCGCGTCGGCAATCCCGAATACCAGTTGACCGCAAACGTGTGGATTCGCGGCATCCTCAACGATGAATACGGGGTCTCCGCCGATAGCGTTTCTTACTTCCGCGGCGGCCTGGAACAGCCGGGCCGCGTCGAGAAGGCGGCGCTCACGCTGCCTGCCGGGATTCGCATCCAAGACATTCCCCAAGACCGGACCCTCGCGCAGATGCTTGAGACCGGCGAAATCGACGCGCTTTATTCACCGCGCCCTCCCTCCACGCTCGATAGCAATCCTGGCAAGGTGCGGCGTTTGTTCCCGGATTATGGCGCGGTCGAAAGCGACTACTATCGCAAAACCAAAATCTTCCCCATCATGCACGTGGTCGCGATCCGCCGCGAAGTATACGAGAAGAATCGCTGGGTAGCGCAGTCGCTGCTGAAGGCGTTCGCCGCCGCGCAAAAGGAAGTGTACGCCGACCTCCACGAATTCGCAGCGCTCAAATTCATGCTGCCATGGCTCTTGCCGCAGGTCGAGGAAACCGAACGCCTGATGGGCCGCGACTTCTGGCCCTACGGTTATCAACCTAATGTCGAAACTCTGAAAACTTTTCTACGCTATTCCTTTGAACAGGGTTTATCACAGCGTCTGCTCGATCCCAAGGACCTGTTCGCGCCCGAAACTCTCGAGGCATTCAAAATCTGAGTTCAGCCAAGTAAGATAGTAAAGCCGCATGGAGGCCCGATGAAGAACAAAGATTCGATGTCGCTGGCGCGCCGCCGTTTCCTCAAAAGCACCGCTGCGGGAGCCGTTGCCGCGGGAGCCGCCGCCGTCGCGCCCTTGCCTGCGAAGGCGCAATCGCCGCAGCCCTCGACCTCCGCCATGCCGATGTCGAAGGCTGCCGAGACCGAGGTTCCAGCGAGAGTCGACGTACTCACCTCCGATCGCCCCGGTTCGGACTTCATGGTCGACATCGTCAAGTCTCTGGGCATCGAATACATCTGTGCCAATCCCGGCTCCAGCTTCCGTGGGTTGCACGAATCGCTGGTCAACTATGGAGGCAACAAAAATCCGGAGCTGATCACCTGTTGCCATGAAGAAGCCTCGGTCGCGATGGCGCACGGCTACGCCAAGATCGAGGGCAAGCCGCTGGGCGTGCTGCTGCACGGCCCGGTCGGCCTGCAGCACGCCGCCATGGCGATCTACAACGCTTTTTGTGACCGCGTTCCCATCGTGCTGCTGGTGGGCAACTCGCTCGACGCCACGCAACGCCGCCCCGGAGTCGAGTGGACGCACAGCGCGGCCGACGTCGCCACCATGGTTCGCGACTTCGTCAAGTGGGATGACATTCCCATTTCGTTGACGCATTTTGCAGAGTCTACTGTGCGCGGTTACAAGATTGCCATGACGCCTCCCATGATGCCGGTGCTGATCGTGGCCGATGGCGACCTTCAGGAACACGCCATCGAAGCGCACGAGGTGTTGCACGTGCCCAGGCTCCCCGTGATGGCGCCGCCGCAGGGCGATTCGGCAGCGGTGAACGAAGCGGCTCGCATGCTGGTAGCGGCCCAAAACCCCGTGCTGGTGGCCGATCGCCTGGCGCGCACGCCCAACGGCATGAAGTTGCTGGTGGAACTGGCCGAGACCTTGCAAGCGCCTGTGATCGACCAATGGGGCCGCTTGAATTTCCCCACGCGCCATCCGCTGAATCATTCCGATAACGCGCGCGGCTTGATCGCCGGCGCCGACGTGATTCTCGGACTCGAACTTGCCGACTTCTGGGGCACGGTGAACGCGTACCGCGATCAACAGGTTCGCACTTCGCGCTCCACAACTAAAGCGGGAGTCAAACTGGTGAGCATCACTGCGGGTGACCTCTTTGCCAAAGGCAATATGCAGGACCTGCAACGGTATCCCGAAGTGGATCTCGCCATTGAGGCCGATGCCGAAGCCACTTTGCCCTCGCTCATCGAGGCCGTTAAGCGCCAGCTCACACCGGACCGCAAGCGCGCCTTCGAAGAGCGCGGCGCCAAGCTCGCGGCTGCGCGGCAGAAACTTCTGGAGCAAGCGCGCACCGCCGCGGCTTTCGGGTGGGACGCGAGCCCGATCAGCACCGCGCGCCTGTGCGCGGAACTTTGGGCGCAGATCAAGAATGAAGACTGGTCGCTCGCTTCCACTCCCAACTTTGTCAGCAATTGGCCGCTGCGCTTATGGGACATGAACAAGCCTTATCAATTCATCGGAGGCGCGGGCGGTTACGGCGAAGGTTACGGAGCGCCCGCCGCCACCGGCGCGGCGCTCGCCAACCGCAAACACGGGCGCATCACGGTAGCCATTCAGAATGACGGCGACCTCATGTACTCGAACGGCGTTCTCTGGACTGCGGCGCATCACCGCATCCCTCTGCTGAGCGTGATGCATAACAATCGCGCCTACCATCAGGAAGTGATGCACGTGCAGCGCATGGCCGCTCGCCACCAGCGCGGCGTCTCTCAATCGGGCGTCGGCACCACGCTCACCGATCCTAATATCGATTACGCCAAAATAGCGCAGGGCATGGGCGTCTACGCGGAAGGACCGGTCACGGAAGCCAAAGATCTCGGCCCCGCCATCGGCCGCGCACTGGCAGTAGTCAAACGCGGCGAGCCGGCGCTGGTGGACGTCGTGACGCAACCTCGTTAGGAAGCGGAGACAGACATGGCCGTCACCCCACTCATTGCCGATCTGGTAGTCGCTAATCACATTCTCTACGACCAGGGAGTGGTCGATGGCTTCGGCCACGTGAGCGTGCGTAGCGATCAACGCAAGGATCGCTATTTTATGGCTCGCAACATGGCGCCATCGCTGGTCCAGGCCGAGGACATCCTCGAATACGATTTAGAATCCAACGCTATTAATGCCGCCGGCCGCCGTTCCTACCTGGAGCGCTTCATTCATAGCGAAATCTTTCGGGCGCGGCCGGATGTCATGGCGGTGGTCCACAACCATTCTGCGGCGGTGATTCCGTTTACCGTGTCGGCCGCTCCGCTGCGCCCGGTTTATCACATGGGAGGCTTCCTGCGCGATGTCAAGAAGTTCGACATCCGCACGGCCACAGGACGCATGACCGACATGCTGATCCGCGACCACGATCTGGGCTTCTCGTTGGCGAAAACTCTCGGCGATTCGCCCATCGCCTTGATGCGCGGGCACGGCGCGACGGTGGTGGGCGCGAGCCTCAAAGAAGTGATTTTTCGCTCGGTTTATACCGAAGTGAACGCGCGCGTGCAGATGCAGGCCATGGCGCTCGGTGGCGCCGTCGAATATCTTTCAACCGAAGAAGCCGAACTCGCTGAAAAAGCCAACTCCGGGCAGTACGACCGACCGTGGGATCTATGGAAGAGCCAGGCGATCGCCGCCCGACGCAAAAACTAACAGCAAGATTCGCGCCCTGTTGTAACATGTAAACATGTCTTCCACCGTAAGCATCCTTAACGAAAAAATTGCAGCCAAGCACTTGCTGAAGCATCCTTTTTACGTCGCCTGGACCAACGGCACCTTGCCGATTGAGAATCTCCGGCACTATGCCCAGCAATATTTCGCGCACGTCCGCGCGTTCCCGGCTTATTTGAGCGAGGCGCACTGCCGCTGCACGAATTTGGAAACGCGCCAGGTCATCGCCACTAATCTGGCGGAAGAAGAAGCCACTGCCCCGACGCATCCACAGTTGTGGCTCGATTTTGCCGCCGGCTTAGGTGTCACGCGGGAGTCCGTACTAAACGCAACGCCCGGCCCTCGCATGGCGGCTTTGGTCGAAGCATATCGCGCGGTAGCCAGAATGGACACAGGATTAGCTGTCGCGGGTTTATATTGCTACGAGAAGCAAATTCCAGCGGTAGCGACCGCCAAAATCAGCGGACTCGAAGCTAACTATGGAGTGCATGACGATGCCACGCTGCGTTATTTCAAGGTGCATGAATTGGCCGATGTAGAGCATTCCGCTCAATGGGAAGCGGTGCTGACCAGCGCCGAGGTCGACCCTCGCGAAGCCGCCGAAGTCGCGGACCGGACTTTGGACGCTCTGTGGTCCGCCCTCGACGAAGTCTACGAAAACCGCTGCGCCTGACATCCCGTCGCAGTACTCATGATCCGCGCCGAGCGACTGGTCAAGAAATTCGGCAATTTCACCGCCGTCGATCACATCGCCTTTGAGGTCGCTAAAGGCGAAATCTTCGCCTTTCTCGGACCCAACGGCGCGGGCAAGACCACTACATCAAAATGCTCACCACGCTGCTCACGCCTTCAAGCGGCAGCGTCTCGATCGACGGCCTGGACCCGGTCACTCACCAGACCGCCGTCCGCAAACTATTCGGCATCGTCTTTCAGGACCCCAGCAGCGACGATGAGCTCACAGCCTACGAAAATATGGATTTCCACGGAGTGCTGTATAGTGTCCCGCGCAAAGTCCGCCAGGAACGCATCGAACGCCTGCTCAAAATGTTCGAGCTATGGGACCGCCGCAACGATCAAGTCAAGCAATTCTCCGGCGGCATGCGGCGGCGGCTGGAGATTGCGCGCAGTTTTCTGCATACGCCCAAGATCATTTTCCTCGACGAGCCCACGCTCGGCCTGGACCCGCAAACCCGTAACCAGCTCTGGACTCACGTCAAGAAACTAAACCAGGAG
>JANXXL010000020.1 GCA_025350625.1 Bryobacterales bacterium | reverse complement strand
AGAGATCGACGCGCGCGGCTTGCACGTTATTCCGGCCGTCATTGATATCCACCTGCACTTTAATGAACCTGGCCGCACGGAGTGGGAAGGCGCGGCAACCGGAAGCCGGGCGCTCGCGGCCGGGGGCGGTGCTGTGTTTTTCGATATGCCGCTCAATTCGACTCCCTGCACGGTGAACGCGCAGGAATTCGATCGCAAGCGTGCGGCGCTCGAAGCCGCATCCATCGCCGATTTTGGTCTTTGGGGCGGCTTGGTACCCGGTTCCATCGGCGACATGGCTGAACTCGCCGACCGCGGAGTCGTCGGCTTCAAGGCTTTTCTCTGTGACTCGGGACTCCCGGAATTCCCGCGCGCCGATGACGATACGCTGTTCGAAGGTCTCAAGCAAGCGGCGCAGTTGGGACTACCGGTCGCAGTTCATGCCGAAAACCACGAATTGACCGCAGCCCTCTCCAGCCGAGCAAGGGAGCAAGGCCATTCGCCGGTTCGCGATTTTCTCCGATCGCGTCCGGTCATTGCCGAAGTGGAAGCGATTCAGCGCGCCACATTGCTAGCGGGAGAAGCCGGCGCGAAATTGCACATCGTGCACATCAGTTCCGGCCGTGGAGTCGCCGCGGCCGCCGAAGCCCGGGCTCGCGGGGTAGATGTCTCAATCGAAACCTGCGCACATTATTTGTTTTTTACAGAGGAAGACCTCGAACGCCTTGGTGCTATCGCCAAGTGCGCTCCCCCGCTCCGTGACACCACTCAGCAGAACGCGCTGTGGTCGCAATTGCTCGGCGGGGTCGTCGACGTGGTGGCTTCCGACCACTCACCCGCTCCGCCGGAAATGAAAACCGGCGATTTCTGGAAGGTCTGGGGCGGCATCGCGGGTGTACAGTCTACACTGGCTGTGCTGCTCGATCAAGGTTTTCATCGGCGCAAGCTCCCTCTAACGGCGCTTGCTAGCCTGCTCGCAGAATATCCGGCCCGGCGCTTTAGAATTCCTAAGAAAGGAAGTCTGGCCTTGGGCAATGACGCCGACGTGGTGCTGGTCGATTTAGCGGAAAGTTACACGCTTCGCGCCGAGGATCTTTTGCAGCGGCATCCGCTCACTCCCTATCTCGGCAACACATTTCGCGGGATCGTGCGCGAGACCGTCCGACGCGGAGAAACTATCCTCAAAAACGGCGCCATCACCGCGCGCGAAACCGGCAGGCTGGTCCGTCCTCAAAGGAATCATAATGCATGAATTCGGATTAACACGCAGCTCGTACCGTCGCGATCACCTTCTCCAAACACCCGACACCTTTGTCCGGGCGCCGTTGCCTGGAATGAATAAGGCTACGGCCGTGGTCCATGTAGCGCCCTCCATCGGCGCGAGATTCATGCAATATACCGCGGAGTTTGAGGCCGGCGGCACCCTTGCGCCGGCAGCCGTACAGCGATTCTTTTATGTGCTGGAAGGTGAGGTGTTATGTCCCGGGCATGGAGTGCTGCATGCCGGTGACTACGCCTACTTTCCCGAAGGGTGCGAGACCAGCTTGTCGGCCACAGCGGCGTCGCGCGCCGCCGTTATTGAGAAACACTACCAAATTCTAGAGGGCGCCGCACCGCCGGTGTTTTTCGCGGGCAGCGAAAATTTCATCCAAGCGCAGCCGCTCATGAATGACCCAAGTCTCGCTGTGCGTGCCTTGGTTCCTGACGGCGTGAGTTTTGATTTCGCCGTAAACATCATGACCTACCAACCTGGCGCGTCGCTTTCCATGGTGGAAATGCACGTGATGGAGCATGGCCTCCTGATGCTGGCCGGTAGCGGCATTTACCGCTTGAATGATTGCTGGTATCCCGTCGCCGCTGGAGATTTCATTTGGATGGCTCCCTATTGTCCCCAGTGGTTCGGTGCTCTGGGCAAGACTCCCGCAAAATATCTCATCTACAAAGACTGGAATCGGTGAACGTAAGCATCCATCAAGACCGGCTGAATCGCGAACTACACGAACTCGCGCTGATTTCGGATGTTCCCGCCCCGGCTGTAACGCGCGTTGTGTTTACGCCGGCCGATCTGCGCGGCAGAACCTTCGTGAGGGAACTATGCCAGGACGCCGGCTTACAAATTCGCGAGGATGCGGTAGGCAACCTGTTCGCCCGGTGGGCGGGCTCTAAGCCGGAGTTGCCGGCCGTAGCAACCGGGTCTCACATCGATGCCATTCCCAATGCCGGGATGTTCGACGGAACCGTCGGCGTTTTGGGCGGATTAGAGGCAATTCGCGCGCTCGTTCGCAGCGGGTTTCAACCGCGGCGTTCCATCGAACTACTGGTTTTTACCGCGGAAGAGCCTACGCGCTTTGGTGTGGGCTGCCTGGGAAGCCGTCTACTCGCCGGAACTTTGGACGCTTCCGGGGGCGAGCGTTTTAAGGATCGCGATGGCAACTCGCTTGATGAAGTAAGAATCAAAGCCGGTTTCCATGGTCCTCTTTCGGGAGTGCGGCTCCCGGCCGGATATTGTCACGCGTTTCTCGAACTTCACATCGAGCAAGGTCCTGTTCTTGAGCAGCAACAGATCGGGCTTGGCATCGTCACGGCCATTGCGGCGCCGGCCAGCCTGCGCGTGTCGATCGAAGGCCCCGGAGGCCACGCCGGCGCGGTTCTGATGCCCCAGCGGCATGATGCCTTCCTGGCCGCGGCGGAAATCGCGCTAGCCGTCGAAGCGGCGGTGCTGTCGAGCGGCTCCGAGGACACAGTCGCCACTACCGGAGTTTGCGAAGTCTTTCCGGGAGCCGTCAACAGCATTCCCAGCCGGGTTCACCTGGAAATCGACGTGCGCGATATCGACCAGACGCGCCGGGATGAAGTTCTTCGTAAGATCGACCGCGCTCTGGCCGCTATCGCCCTGCGCCGGGGCACGGCGATACAAACCGAAATCATAAACGCAGACCCGCCCGCCCGATGTGACCAACTGGTGATTGAGGCGCTCCGGCGGGGATGCCAGATTCACGGCGCCGCTTATGAATTCATGATCAGCCGCGCGTATCACGATTCGCTGTTCATGTCGCTGATCGCGCCGGCCGCGATGTTGTTTATCCCTTGCCGAGGCGGCGTGAGCCACCGGCCGGATGAATATTCATCCCCCGAGGCAATAGCCCACGGAGTCCTGGTTCTCGCGGAAGCGCTCGCTCAACTTGCGGAGTAGTTGACTCCGCGCCTTATGGCGCGCGACGCCGGCATTAACAAAGACCTATAAACGAAGGAGCGCAGGCCTCATCTGCCGGTCTGCGCTCCGCGTAAGTCAGTCGATGTTTGTTACCAGATAACTTTCAGCGCAAACTGAATATCCCTGGGTTGCGTCACCAGATTCTGCAGACCGCCGCCGCCGGTCAGCGCTCCGGTCGAATTGAAAATCTGCGCCTGGCTGGAGCCAAAGAACGGCGCGGGCGGCCCGAAGTTGGCGTGATTCAGGATGTTGAAAAATTCCGCCCGGAACTGCACCGTGAAGGCTTCCGAAATCTTCTTGACGGAGAAGTTCTTGATCATCGAGTAATCCAGGTTGAAGAGGTGCGGGCCATAGATGCTATTGCGACCGGCGTTGCCCAGCAGATTCGAGCAGGTGCCGGGGAACTGCGGATTCGTCAGCGAGAAGCCTTTTTTTGTATCGCCGATAAACGGTACGCATTGCGCAGCGATCGCCGCACTCGCCTTCGGCAGCGTGTAACAACTGGCATTAATGTAACCCAAGGAAATCCCACCCGGATTGCTCTTGAAATTGCTGTTGGTTGCGGCACATCCAGGAATGAGGTCCGGAATGGAGAATGGGTCGCTACCGGCATTTTGCACCTTTAGAGCGTCTCCTCCGATCAGAGGAGTTGTCGGAATCCCGCTATTGAACTTGAAAATGCTACCCATCTGCCATCCGCCCAGCACTGCCTTCGCGATCCCACTCTTGGGTCCTGGCACCTGCCAGATGCCGTTGATGGAAGCGGTGTGGGTAACGTTGTAGTCCGAGGGCCCCCAACTGATACTCGGAGCCCACGGGAACCAACTGGTGACAGAATTCGAAAAGGAATCGCCCGCGATGGTCGCGGAATCGTTGTCCATGGATTTGCTCCAGGTGTAAGAACCTCCGAACTGGAGGCCGTGGCTCATCCTCTTCTGGACACTCATCACTAGGCCATTGTAAGAGCTCCCGCTGTTAAAGTTCATGAAGCGGATGCCCCCAAAGCCTCTGTTGATCCTCAAATCTTGGTTGGTGGGGTTAAAAGGCCAGAGCCACCCCGCGGACGTATTCGTCGCGTAGACATCATTGCCATCGTCGCCCCGCATCAGCATGTGAACGCCGTGGGAACCTATGTAGCCTACCGTGGCTGTCACGGTGGACGTGATTTGACGTTGCACGTTGATATTCCACTGCAGGATGTAGTTCCGCCGGGAATTCTGATCCATAAACCCGCCCGTGAACGAACTGGATCCAATCTTGTTGTAAGCGCTGTTGGGATCGGACGACAGAACGCCAAGGCCATTGGCGCTGGTAAGCCCCTTAGCAATGCCGACTAGGGCGAACGGCGCTCCCAGGGTTTGCGCGGTAAAGAACAATCCCGGCAGCGGCAGAACATCGAACATCGCGAACCCCCCTCGAATGGCCGTCTTCCCGTCGC
Organism: Bryobacterales bacterium; assembly: GCA_025350625.1. Taxonomy (GTDB): domain Bacteria; phylum Acidobacteriota; class Terriglobia; order Bryobacterales; family Bryobacteraceae; genus Palsa-187. The sequence continues at coordinate 34,047 of JANXXL010000020.1, read as the reverse complement.
CTTTGGGATCCCAGGCAAAACCGAATCGCGGCTCAAAATTAAGAGTGGTCGGGTTGTTGTAAAGGGGTTGGATACCGGTGCAGAATTGCTGTCCCAGTACGGTGGTAAAGGCAGGATTCAACGTCCCGCAATAAGGATGGGCGTCGGTGATGTTGGCGAGATTTTGGAGTTTGCCGTACCTCTCGCTCAGCACCGTGGCCATCTCGTAGCGCACTCCCACGTTGAGCGTCAGGTTCTTCCGCAAGCGCCAGTCATCCTGGACGTATCCCGCATACAAGGTTTGCCGCGTGGCTCGGAAGTCTTGTCTGAGCGGAGTCCCGCCCTCTAGCGAAACCGGGGAATTGGTGAGGAAACCTTGCAAGTCTCCGAAGCGAAGTATTCCCCAGGGGTTGTAGTATTGGGTGAAATTGTATTGCATATATTCGGCGTTAAAACCGAACTTCAGCGAATGGGTTCCACGTGTCAGAAATGCGTCGTCGTTAAACTGGAAGGAATCCCAAAAGTGACGAGTAGTCGCACCGCCTACGCCCGCGTTCAGGTTTGAAAACCCACCAGGAATGCGAGTCGAGGGGTTATGTCCATTCGGGAACACGCCCAGGGAAAGGTCGTTCGTAAGGGGGTTGATCGCGCTGGCAAAATCCGCGTTCACCACCCCGTTCCGGTTGAAACCGAGGCGCGCGGTGTTGACCAGGTTAGGGCCGAAAATGTGGGTCTCTTCCAGGGCGGCTATGTGGCGATTGGTAGAAGTCTTGATATTCTCGTTATTAAAGGCATCGGGTTGAGTGTAGGGGGTCTTGTCGTATATGTACGACGCGAACAGGCTGTTCTTATCGCTGAACCTATGATCTCCCCGGACGGTATAGTAATCTTCGTGTACAACTCGTGCCTCGGCAAACGTAAACGATCCTTTGTCGCCGTTTTGCGGCCCGTTGGCATGAGGATAGAGTCCCAAATACTTCTGTATAATCGCCGGAACCACCACAACCGTACCGTTCGCCAGGTGCCCTGACCGCGCTGCGTCCGAAGGGACAATTGTGGGTACTGCAACTCCCTGGTTTTGGCGGATCGCCTCGTAATCGCCGAATATGAAAGTCTTGTCCTTGCGAATCGGTCCCCCGGCCGCGAAGCCATACTGGTTCCGCCGGTAAGGCGGCTTCTTTTGGCCACTGAGGTTTAAAAAGTAATCATTCGCGTCCAGCTTATCGTTCCGGAAAAACTCGTACACGTCGCCATGGAACGCGTTGGTCCCCGACTTACTGATGGCGTTGACCACTCCGCCCGAGGTCTTTCCATACTCCGCCGAGTAGTTACCGGTGAGCACCGAGAATTCCTGAATTGCATCCACGCCCAGTTGGACTCCGATCACGCTGCCCGGACCGCTGTTGGCGTAATCGTTGATGCTATTTCCATCCAGCCGGTAGTTGTTTTGCGTGGGCCGGCCGCCGGAGATGGTCAGCTGCGCTCCAAAGCCCCGGTTCCCGCGCGCCCCTCCGCCATCGAAGGGGATCTGCGCTTCGATCGCGTTCACGCCCGGACTAAGGGTGGCCAGCGAGGTCCAATCGCGGCCATTCAAGGGCAGTTCGCGAATGGTGGTGGACTCCACCTCGGACTTCATCGTCGAATTGGAGAGCTGCACCAGCGCCGCCGCTCCCGTGACCTCGACCGTCTGGCTGGCTTCGCCGATTTTCAGAGTCAGATTCAAGGTCTGCTCAGCGCCGACCGTGAGTACGATGTCTGACGACTTGGTTGTCGAGAACCCGGCGGCCGTAACCGTGACTGTATAGGGCCCCGGCAACAGGTTAGGGACCGAGAAAAAGCCAGCGGCGTCCGTCGAGTCATCGCGCGTCACACCGGTCGCCGTGTTCACAATGTTTACTTTCGCGTTGGGGACGGCCGCTCCAGAGGGATCGGTGATGCTGCCTGCTAGCGCTGCTCCGGAGACTTGGGCGGAAGCCTGCGCGGAGAAGAGGATGGCGATGGCCAAAACGACCATTACCGAAAATGGAGCGGCGACTCGATGAAGAACGATGCAACGTAGCATTCTGGTGCCTCCTGATACGACAGCCACAGAGCTCCGAAGGCAAGTAATTCCCCGAAAACTACTGACGGTCAATACGCATAACCTGCACCGAAACCAGACCCGCCTTCAAAGTGTCAGGTCAGGTATATCACTTTTGGCATATGGAAACAAGCACAGAAAGGGCATGCCACATTAAAAACAATTAATCTTTTGGGAGAGAAAGGAGTTGGGAACGGGCGTATCGAGAGGGACTGGCTACCGCAGGGTGATCAAGTGAAAGCGGATGGACCGAAATTCGCAATGAGCGTATCGGTCCATCCCTTGGCCAGCAAAACGAATGCGTCGATTTTTCTTACCAGATTACTTTCAACGCAAACTGAATATCGCGAGGTTGCGTCACTGTATTCTGCAGACCTCCGCCCCCGGACAGGGTTCCGTTCAAATTGAAGATTTGCGCCTGACTGGCGCCGAAGAAAGGCGCCGGCGGTCCGAAGTTGGCGTGATTCAGGATGTTGAAAAACTCCGCCCTGAACTGCACCGTGAAGGCCTCCGAAATCTTCTTGACAGAGAAGTTCTTGTGCAGCGACATATCCAAGTTGTACAAGTGCGGACCGTAGATGCTGTTCCGGCCGGCATTGCCCAGGAGATTCGAACAGGTGCCTGCGGTCCCGCTACTCCCCGGGTCGCTGGCGTTGTTCGTGCCAGGCAGCCTAAACCCGAAGGGCAGGCATTGCGAAGCAATCGCGGGCGTCGCCTTCGGCAGCGTGTAACAACCGGGATTGATGTACCCTAAACTAACCCCGCCCGGATTGCTCTTGAAATTGCTGAATGTAGTGGAACAGCCGGGAATCACATCCGGAATGGAGAACGGGTCGCTGCCTGCATTCTGTACCTTGAGAGCGTCGCCACCGATCAGGGGAGTTGTCGGAATCCCGCTATTAATCTTCACGATGGTGCCCAGCTCCCATCCGCCAAGCACTGCGTGCGCGATCCCCTTCTTGGGTCCAGGTACCGTCCAGATACCGTTGAGTGACGCGGAATGGGTTACGTTGTAGTCCGAGGGAGCCCAACTGATGCTAGGCGCAAACGGGAACCAACTGGTGACGGAATTTGAAAAGGAATCGCCCGCGATGGTCGCGGAATCGTTGTCCATGGATTTGCTCCAGGTGTAGGAACCTCCGACCTGGATTCCGTGGCTCATTCTCTTCTGGACGCTCGTCACCAAGCCATTGTAGGTGCTGTCCGCGTTAAAGTTCATGAACCGGATGCCCCCAAAATTTCTATTGACCCTCAAATCCTGGTTGGTGGGATTAAAAGGCCAGAGCCAGCCGGCAGACGTCAGGGTTGCCTGAACATCATTGCCATCGTCCCCCCGCATCAGCATGTGAACGCCGCGGGAACCGATGTAACCGACGGTTGCTGTCAGGGTTGACGTGATTTGGCGCTGCACATTCATATTCCACTGCATGACGTAGTTTCGCCGGGGATTCTGATCCATATAACCGCCCGTGAACGAACTGAGTCCAATCTTGTTGTAGGCGCTGTTGGGATCGGAAGCCAGAACACCAATGCCGTTGGCGGTGGTGAGGCCCTTAGCAATGCCGACCAGGGCGAACGGCGCCCCAAGGGTCTGCGCGGTAAAGAACAATCCCGGCAGCGGCAAAACATCGAACATCGCCGCGCCCCCGCGAATGGCCGTTTTCCCATCGCCCTTCGGATCCCAGGCGAAACCGAGTCGCGGCTCAAAATTAAGCTTGGTGGGATTATTGTAGAGGGGCTGGACACCAGTGCAGAACTCCTGTCCCAATACTGTCGTAAACGCCGGATTCACCGTCCCGCAATAAGGGTGGGCATCGCCGATGTGAGCAAGATTTTGAAGTTTGCCGTACCTCTCGCTCAATACCGTGGCCATCTCATAGCGCACCCCTATGTTCAACGTCAGGTTCTTCCGCATGCGCCAGTCATCCTGGACGTATCCCGCATATATGGTTTGACGGGTAGCTCGGAAGTCTTGCCTGAGTGGAGTCCCGCCCTCTAACGAGGTCGGCGAATTGGTGAGGAAACTTTGCAAGTCTTTGAAGCGGAGGATTCCCCAGGGATTATAGTACTGGGTGAAATTGTATTGCATGTACTCCACGTTAAAGCCGAACTTCAGCGAATGGGTTCCGCGGGTCAGAAATGCGTCGTCGTTAAACTGGTAGGAATCCCAGAAGTGACGAACAGTCGAACCGCCTACGCCTTGGTTTAGGTTTGAAAACCCGCCGCCAATGCGAGTCGAGGGATTATTTCCATTCGGGAACACGCCCAGGGACTGGTCCGTCGAAAGGGGGTTGTTCGAAGTGGTAAAGTCCGCGTTAAAGACACCGTTCCGGTTGAAACCAAGGCGCGCGGTATTAACCAGGTTCGGGCTGAAAATGTGGCTCTCTTCGAGCGCGGCGATGTGGCGCTTGGTTGAAGTATTGATGTTAATGTTATTAAACTGATCGGGTTGAGTGTAGGGCGTTCGGTCGTACATATAGCTCGCGAACATGCTGTCCTTATCGCTGAACCTGTGGTCCCCGCGGAAGGTATAGTAGTTTTCGCTGGTGATACGCGCTCCGGCAAACGTAAAGGTTCCTTTGTCGCCGAATTGCGGACCGTTGGCGCGGGGATAGAGACCTAAATACTTCTGTATGATTGCCGGAACCACCACCACGGCTCCGCTCGCCAGGTGCCCTGACCGCGCTGCGTCGGACGGAACGGTCGTCGGCACCGCGACGCCCTGGTTTTGGCGGATTGCCTCGTAGTCGCCAAAGATGAAGGTCTTGTCCTTGCGAATCGGACCACCCGCTGCAAGGCCATATTGGTTGCGCCGGTATGCGGGTTTCGGCTGGCCACTGAGGTTTAAGAAGTAATCATTCGCGTCCAGCTTTTGGTTCCGGAAAAACTCGTATAAATCGCCGTGGAACGCGTTGGTCCCCGACTTACTAATGGCGTTGACCACCCCGCCGGAGGTCTTTCCATATTCAGCCGAGTAGTTACCGGTTAACACGGAAAATTCCTGAATCGCATCCACGCCCAGTTGGACCCCGATTACGCTGCCGGGTCCGCTGTTGGCGTAGTCATTGATGCTGTTTCCGTCCAGCCGGTAGTTGTTTTGGGTGGGGCGGCCGCCGGAGATGGTCAGCTGCGCTCCAAAGCCCCGGTTGCCGCGCGCGCCGCCGCCATCGAAGGGTATCTGCGCTTCAATCGCATTAACGCCCGGACTCAGGGTGGCCAGAGCGGTCCAATCCCGGCCATTCAACGGCAACTCGCGAATGGTAGTGGATTCCACCTCGGACTTCATCGTGGAATTGGAGAGCTGCACCAGTGCCGCCGCTCCCGTTACCTCCACGGTCTGGGTGGCTTCACCAATTTTCAGGGACAGATTCAGGGTCTGCGAAGAGCCTACGGTAAGCACGATGTCCGAGGACTTAGTTGTCGAGAACCCGGCGGCCGAGACTGTCACTGCATAAGGGCCTGGCAACAGGTTGGGTACCGAGAAAAACCCGGCTGCATCCGTCGCGTCGTCGCGCGACACGCCAGTCGCCGTGTTGGTAATAGTTACTTTAGCGTTGGGGACAGCCGCTCCCGAAGGATCGGTGATGCTGCCTGAGAGCGCTGCTCCCGAAACTTGGGCAGACGCGTGAGCCGAGAATAGGATGGCGATGGCACAAATGGCCACGACCGGAAAGAGGGCGGCGATCCGACGAAGAACAATGCTACGCAGCATACTAATGCCTCCTGAAGAATTACGTGCTGGAGAGAAGCTTCAAGCCCTAGATATAATCAAACTAAGCGCGTGGAACCAAACCTAACCGAAGCACGAGTGCCCTAAGATATATCACCTTTGGCATTCTGTAGTCAAGAGAATTGGCTATTTGTTGCTAACGATAAATATATTAAAACAAGTTCATTCTAGGCGGACGCGGACGGAAAGACGCGTATTCCAGGACGGCCGGAATGAATACGGCGTACGGCAGGGAAAGAAATGCTCCCAACTCCCTTAGTGGGAATAAGGGCCGTCGCATAGGCAGGCCCTGCTTATGATGTTCGATCTTTCGCAGCCCGTAGCGGGTTGCTCTAATTCTCGACCGGTGCGCGGCGCAAAGGCCTCACGGGATGGTCAAGTTTCGCGCCCTGGGATGTGAGATACTCTGCCACGGACTTAAACCCCATGGCCGAGGCCATCTCGAGAGCGTTGCGGCCTTCGGCGTCGGCAGCATTGACCGGCGCACCCGCTTCCACTGCCACCTTCACGCACTCGAGTGCCTGGGCTTCACGCTCGCCTGGTTGAGGCGCTCGCATCCCGCCACCCACTAAGGTTGGGCGGCCAGCGAAAGGCGCGCCGCCCATCCCCAGGGCAGCCATGAGAGGCGTGATCGCACCGGGCTTCACGGTTGTGTATTGCGAGTTCTTGCCCTTGCGGCCCCAAAAAGTGACATCTTGGATAAACGACGGGTCGGCCCCATGTGCCGCCAAAAGCCGCATCACATCTGCCTGGCCCAAGCGTGCGGCCAGCCAAAAGGGACTCGCCCCAACAAACGCCGGGTGAAAGTAAAAATCCTGCGATTCACGGCGGACGGGGGTAGAAGTCCGTACCCTCGCGTTGGCATCGGCGCCGTGCGCTAGCAACACCTCGGCCGCCTTCGTATTCCCCCGGAGAATGGCCGCATGCAGCGCTGTGTAGCCCGCAGTGGAAGAGTTCGGGTTAGCGTCTTTATCCAGCAGGAACTGCAACAGCTCTACGTTGCCGCTGTGAGTGGCAAGCACTGCAGCGCTGGTCCCGTAGGCGGATTCGTCGTTGACATTAGCGCCGCCCGCTACCAAAGCCTTGGCGGAGTCCAAATCGCCCCCTCGCGCCGCGAATAGCAGCGCCGTATCGCCGCCGTATTTAACATTGAGCTGATAGTCGGGGTGGACATCCTGCTCGGGAGCGGTCTGCCAGAGTTGAGTCCACACGTCAGAGCGGGCGTGGACATCCGCACCGTGCGCCAGTAGAACCTTGATCACGTCCGGGTGCTGCTGCGCTGCGGCCCACATCAGCGCTGTTTGGCCGCGGACACCGCGCACGTTGGGGTCGGCGCCCTTGGCCAGCAGGAGTTCTACCACATCGGCCTTGCCCGCGCGCGACGCCGTCATCACCAGAGTCTCGCCCGATTCCAGCTTCGCGTTGGGGTTCGCCCCGGCCGCGAGCAGCCTCCGCACCATGGCTACACTTCCGTTCTGGCTGGCCGCCCAGAGCGGCGTGGCGCCCAGATCGTTAACGGCATTCACCTTGGCGCCGACGCGGATCAGCAGATCGGCGGCTTCGAGGTCGTCCCGGTAGCTCGCCCAGTGCAAAGCAGTGGTGCCGTCGCCCTGGGCGGCGTTCACGTTCGCCCCGGATTTGAGCAGAGCCTGCAGGGTGTTTCGGTCGGCGTTCTTGGCTGCGTCGGCGAACGTGCCCAGCTCCGCGCCCACGGCTCCACTGAGAGTCGCGGCCAATCCCACAATCATCCAACGTGTCATACGTGCGCCTCTCCCCAGTTAAACGCCAGTCAAAGTGTCGATCGGAAGTTTGCCGTTGCTGCCGCCGACGTGATCGACCGGCACTTCCATCTTGTCCATCAGCGTGACCAGAAGGTTCGCCATGGAGGGTTGGCCGGTGAACTTGAGGTGGCGGCCGCCCTTGAGCTTGCCCGCCCCGCCGCCCACCAGCAAAACCGGTATATTTACACCCGAATGCTGGTTGCTATTCGAGAGGCCCGAGCCATAAACCAGAGTCATATGATCCAGCAGGTTTCCGTCGCCGTCGGGAGTCGCTTTCAACTTCGCGAGATACTTCGAAACTAATTCGACGTGATAGCGGTTGATCTTGGACATGTGCTCGATCACCGCAGGCTGGTTATTGTGATGCGAGAGCGGATGGTGCGATTCCGGCACGCCGATTTGAGGATACGAGCGCGCACTCTGCTCCTTGCCGATCATGAACGTGATGACGCGCGTCAGGTCGGTACGCAGAGCCAGCACTTGCAGGTCGAACATCAGCTCCAGATGGTCTTCGAAGACCACCGGCACTCCCTGCGGTTGATCCATACGCGGCAGATCCATGCTGATCTGCTCTTCGGCCTTTTGCACGCGCCGCTCGACGTCGCGGACCGCTTCGGTGTATTCGTCCACCTTCGCTTGATCCTGCGAGCCGACTTCCTTCTTGATGTCCGCCAGCTTTTCCGTTACCGAATCCAGAATGCTCATGTGCTGCCGCATGCGCGCTTCCCGCGCCCCGCGCTCCGTGCTGCCGCTGTCGCCGAAGAGTTTTTCGAATACCGCGCGCGGGTTGTGCTCCATCGGGAGAGCCTGCGTGGCGCTGCGCCAGGAAATGGTGTGGGTATAGACGCAGCTCAGATTACCGGTACAGGCACCCGCGTTATTGGGCGCGTCCATTGAGAGTTCGAGCGAGGGCAGTTGCGTTTCGCCGGCAAATTTCCGCGCCAGCAACTGATCCACCGATACGTCCGCCAGGATCTCGACTTCGGTCCGCCCGCCGTGCGTCGTGCCCGTCAAAAACGAGCCGGACGCACCCGCGTGGGCGTAGTTCCAGTTAGCAGTTAATCCCGACAACACTTGCAACTGATTGCGGAACGGAGTCAGCGGCTCGAGAATAGGAGTCAGCTCGAAGTCAGCGCCTTCCTTCTTCGGCGACCAATATTCCATGGCCATCCCATTGGGCACATAGATGGCTTGAAACCGGCTTGCGGGTTTCACTTTGCTTTGGCCGAAGGCCGGAAACATGGAATCCAATAGCGGAAGGCCGAGCGTAACGCCCATCCCCCGTACCAGTGTTCGCCGCGACATTGACTTCATGGCTGTGCTCTCCTTGGTGTCTCGATTTTGATCTCAATTACTTCCATCCGCCGCCCGCGCCGTCCGCATTTGGAACGCCGGACTCTCTACAATTCCTACAATCAGTGCCGACCAGCGATACTGGTGCGCCGAGGCGTCCTGCACGATTTTCCGCACTGCCGGCCGGTCAAAATACTCTATGCGCCGACCCAGGCCGTAGGCCATCAGCTTTTCCGTTAACGTGCCCACAAATCCTTCCGGACGGTCGAGCAGCATGGCGCGCAGACCCGTGAAACCGTCAATTTTGCGGCCGCTGGGCCACGTGCCGGTGGAGTCAATCGCGTTGCCGCCCTCGTCCTTGGTGCGCCATCCCCCGATCGCGTCAAAACCCTCCAGCGAGAACCCAACGGGATCGATCACTCCATGGCAAGTCGAGCAAATCGCATTAGTGCGGTGCTGATCCAGCCGCTCGCGAATGGTAGCGGGCATGGCGCCCTTCTTGCCTTCGACCAATGAGTTGGTGACGCCCGGAGGAGGCGGGGGCGGGGGCATGCCAAAAATATTATCCAGCAGCCATTTCCCGCGCAATACGGGCGAAGTCCGGTCCGGGTAGGAGGTAGCCGCAAGTAACGCTCCCTGCCCGAGTAATCCTCCGCGCTGTTCGGGATCCGGCAAAGTGACGCGCCGGAAGCGGGTGCCATAAATCCCCGGAATGCCGTAGTGCCGCGCCAAGCGTTCGTTAACGAACGTATAATTCGCATTCACCAGGTCGAGGACGCTGCGATCCTCCTGCAGCGTGCTGGCGACGAACATTTCCGTTTCCTGCTGAAATGCCTGGAGCAGATTTTCGTCAAAGTTGGGATAGAATCGCGGATCGACCACTACCTCGGGCACGCGCCTCAGGTTCAGCCACTGCGCGGCGAAATTGGTCACCAGCGCGTCGCTCGCACGCGGATCGGCCATCATGCGCCGCACTTGCTGTTCGAGGATCTTAGGGTCCGCCAGATGCCCGCGCTCGGCCGCCTCGAGCAAGGGCTCGTCGGGAATGCTGCCCCACAAGAAAAATGACAAGCGTGATGCCAACTCCAAGTTGCTTAAGCGATACGGCTGTCCGGGCGCAACGCCGGCCGGGTCCTTTTCTACGCGTAGCAGGAAGTCGGGATCGACCAACAGACGCTCGAGCGCAAACTGCACCCCGGCGTCGAAGCTTCCGCCGTCATGCCGCCCGGTATCGAAAAACGAGAGCAGCGTGTGCACGTCCCGTTCGGTTGTGGGCCGGCGATAGGCAAGGCGCGCCATCCTTGAAAGGATCTTGCTAGCGCATGCCTTTTCTTCGGCCACCGCCGACGGTTGACAGACGAAAATCTTGCGCCGGCTGGGCGTATCTTTCGCCACGCCGCCAGCCTGGTAGGGACCGCCTATTTGCACGGTTTCGACGCTGGCGTAATCCATATAGACTTCGTCGTTGGTAATCACTCGCCCGCGCTGCAGCGGCTGCGGGACGAACTCCGGCTCCCACTGCTCCCTCACGAAGGAGACGCCTACCACGCGCGGCCCGGCCTTGGCCTGGATACGCAGCTCCAGCGGATCGTCCGCCGTCAGCATGTACTTCTCCCATTCCGGATCGCCGAATGAATTACCGGCACCGGAAAAACTCGCTGGAACGGGCTTGCCGGGGGCGTCGCCGCCCACCGTGAACTGCTTCATCAGCTTGCCATCCAGACGAACGTCCAGGCGCTGCTTCCACCCCATGCCCATGATGTGGTCCGCATATTGCCTGCGCAGACGAATTTTAACCAGATACTCGCCGTCGGCCGGGAAATCGTAATGAATCGCGATGCCGCCGCGCGACCCAAGCGGCAAATCCTCACTCTGCCGGTCTTCTTGAACTACATGGAGCGGAACCTTGAAGGTCTCCACTACCGGGGTCGTGGGAGGCAGCCCGGTTGCCAGGCGCGTGATCTGACGCGACACCGACATGAAGCGCTCGAGATGCGACGTGCTAATCGAGAGAACGTCCCCGTTGTTATCGAAGCCGCCGTCGGCGGTATTGTCGCCCGGCAGCAGCGATGCCACATCGATGTCGAGTCCCAGAAGATCGCGAACCGCGTTGTGATATTCCGTGCGATTCAGGCGGTGCACAGAATTGCTTCGGCCCGGATTTGGATGGGCCGCGGCACTGCGGTCGATTTCGCCCTCCAGCCAGCCTGCAACGGAGTCATAGGTTGTCTGATCCGGCCGGGGCAGCCCGCGCGGCGGCATGGTGCTGGTGCGGAGCCTTCGGATCACGCGCTCCCATTGCTCAGCGTGCGCGGCCGGTTGGGTGACGTCGACGATATCGAGAGCCAAGCCCGCGGTTTTGAGTTTCTCGTTATGGCACGTAACGCAGTATTTATCCAGCACCGCGCGCGGTGCGGCGGGAGCAGTTTGCGCGCTCATGGGGGCGGCGGTTATAGCGCCCAGCACGAAGGCAATGAGCCACCGCGAGGCAACCGGAGAGCGCCCGATGAGCTCATGCCGAGGGTTGAAAGTGCGGGGCGAGATTCCCGTCCTGTGTTCGGCCGCAGCTTTCATGGATCCCTCCCTTAGACGACAGAAAGTCTATCACAAACTCTCCGGGTGCGGTAGGGCCGTTTGGCTACCGTCTAAAGGATTCCCGGCACCCCATCCCCGCTGAAGGAGTTGCCAGCAAAGGGACATTTCTCATGAGGCCGACCACAGGACATTTCTAACAAGTCTTGGGAACGCAGGGCCCCGATTTGACTTTCTGGCTGATGGCGCGCTATGCTTTCGAGGCTGAGGAGTGTTAGCAAACTATGACCTTCACCTACATAAAGCCCTATCTGAAATATCTTGGAATTCTTTTGGCCGCTCTGCCCTTGACAGCGGCTACGGTACGCGTCATCCAGACGAATAGCGCCGGGGACAACGTCTCCATCATCGATCCCGCGACCAATAAAGTGGTGGGAACCATCACCGGCATTGAAGTGAATCACGGCGCCGCAGTCGCCCCCGACGGCAGCCATTACTACATCAGTAATGAAGCCGAGAGCACGCTGGATGTGGTCGACGGTAAGACTTATAAGGTCATCAAGCATATTCCGCTCAGCGACCACCCCAACAACATCGGGATCAGCAAGGACGGGAAGCGAGTGTATGTCGCTATCGCCAGAGGATCGGGAGCAGTGGACGTCATCGATACCGTCTCCATGGAGCGGGTCAAGAGCATCCCGGTGAAGGGACCTCAGCATAATACCTACGTCACGCCGGACGGCAACTTCGTTGTGACCGGCTCGGTTCGGTCGCGGGTCATCACCGTGATTGACCAGAAGACCGAAGAGCCCGTATGGACTCTCGAAATGGATAAGGGCGTCCGCCCCATGACGTTCGTGACCAATCCCGATGGCAGCACCAAGTGGATCTTGGTCCAGGTTTCCGATTTTCACGGGTTCGCGGTAGTGGATTTCGCGACGCACAAAGAAGTCAACCGGATTAAACTCCCCGACACGCCTGCCGGCAAGGAAGCGATCCACGAAGGCGGAAATATCTCTCACGGCATGGCGGTCACCTACGATAAAAAGATGCTGGTGGTCAATAGCACGCTCAATAGCGCAATCTATATGTACTCGCTGCCGGATTTGAAGCTCATCGGCAGCGCCGATGTAGGCGTGGCTCCTGACTGGCTGACGCTTACGCCGGACAACAAGGCCTACGTCGCCAATTCGGGAATGAACACTGTGTCGGTGATCGACCTCGCCACCCGCAAGGAAATTACTCGCATCCCGGTTGGTGAAGTTCCCAAGCGGAACATCACCGCGGTGTTCCCCTAAAACATCGCTATAGTTAAACGCCTTTTTCGGCCGCCACTAATCCAGGACACATAAGCGTCCGGGGTAGTTGGCGGCCGAATGTTTTTGGGAAAGGGAAGACGCGGTCCGCTAAGCCGCGCTGTCCAGTCGAACCCTCGGTTGCGGAAGAACAATTCGCCCGCAAAAACAAATTGACATGGGCATTGCAGCGGTGGAAAACCAAGCGACACTGCTGTAATGTGACAACTGCTACGTCCCGGAGAAGCTACGTCCTAGGGCGCGCTATTCACCGCAGTTTCCAGACGAACCGGTCAATCGGGTTCGTTGTGTACCGGAGTCTGCGCAGTAGCCGCTTTTGATGCCAGGGCAAAGGTCACTTCGAGACGGCCGCGCTAAACGGCGCCGAGCGAGGTTACTTCCCCTTGCCGACCCAACTGGCAAGAGTGTTCCAATCAGGGTCATCCTGCGACGAGAACTGCCGGCCCCCGTTGTGGAACAGATCGCCTCCCGCCTCGCGTGACAGCGGGTGCATTAATAGCCGGCTGGAGGTTGGCTGGCCCGGCTTCACCAGATTCGAAACATTGGCGAAATTGCGGCGCGATTGCTCTTCGGTATACCCGGTGGCGCCCTTGGGGAGAGCTTCCAGACGAAAGGCGCTGTTGTTCGCGGAATGACACACCACGCAACGTGCGTGTGGAGGACGTTTCTTCAAGAAAATCGGTTCGACTTTCGTCCTGTAGGTCTCAAAATCGAGAGATTGCGCTGCCGACTGTGCCACCGCCAAGGGAGCGAACATGTGCAAAAAAGCCGCCACTGCGGGCAAAATCACCAACCGGGTGAGGTTCATAAACGTGGACTCCTGTTCAGCAGCTTATCATAACTCACTTTGGACATAATCCAAATCCGTACTCGCGCTCTCCGATGTTAATTCTTCTCAATCTCCCTCGGAACAAAAGCCTCAGTCCGAACTGGATCGGGCGGGAAGTGTTGACCGTGTTTCCGATCGAACTGGGCGACATGAGATTCGAGTTGAACAGGCCGTTGCCGTTAAATATGGTGAGCAAGGTGGCCTGAAAAATACGACCAGCCAAACTTCGACAGCTAACTCAAGACCCCGACGGATGAGTATTAAATCAACATTGCCAAGTGCGGTCAACGGCATTTCGGCGGCTAAACCAGGCTGGCGGAGGAATTCAGCAATGCTACCGGGGCAGGCAGGGCGTGGGATCCCAACCGGAGGCGTCCGGCTGTTTTTTGAATGTGTAGGTACGAAAGAAGGGCTGCACGAGGTAGGCGGAATCCTCCACCGTTACAGTGACGACGAGGTAAGCCTCCCCATTTTGTCCGGCGAGCAGATTGAAATATTCGTTTACCACCGCACGATCGCTATAGGGAACTCCATTCTTGCGAAGGTAGCCAGGAAGCAAGTTGCCGGTGGTAACGCGCAAAGTCCCCGAGCGCCCGCTGTGCGGATTCAGGCCCGGCACCAGCGTATCGCCCGTAAACAGCATGGGACGCCCGTTCACTACCCATTGCGCGGCGGAATCGCCTTGCAGGCTGGCCTCGTCTTTGTGCGCGGTCGCGGGAGTGAAACGCAGCAGGCGAGTCTGCGTGCCGGCATCGGCGTCGATCTTGAGGGTGGCATTGTCCTGCCAAGTGATATGCAGCCGCCCAGGACGCTGCATCACACCTACCGCGCCGTAGGCTTTGCAGGCGTTGCCTTCGGATGCGTCTTTGTCGGGGTCCCAGGCGTTGGCGATGCGGCGGGCCTCAGCGTTGATGGGCAGGTAAGCAATGTCGCCTTTCTCGGGTTTCACGCGGAAACGCCATTCATCGACGATCTGCGATACCCAATAGCCGGTGAGGTCAATCGGGGCGTCCGCTTGCGGACTGGTCGGGCCCGCAGCGCCCTGGTTTTGCCCCCGAAGCACAGGCGCCCCGAGCAAAGCCGCCAGCGCGATGCCGGCGAACGCGCGAATTTGAAAACGTGCTGGCATGTCCCTTTCGCGCGACTATTTTTTGGCGCTCAATCCTTTGTAAATCGCTTCCACGAACATATCCGGCGTCGCGGCGCGGAGCTGGCCAAAACGTCCATCCCAGTCCTCGGTGGGTTTCGCGGCTTTCACCTGCTCGAGCGTCATACCCTTCTTGATAAGGTCCTGGACTCGATCGCGAACGATGGTGACCATGTCGCGATAATAGGCCAAGTCAGCGGTGTCGCAGATACGGCCATGTCCGGGAATCACAAAGGTGCCGCCTTCGGAGCGAAACTCGGGAATCACGAGGTCAACCATCCGGTTCAAACCGGCCAGGACGCCTTGAATGCTCCCGCCCTTCGCAAGGTCGATCGGAGGATAGCTGGTGAAAGAGAAAATATCACCGGCGCTGATGACATCGGAACTCCGGAACATCACGAAACTATCGCCGTCAGTGATGGCATTGGGAACGTGGAAAAGCTGGACGCCCTCGCCATTGAAGTGGTGGCTTAACTTCATCTGGCCGCCGAAATAGGTTTCGGTGGGCTGCCCGCGGATTGGTATTTTCGCGGCGCTGAGACGCTGCAGTGCGTTTTCGTGCGACAGCACCGCGGCGCCCTCGCCAATGTCGCCGAGGTCTCCCGCCACGTTGCCGCCGGTAAAGGTCTTGCCCGCCTCGGCCAGTGTCACGTTGCCGCCGGTGTGTTCAGGAAGCGAACTGGTATTAATGATGTAGCGAATCGGCTTGGGGGGCAAATAACTGGTAAGAACGCTGCCCGACCCGCCGCCGCCCTCATTTCTTTTTACGGGCTGCCCGAAAGTACTGAGCTCGCGGCTAAGACGCTCGATTTCGGCCAAGGTCTTATTGCCAACTTCGGCCGCGCCAGTATCGACTAGCAGAACTCCGTCCATCCCGGCCGAAATTGTAATGTTCGAGCCCGCGCCGGCCAGCATATAAATGTTGCCGCGGATAGGTATGACCTCCATCTGGGAAGGCTCGTTGAGGAGACTGCGATTTTGCTGGCTCCATCCGATCCCTGTAATTCCGGCCGCGGCTACCAATGCCAATGCGCAAAGGAACCAACGTCTGTCGATGCGCAGCAACCCGTTCCTGTGGCCCAGGCTCATTTTCGTGGGGCCTTATTTACTGCCGCGTCGATCTTGCGGGCCAACTCGGGGTACATGCTAGCCGCGCCGCCGAGCGAGGCTTCTTGCGGGATCTTATATTTCTCTCCCCATTCGCTTAGAAACGGGTTGGCCTCTGGGAGATAATGCGGCACCACCCCGGCGGGTCGGTCCACTTCTTCGACGACGGTGCATGGATACGGCGGAATCTGCATGCCCAGGACCAGGCGATATTCGCTCGACCGAATCATGGGTTCGGTGAGGTAGAGAGGGTCGTAAGCAATCGTGACCCAGGTCAGAATATCCCCGCGGCGAATCCAATATTGAATGAGCGTCGATTCATCGCTCGACGGCACGCCGTTGCGGCGATAGTAATCCTCCTTAAGGTGAGTGGTGGTGATCTTCAGCATGTCGCCGACCCACTCCGCTGTCGAGAAGCCGCCCCAGGTGTGCGGCGCGTATTCGGAAGGGCGCGGGCGGCCATCCATATAGGAGGGATTATCGATCGAGCGTAGCCACTCCGCGTGATAGGCCGTGATCTGGCGCGACAAAGGATCCACTTCTTTCCAAATGCGCACCTGCGAGGGGCCGCGTGAAATATACATGGCCCCATGAGGACGGCACTGCCATTCGGGCAGCGTGTAGAGAGAAGCGTTCCAGGCCTCGGCGCGGAGCAGCCCCGCGTGGCTCATGGGGATCCCAATGAACTCTCCGACGTAGGGATTCCCGGTATTGTCCTCATTCGGAACCGGAGCCCATTCGCCCGAAAAATCCGTCTGTGCAAACGCGGAAATACCGAGCGATGCCGTCAAAATCGCGAGGAAAAGACGCCGCATACCCGACCTCCGCAACGATAACCTACGGTTAAGCATTTGAATTCTAGAACGTGGCTAAGCGGCATGTCAATGTGGCCGCGCCTCGCATTCATTTGAGTTTGACACGACCGGCCGCCGTTGCATATACTTCTGCTCAAACGCGGCAGTGGAAATCGGAAATTTCGGCCAGGATTTGTTTTGAGGAGACCGTCTATGAAGTGGCAATCGGCATTGGGATGTGCGTTACTCGCTCTCGGATTCGGCGGATCTTGGCTGGGAGCTCAGAGCCAGAAGGTGGTGGTGATTCACGCCGCGCAATTGTTCGACGGAAAGTCCGACCGGCTGGCGAGCAATCAGGTGATCGTTATCCAAGGCGAGCGCATCCTCGAGGTGGGGCCGGCCGGGAGCGTCAAGATTCCCGCCGGGGCACAGGAAATCGATCTAGGGACGGGCACCGTGTTGCCGGGCCTGATCGAAGCGCACAACCACATGTTTAAAAGTTGGGAGCACGGCGGCGGTATCGACGGCGAAGTGCCCGCCGTCGCTGTGCCAGGAACGGCGTTCTCCACGCCCTACGCCACCATACTGGCTGCGATGAATGCGAGGTTAGATCTGATGTCGGGCTTTACCACGGCGCGCGATTTGTCGAGTGGCGGGACGGCCGATGTAGACCTCCGCAATGCCATCAACGAAGGCCTCATCCCTGGCCCGCGGATGCGGGTGGCGACGGAAGGCATGCGGGGATCGATCGCCGGACCCCGTTACTTCCACCTGGTGGACTCGCCCTGGGAAGGTCGCAAGCAAGTGCGGGTGCAACTCAAAAATGGAGCGGACTTTATCAAGATCTACGCCGCCGGCATCCGGGCAAACAAAGAAATGGGCTATGGCGCTCCGACGTTGACGCTTGAAGAAGAACAGGCGATTGTGGATGAAGCCCACCGGCAAGGCGTGAGAGTGGCCTGCACCGCCCACGCTGGTATTGCCGTGCGGCAGTCCATTGTCGCCGGTTGCGACTCGATTGAGCTGAACACTGTCAACGATGATGAGTCGGTTCGGATGGCAGCTGAGAAAGGCACATTCATGACCTTTGGCCTCACCATTACGAAACTCCAGGCACAGCACCAGAATTTCCCAATGGCGGAGATGTCGAAGGCGAGCTTTCAGCGGGCACTCAAAGCCGGCGTCAAAATCGCGTTAGCAGTAAATGCAACGGGAGCCCACGGCAAACAGGAAGGCCCTTATCACGGAGAAGAAGGCGTCGAGCTCAAAATGATGGTCGACTACGGGATGACTCCCCTGCAAGCGATCCGTTCCGGCACGTCGGTGGGCGCGGAAAATATCGGCTGGGGGGACCGGGTCGGGGCCATCGAAAAAGGCAAGTACGCGGATATTATCGGAGTCTCCGGCGATCCGTCGAAAGATGTCACCGAACTCGAGCGCGTGAAATTCGTCATGAAAGGCGGGCAGGTTTTCCGCAACGATTTCAAGTCAGCTAAAGACATTCCTTCCTCCCGGTGATCCGCCTTCGCTGTAGCAAGATCCAGTTCGCGATATTCATGAAACCGCAATCGGTCTTGGGATTCGTCTTTCTCTGCCTCGGGCTCGCAGGATCTTGCCTGGGGCAGAAGGTAGTTGTGATTCACGCCGCGCAATTGTTCGACGGCAAGTCCGACCGGCTTGCGAGCAATCAGGTGATCGTGATCGAAGGCGACCGCATCACCGACGTAGGACCGGCCGGTACCGTCAAGATCCCTGCGGGAGCGCAGGAAATCGATCTGGGCACTGGCACGGTCCTGCCGGGCCTCATCGAAGGTCACAACCACATGTTCAAGGTCGCGGACCACGGAGGCGCCGATACCGACACCTCGGTGCCGGCCGTTCCAATACCGGGAACCGCGTTCTCCCTGCCATACGCCACCATTTTGGCTTCAGTGAATGCGAGGCTGGACCTGCTGTCGGGCTTTACCACGGCGCGTGATTTGACGACCGGCTCCACGGCAGATGTCGACCTCCGCAATGCCATCAACGAAGGGCTCATCCCCGGTCCGCGGATGCAGATCGCGCAACGGAGGGCCTGCGTGGATCGATCGCCGGACCCCGTTACTTCCATCTGGTGGACTCGCCCTGGGAAGGACGCAAGCAAGTACGCATACAGCTTAAGAACGGAGCCGATTTTATCAAGATCTTCATGGCCGGCTTTCGCTCCAACCCGGATATTGGCTATGGCGCTCCGACCATGACTCTCGAAGAAGAACAAGCGATTGTGAATGAGGCTCACAGGCAAGGCGTGAGGGTGGCCTGCACCTGCAATGCCGGTGTGGCGGCGCGGCAATCCTTGATGGCAGGGTGCGACTCGCTCGAACTGGTCGGCGACATCGATCAGGAATCCGTCAAAATGGCAGTCGAAATAGGCACATTCATGACGTTCGGGCTCACCAGAATAAAAATCATTGCAGCGACCCAGAATTTCCCCCTGGCAGCGATGTCGAAAGCGAGCTTTCAGCGTGCGCTCAAAGCTGGCGTCAAGATCGCTTTGGGAGTAAATGCGACCGGCGCCCATGGCAAACAGGAAGGGCCGTATCACGGAGAAGAAGCCACAGAACTCAGGCTCATGGTTGAATACGGAATGACGCCGCTGCAAGCGATGCGTTCGGCAACCTCGGTGGGCGCGGCGAATTTGGGCTGGTCGAATCGGGTCGGGTCGATCGAGAAAGGCATGCTGGCGGATATCATTGGAGTCTCCGGCAATCCCGCCAACGATGTCACCGAACTCGAGCGAGTCAAATTCGTTATGAAGGGCGGGCAGGTTTTCCGTAACGACTTTAAATCAAGGTAATCGAAAGGTTTTCACTGTGATCAATCGCAGGCAGTTCATCAGGAATGCTGGGAGCGCGGGCGTCGTCTTCACCGGCTGCAATCTTCTGAATAATCGCATCGGTGCACAGACCGGCGCACCGCCAAAGCGGCGGCAGGTGATGGTAGGAGGACGGCGCGTGAGAACCATCGACATCCACGCCCACGTCATCGTCCCGGAAGCCACCGCTTTGATGGGACACCCTACGTCGGCGAACGACGCTTCCGTCATAGACGGCGCCATGGTCACAGAGCGATTCGCGCGCATGAACGAGTGGGGAACCGACATGCAGGCCCTGAGCATTAATCCCGTCTGGTACTCAGTCGAGCGCGATTTAGCTGCCAAGGTGATTGACGTTCAGAACCAAAAACTGGCCGAGTTGTGCGCGAAATATCCGGACCGCTTCGTGGCCTTCGCCTCCGTCGCCCTGCAGCATCCCGACCTGGCCGCCGAGCAACTCGAAGAAGGCGTAAAGAAATATAACCTGCGCGGCGCTGCGATTGGAGGCCACGTCAATGGCGACGAGCTTTCCGCGGCCAAATTCGATCCCTTCTGGAAGAAGGCGGAAGAACTCGGATGCGTGATTTTCATGCATCCGCAGGGGATCCCGGAAATGAATAAGCGCCTCCAGGGAGGCGGCGGTTTAACCAATGTGATCGGCAATCCGCTCGAAACCACCATTTTCCTTTCCCACCTGATTTTCGACGGAACGCTGGATCGTTTTCCGAATCTCAAGATCTGTTCGGCCCACGCCGGCGGCTATCTGCCCTCCTACGCCGGTCGCTCCGATAACGGCTGCGTACGATATCCCGATGCCTGCAAGGGAGCCAAAAAACACGCCTCCGAATATTTGCGTCAGTTGTACTTCGACACCATCATCTTCACTCCCGAAGGAGTCCGTCATCTGGTGGCCGAATGCGGCGCGAGCCAGCTCATGATCGGAACCGACTATCCCTTTCCCTGGAGCACGACCATGGTGGACCAAGTCCTCAAAACTCCCGGCCTCAGTGACTCCGACAAGCGTGCGATCCTGGGTGAGAATGCAGCCAAGCTGCTAAAGATCAAAACCTAGAGAGAACCAACGTGAAAAGCTGTACTCACACCGATCAGATTCGCGATGTGAAACCCCACGCCCGCGGATGCGAAGAGTGTCTCAAGATGGGCGACACCTGGGTCCATCTGCGCCTGTGCCTGAGTTGCGGGCACGTCGGCTGCTGCGATTCTTCCAAGAACAAACACGCCACCAAACACTTTCATTCGACTAAGCATCCGATCGTAAAGTCGATGGAGCCGGGCGAGGACTGGGCCTGGTGCTACGTGGATGAGGTGATGCTTGAGCCCGTCTGAATGGCCTCCGCTGCCGTTTGCCGAATGGGAGAAAACCTGCGACACGCTCCACATGTGGACCCAGATCGTCGGCAAGACCCGCATGGCTCTCACGCCGCTCGAAAATCACTGGTGGAATGTGCCGCTGTATGTCACGCCGCGCGGTATGACTACTTCGGCCATTCCCTGTGCTTCCGGCTCACTTGAAATTGAGTTCGATCTGTTGGCGCACCAGCTGTGGCTGCGTACCAGCTCGGGCCAGGAACATTCCATGCGCCTGTTCCCGCGGTCAGTCGCGGATTTCTATGCGGAATACATGGCCTCCCTCCGAGGCCTGGGAATTGAAACCAAAATTCACCGCGTGCCGGTCGAGTTTGACGACCTCACTCCTTTTGACGAAGACCAGCACCATGCGTCCTATGACACTGAGTATGTCGAGCGATTCCGGCGCATTCTGGTCCACAGCGATCGCACCCTCAAGCAGTTCCGCGCCCGTTTTCTGGGCAAGTCCAGTCCGGTGCATTTTTTCTGGGGATCGTTCGATTTGGCTGTGACTCGCTTCTCCGGCCGGCCCGCTCCGCAAAAAGAAGGCGTCGATCCTGTTACCCGCGAAGCGTATTCGCATGAAGTAACCAGTTGCGGCTGGTGGCCAGGCAACCGGCTCTTCAAAGAGCCCGCGTTTTACGCCTATAGCGCGCCTGTTCCGCCGGGATTGGACGCAGAGCCGATCCGCCCCGCCGCAGCTTATTGGGACCGCCAACTAGGCGAGTTCATCCTCAAGTATGAGGACGCCCGTACCGCTCCCTCGCCCGAACAATCCATTCTCGACTTCTGTGAAAGCGCGTACGAAGCCGGAGCGAAGCTGGCCAAGTGGGACCGCGCCAGTCTGGAAAGGGCAACATGAAAATCCGGACCTGCTTACTCGTCGCCCTGGTCGTTATATGCGGAGTGCCGGGCCCCGCCCAAACCCTTCCCCCTCCCGGCTTTCATCATTTGCATCTCAATTCAGTAGACCCGGACGCGGCCATCGACTTTTACACCCGCCAATTTCCTAGCACCATGAAATCCAGTTTTGCGGGTTCACCGGCGCTCCAGTCGGGCAAGGTATTTGTGCTGTTCAACAAAGTGAACGCGCCACCGCCCACGCATCCGCAGACTGCTATCTGGCACTTCGGATGGCATGTTGTGGACGTGAAAAAGAATGAGGCCGAATACAAGGAACGCAAGGTGAAGCTGCTGCCGCTCTACACTACCGACGAAGGCGGATCGGTTTTCGTAAGCAGCGACACCTGGCCCGGCTTGAACGGATCTCTCGGTCTTACCAAATCGGAAATCGCCGACGCCAGAGCCAAGGCCGTCCAGCCCACGCATGGCGCGGGATTCGCGTATCTCGAAGCGCCCGACGGCGCGATCATAGAATACCAGGGCAATCTCCCGCGTGAGCGTTTCAATCACGTGCACATGTTCCAAAAAGATCCGTTCTGCGCAGAGCTGTGGTATCACCAGCATCTCAATGCCCCGCTTTCCGCGTCTTCTGCTAAAGCCGCGTATACCGAGGCCACCTGCCGCATGCCGTTACCGGAGCGGTCCTGGCCGGCGCTCGAACGCCGTGGAATGTTGCGCATGCCCGCCGGCATTATGTTTGATGATGTCGCGCTCGCGTTTCATGTGCAACAGGACCCAACCCCGCTCGCCGCCACCCGCGGACAACTATACGATCACATTGGGCTAAGTGTTCAGAATCTCGACGCCTGGATCGCCAAGCTTCGCCAGGAACATGTGAAGTTTTTGACCAAGCCATACCAGTTGGGCGGAATGCGCGCCGTAATGATCGAAGGCCCCAGCCGCGAGGCGCTCGAGTTAATCGAGATCAAGTAGCGGCGGTCACAATTCCGCGGCACTCGCCGAAACCGATTCGCACGCAGCCTTCTCGCTCGCAGTAACCACGGAGTATTACCTCGTCGCCGTCTTCCAGGTACGTGCGTTCCTCGCCGGTGGGCAACCCGAAAGACTCCGTACCGCGCCGAGTGCGCTCCAAGAGACAAGCCAGCGACTCGGGCGTTGGCCCCGACAGCGTGCCGCTCGCAAACACATCGCCCGGCCGCAAATTGCAGCCATTGCTGGTGTGATGCGCCAGCATCTGCGCGATGGTCCAGTAGATATCGCGAAAATTGCCGCGACTTAGACGCATAGGCCCAATACCACTTTCCCGCATACGGCGCGAAGCGACCCAAACTTCTACGGTGAGATCGATTCCACCACGAGCCTGATCCTCGGCCGAACACAAATACGGCAGCGGAGGGGGATCGCCTTCGACCCGGGCAAACGCGGGTACGCGAAACGGCTCCAGTGCCGCGAGTGTCACCACCCATGGCGAGAGTGTGGTCGCGAAACTTTTTGCCAGAAACGGGCCGAGCGGCTGCGACTCCCACATTTGGATGTCGCGCGCCGACCAGTCGTTCAGCAGACACAATCCAAAAATGTGCGAGCGCGCTTTTTCAATCGGCACCGGTTCCCCCAGCGGATTGCCCACACCCATCAACACTGCTACTTCGAGCTCGTAATCGAGAGCGCGGGTGGGCCCGAATTGAGGAGCGTCGCCAGTGAACGTTTGCCCCAAAGGCCGGCGCACGGGAGTGCCGCTGACCACCACCGACGAAGCCCGCCCGTGATAACCCACCGGCAGGTATTTGTAATTCGGCCCCAGCGGGTTTCCCGGCCGGAATAAATTCCCCACGTTAGTGGCGTGATAAATCGACGTGAAGAAATCGGTGTAATCGCCAATCTGCACCGGCAGTCGCATCACCGCGCCCTCCTGCGGCACCAGCAACGGTTCCGCTTGCTCGCGCCAGGTTGATCCGGCTTCGAGTAATTCGGTGAGGCGCGCTCGAAGTGGAGACCATGCGTCCGGCCCCAACGTAAGCAGGGCATTCAGTGAATCGGCCGTGCAAACCCGTGCCACCTCCCCCCTCAGGCCGTTAAGCAATCCTGCTTGCGCACAGGCATGCAAATCCAGAATAAAGTCGCCAATCGCGACGCCAATACTCGCATGCCCAGCGGCTTCGAACACCCCATAGGGCAGATTCTGAATAGGGAAATCCGTTTGCGGCTGGTTGGCCGACTCGACCCAACTCTTGATATCGTTCACCGAATGCCATCCTACCGCAGCCCGCGCCTCCCCCCGCCATTCGGCCATTCCGGGCTGGGGAACAGCCGGGTTATGATTAAAGCGACAATGCCGTAGTTTCGACTCACCGGCCCGCGTGGTCCATGAACATCACGGAAGTCTTTATTAAACGCCCTGTAATGACCGCTTTGGTCATGATCGGGATTATATTATTCGGCATCGCCGGATATCGCGCCCTGCCCGTCAGCGACCTGCCCAACGTAGATTTCCCCACTCTCCAGGTGAACGCTTCGCTTCCCGGCGCGAGCCCGGAAACCATGGCCTCCGCGGTAGCCACGCCCCTCGAGCGCCAGTTCGCCACCGTTTCCGGCATCGATTCGATGACCTCTTCGAGCGGAGTCGGCGCCACCAGCATTACCATCCAGTTCGCGCTCGAACGCTCGATCGACGGCGCCGCTGCCGACGTCCAAAGCGCCGTTGCCGCCGTCCTGCGGAAACTCCCGCCGGGAATGCCCGCCCCACCGACCGTGCAGAAGGTCAATCCGGCAGAATCGCCCATCATCTTTATGACCATGAGCGGTCCTACGCTGAAGCTCTCCCAGGTGGATGAGTACGCCGAAAACCTGATGGCGCAGCGCATCTCCATGGTCAACGGGGTCTCCCAGGTGAACGTGTTCGGCGCGCAGAAGTGGGCCATCCATGTGCAACTCGACCCCAGCCTCTTGGCCGCGCGCCACATCGGCATCGACGAGGTTCACGCCGCGCTCCAGATCCACAATGTCAATCAGCCTACCGGAACCCTGTGGGGCAAGAATCAAGCCTTCACGGTGCGCGCCAACGGCCAGCTAACGACCCCGGAGGCCTTCCGCGACATGATCGTCTCCTACCGCAACGGGTCGCCCGTGCGCCTGGGGGATCTGGGGGATGTGATCGACAGCGTCCAGAACGACAAGTCCGCGATGTGGACTTATACCGGAAAGAACGGCGGGCGTTCTATTGGACTAGCCATTCAACGCCAGCCCGGCACCAACACCGTGGAAGTGGTGCAGCGGATCAAAGATTTGATGCCGACCTTCCAAAACATGATGCCGCCGTCGATCGAATTGAATATCGAAATGGACCGCTCCGAGTCGATCCTCGATTCCGTGAATGACGTGAAATTCACACTGCTCTTGACCATGGCGCTGGTGGTGCTGGTGATCTTTCTGTTTCTGCGGAACGTCTCGGCGACGGCCATCCCCAGCCTGGCTCTGCCCATCTCGGTGATCGGCACCTTCGCCGCTATTTATCTACTGGGCTACTCGATCGACAACCTGTCCCTCATGGCTCTGACGCTATCCGTGGGTTTCGTGGTAGACGACGCCATCGTAGTCCTCGAAAACATCGTCCGCCACATGGAAATGGGCAAACCCCGCATGCAAGCGTCGCTCGAGGGTGCACGCGAAATCGGATTTACGGTCCTGTCCATGACCCTCTCGCTCGCCGCGGTCTTCATTCCGGTCATGTTCATGAAAGGCATCATGGGACGCCTGTTCCATGAGTTCGCGGTCACCATTATCGTGGCCATCCTGATTTCCGGTTTCGTCTCCATCAGCCTCACCCCCATGCTGTGCAGCCGGTTTTTGAAGGAACCCTCTTCGGAACGCCACAATGCGCTTTACCGCGCTTCGGAAAGAGTCTTGGATAAAATGCGCGACGCTTACGCCTGGATGCTCGCCGGCGTCATGCGTCATCGGCCTATGACCATGCTGCTCGCGGCCGGCACGCTGGCGGCGACTGCCTACCTGATGGTAATCACGCCCAAAGGCTTTATCCCGTCTCAAGATACCGGGGCTCTCAACGGCAATACCGAAGCCAGTCAGGATATTTCGTTCGATGCCATGAAAAACATGCAGCAGCGCGTGGCAGAAGTGGTGGCGGCCGATCCCAATATCGATATCTTCGGCTCCTTCATGGGTGCGGGCGGCAACGGCGTCAACCAGCCCATCAATCAAGGCCGCTTCTTCATTCGCCTAAAACCCCGCAAAGAGCGTAAGCTGACCCCGGAACAGATCATCGAAGAACTGCGGCCGAAGTTGGCGGCCATCCCCGGCGTGCGCGCTTTTATGAGCAATCCTCCGCTGGTACGGATCGGCGGCCAGCAGACCCGCGCCCTCTACCAGTTCACCCTCCAATCTTCCGACCTGAATAAACTGTATGCATCCGCCGCCGATTTTGAAAAACGCATGCGGACGGTGCCCGGCCTTTCCGACGTCAATAGCGATTTACAGATCGCGAGTCCGGTTTTGAGCGTCGACATTGACCGCAATCGCGCCTCGTCCTTGGGCGTCACCGAAGAGCAAATTGAAAACGCGCTCAACGACGCGTACGGGCAGCCGCAAATTTCTACCATCTACACACAAGTGGATAGTTACTGGGTGATCCTCGAAGTAAAACCCGAATATCAGCGCGACTTAAGCGGCTTGGGATTGCTGTTCCTGCGATCAACCAACGGCAACCTCGTCCCGCTGAACGCCGTCGCCAAGCTCACGACCGGAGTGGGACCGTTGACCATCCAGCATTTTGGCGAGCTGCCTGCGGTGACCATATCGTTCAATACCAAGCCCGGCATATCGCTGGGGGATGCCGTCGACCGCGTGCAGGCGCTCGCACGTCAGACTTTGCCGGATACCATTAGCACCACCTTCCAAGGCACCGCCGCGGCGTTCCAATCCTCCTTGCGCGGCATGGGGTTGTTGCTGGGGCTGGCCGTGCTGGTTATTTACATGGTGTTGGGCATCCTCTATGAAAGCTTTATTCACCCCATCACCATTCTTTCCGGCCTGCCATCGGCCGGTTTGGGCGCATTGGCCACGCTGCTCATCTTCCACGACGAACTCAATATTTATTCGTTCGTCGGCGTCATCATGCTGATCGGCATCGTAAAGAAAAACGCCATCATGATGATCGACTTCGCACTCGAGAGCCAGCACCTGCATGGAACTTCGCCCGCCGAAGCGATCGTCGAAGCCTGCCTGGTCCGCTTCCGTCCCATCATGATGACCACCATGGCGGCACTGGTGGGGACATTGCCCATCGCACTTGGATTGGGTGCAGGCGGCGAAGCCCGCCGTCCCATGGGTCTGGCTGTAGTCGGCGGACTGGTAGTGTCGCAGCTTCTCACTTTATTCATCACTCCGGTTTTCTACACCTATATGGAGCACTTCCGCCCTGGCAAGAAACGCAAAGAGCGGAAGCCGGCAATATCCTCCCGCCCACGGCAGGAAGTAGCGCTCGAAGCGTGAAGTGAGCGGCAACCCCGCGTATAATTGAAGCGTTCAACCGGAGGATATCGTGAGAAAACGATTTGCCTTTGCCATTGTGATTTTCCTGGCCGTGCTGGTGTTTGCCGCCGGGCAGTCGCAGCCGTCGCCCGCCTCGCTACACCCGCCCGTCACCATCGAGCAGGTCAATCGCTGGGAGACCGAACTTTCCAACTGGGGCCGCTGGGGCAAGGACGACGAACGCGGTGCGCTGAACCTGGTCACGCCCCAAAAGCAAGTCGCAGCAGCGCGACTGGTCAAGGACGGCGTCACCGTTTCGCTCGCCCACTTCGCGGATCTCGAAAAAGCCGTCGACAATTTCAACTTCGGCCCCACCAAACATGAGATGTTTCACGATCCCGCGACCGGTAAAGTTCGCGGCGCGCTCGACATTATCTCGTTCGGCATTCACGACGGCACCAACTCGCATCTCGATGCCCTCTGCCACTACGCCTTGCGGCGCGACGGCCGCGCGCTGGTCTTCAACGGCCATCCGCAGGATCTCGACGAAGCCGGCTGCAAGGCCAACGGCATCGACCGCATGGGTCCCGGCATTTTCACGCGCGGCATTCTGGTGGATATGCCGCTGCTCAAAGGCGTCCCCTATCTCGAGCCCGGCACGCCCATTTACGCCTCCGACCTGGAAGCTTGGGAGAAGTTCGCCGGCGTCAAGATCGCGAGCGGCGACGCGCTCCTCATACGCACTGGCCGCTGGGCGCGGCGCGCGAAACTAGGCCCGTGGAACGCGGCCCGCGAGGCAGCCGGCCTCGACGCATCGGTGATGCCGTGGATCAAACAGCGCGACATCGTGCTGCTCGGCGGCGATGGCGTCAATGACGTTCAACCCTCCGGCGTCGTGGGCGTAGGCGACGCCGCCGGACGCCCGGTTCACACGCTTGCGATCGCCGTGCTGGGAGTCTCGCTGGTTGACAACGCCTACCTTGAAGACGCCGCCAGAGAAGCATCCGCCCGCAAGCGCTGGGAATTTCTGATGACCGTCCAGTTCACCCGCATCCCCGGCGGCACCGCCTCCTCGTTCAACGCACTCGCTACGTTTTGAATAGAACGAGCTGCCGTCAAAACGTCGTTCGCGCCTGCCTCTCCGCTGGATCGAACTTGGCAGACTGGATGCAAAATCGCATTCCGTACGGGGCAAACCCAGGTAAATTGCATGGCACGAATTCGCAAGATTTCTATTAAAAGAGAAGCTGGCCCTCGGAGCTTCAATTCAACTCGGCAAACAGCTCTTGCCTGCGGGAATTTCCGGTAACGATGACGAACGGGTCTTCGGATTAGACTCAAATTCACTACCGGGCCGCGGCCTTCGCGGCGAAGCCCTGACTGGAAACATGCCTTCCACGCCTGCTAACATTGAGCCGGAGTTTTTCCCATTCTTCTGCTCTAGAGCTGGTGGTGAACTATGGTGTGGCAGGCGCTCATAACATTTATGCGCGGTACAACCAGTTCAATGGTGATCCCGTGACTGGGATGAACATCCACGCGTTCACCTCCGGCTATCTGCTTCCTATTGGTCGGCTTTCCCGCCTGCGAGAGGCGTTGAGGTGAGCATGTCCTTCGCGAAACGAATTGGTTTCACTGCAGTGACGGCGGCCGTACTCTTGGCAGCAGCTATGATCGCCCTCTATGCCTACATCGTTTCAGGCGGCTTAATCGCGAGGCAGAAGCCTCCCGCAGTTGAGAAGAATTTGACGCGATGGATGTTACGCGTGAGCGTTCCCGATTCTGCGAAAACCATGAAGAATCCGTTGCTGGCCGATGGCGGTAGCGTGGATGTATTCGCGGGCCAGGACTTGTTCAAACAAAAATGCGAAGTTTGTCATGGATACGACGGGAGCGGTAAAACCGACGCCGGCGGTGGCCTGTATCCCCAGCCACTCGATCTTCAAGGCCCGGAGGTTCAGCAAGCAAGCGATGGCGAACTGTTCTACTTCATTCGGAACGGGATAAGAAATACCGCCATGCCGGGCTGGCAAATCCCGGATCAAGACACTTGGCGGCTGGTGGTCTTCATTAGGAATCTGCCAAAAGTAGCCTCCGTATCGGCCCGAGCCGCCGCGACGGCGGAATCTCCCGTTGCTGCGTCCTACACCGGCTCCGAATCCTGCAAATCTTGTCATAGCGGTATCTATGAGCGTTGGAGGAAAACTCGCATGGCGAACGTGGTTCGCGATCCGAGAGAACATCCCGACGCCATTCTCCCGGACCTCTCGAAACCCGATCCACTGGTCACATTTACGAAAGACGATATCGCGTTCGTGTATGGCAGCAAATGGAAACAGAGGTACTTTAAAAAGGTCGGCGACGACTACTTTCCCCTGCCAGCCCAGTGGGACGTGACACATAAAATCTGGCGCGCCTATAACGTCAAGCCGGGAACCGACTGGTGGACCAAATATTATCCCGAAGATAATATGCACCGGCCCACCGGGCCAACCTGCGATGGATGCCACTCCGTCAATTACGACGTGGCGACGAAAAAAGTGACCGAGTGGAACGTTGGCTGCGAGAAATGTCATGGTCCCGGCAGCGATCACGTGAAACGACCAGCACAGTCAAATATAGTGAATCCGTCTCGGCTAAAATATGTCGACGCAACCGACACCTGCATCCAGTGCCATTCGCAAGGGCAGCCCTTGACCCCTCCCTCAGCTGGAAAGGCTTACGACTGGCCCGTCGGCTTCGATATGGGTAAGCGTCTGAATGACTTCTGGAGACTGGAGGAGCACAAACTCGGCGATACCACCTTCACGCATTTCGCCGACGGAACCGCCCACAAGAACCGGATGCAAGGCAATGACTTCGTTACCAGCCTGATGTACGCGCGCGGCGTTACTTGCTTCAGCTGCCATGATGCGCATGGTACGGATAACGACGCGCTACTGGTGAAGCCAGCCAATGTTCTCTGCCTCGATTGTCACGGCTCGAATTCGCCCAACGGCCCGCACGCGCCAACCATTGAGCAACATACCCATCACAAAGTGGGTAGCCAAGGAAGTGAGTGCATCGCTTGCCACATGCCGAAGATCCAACAGACCATCGCCGACGTGAACGTGCGGAGCCATACCTTTCACTTTGTCACTCCGGCAATGACCGACGCTTTGAAGATTCCGAACGCCTGCAATGTGTGCCACGCAGACAAGACGACGGCGTGGGCCACCACAGCGTTGAAGTCGTGGGCTGACCGCTCACCTTGGCGCGCGGGCGAATGACGCCGATGGCCGCGCAATACACCCCCGCGCAATACACCCCCTTTGACACCCATTCTCGATCCCTGTAAACTACTGAACGTTAAGTAATGTGCAGAAGGAGTGCCTCATGACGTCTGCTAAATTCCCGGTAGCTTTAGCAACTACCTTTGCGTTGGGTGCTTTCTTGACGCTGTCGAGTTCCCTGTTAGCCGCCGATGCGGCCAGCACCGCGAGTCCGGCTCCAGCCGCTAAAACGGTGACCTTCGCCAAGGATGTCGCGCCGATTCTTCAGGCGCGCTGCCAGGAGTGCCATCACACCGGCGCCATGGCGCCGATGTCGCTCGTAACCTATGAAGAGACGCGGCCCTGGGCCAAAGCCATCCGCCAGCGCGTGATCGCGCGGCAGATGCCGCCCTGGCACATCGACAAAACCGTCGGCGTGCAGAAGTTCAAGAACGATATTTCGCTGAGCGACGAGCAGATCGCCACCATCGTCAGCTGGGTGGATGCCGGCGCGCCGATGGGTGACGCCAAGGACATGCCCGCTCCCGCAGTG
Source organism: Bryobacterales bacterium (assembly GCA_025350625.1). Taxonomy (GTDB): domain Bacteria; phylum Acidobacteriota; class Terriglobia; order Bryobacterales; family Bryobacteraceae; genus Palsa-187. Next base: position 3,085 of record JANXXL010000020.1, on the reverse strand, counting down.
TGGCCCGCCGCGAACGAATGGAAAGCTGCCAAGGAACTGGGCGCGCCGGATCTGGTCGTCAAGTCCGATCCCTACACCATGCCCGCTCATCATCAGGATGTGTGGTGGAGACCTACTTCGGATGTTCCCCTCACCGAGCCCCGCTGGGTAAAGGCCGTCGAGATCAGGCCGGGTACTCTCGCAGGCCGCAGAATCACGCACCATGCGGTGGCGTATCTTGTGCAGGACGATCCATCGAGCCTCGCTCCGGGCGACGCCGACTTCGGCGGACGTGCGTTCTTCATGGAATGGGCCGTAGGCAAGGGCTATGATTTATACCGTCCAGACAGCGGAAAATTGATCCTGCCGGGATCGCAGATTTCCTGGGATGTGCATATCCACGCCGTGGGCGAAGAGATCCGCGATAATGTCGAGATAGGAATCTGGCTTTACCCCAAAGGCCAGGAGCCCAAGCACCGCAGCTATCTGACCGGGTTCCAGGCGCTCCGTAGTTTTCAGCCTGGTCTGAATCCGCGCGCGCGGGTCGGGAAAAATATCGACTTGCCGCCGAACTCCGTCACCCAGACCGACAATTACACCGTGCTCGACCGGCCCGCCCAACTTGAAAATTTCCAGCCGCACATGCACCTTCGCGGCAAGGCCATGACGGTTGAAGCCATCCTGCCCGACGGAACTACCCAGATCGTCAGCCATGTCGACAGGTTCAACTTCAATTGGATGAACAACTATATTTATGCCGACGACGCGGCTCCGGTGTTCCCCAAGGGCACCATGATTCACGTCACCGCATGGTATGACAACACTCGCGCCAACCCCAACAATCCCGATCCCGATCAGTGGGTCGGCTACGGCGACCGCACAGTCGACGAAATGGGACACGCGTGGATGAACGTTACCTATCTGAGCGATGAAGAATACAGCGCGTGGGCTGCAAAGCACAAACCGACTCTGCAAACGGCGGATGTATCGCCTAACAATTAGCGGACAGCGCGTGTACCGGCTGATCGGCGCATTTTTAATCGCAAGTGTGGGCTGTGCCTGGGGGCAGTCGCTCCCCGTCGAACCCGCGCGCGAAATGGGTGCCGCAGTAACCGGAGCCTTTGAAGGCTGGTTCAAGAATCCGGACGGCACCTTTAGCCTTCTGCTGGGATATTATAACCGGAATCTTAAGCAGACAGTTGACATTCCAATTGGTCCCAACAACCGGATCGAACCCGGCGGACCGGATCGCGGCCAACCCACTCGCTTCCTGCCCGGCCGCAACTGGGGACTGTTCACAGTGACGGTCCCGGCCGACTTCGGGCAAAATAAAATCACCTGGACGCTTGTGGCCAACGGCAAAACCACAGTGATCCCGGCCAGCCTCCACATGGATTATGAGATCTCACCCTTCACGGAAGTCTCGGTCGGCAACACCCCGCCCGTGCTCGGCTTCGACGAAGGCGGCCCCACAGCGCAAGGTCCGCGCGGGGTCAGCACGGAACGCACCGCGAAGGTGGGAACTCCGCTTACTTTGACGGTTTTGGTTTCCGACGACGCCAAGTTTACGTCCTCCTCCGGGGCACGGCCCAGCAAGCTGGGAACACCTGTGACGGTGAAATGGATTCCCTACCGCGGTCCTGGCGCAGTAACTTTTAGTAATGACCGCCCGCCCGCTGAAAAAGTGGACCGTCCCGCTTCCGCAGCAGGCACCTTCAACGGTCAGGCTACCACTACCGTAACTTTCAGCCAACCCGGAGACTACACGTTAAACGTGACCGCCAACGACTATTCGGGCGAAGGCGGCGGTGGATTCCAGTGCTGCTGGACCACCGCCAAAGTTAAAGTGTCCGTAAAGCCGTGAACCACGCGCGGCCCTTATATGCCTATTGCGCAGCGCATGCCAAGCCCCGTACGGCGTTGATTACGATCTGCACGTCCACCACATCCGGCTTCCCGTCGGAGTTGAGATCGCTCGCAGTTTGAGGGACCGCAAGCACGCCGTTTCCCTCGGCAGTGACATCCGCGGCGTTGGTTTGTCCGTCTCCATTGATGTCACACCCGCTTAATATGGACACGGACACGGGAGGGTTGGCAGTGGCGCTGACTGGCGTGCCTAAGAGGCTCGCTCCAATCGTCGCAGACAGGTTCAGTATCATTTGACGGTTTCCGGACCCGGCAGGAATGGGAATGCCAAGAGTGGCCAAGGCGCCGTCGGCGATTTGATTCGCGTTGACTCCGATAAGGAGGCACATGTTTGCTGCGTTGCACAAGAAGTTCTTTTGAACGGCGGTAACTGCGGCCGCGGGCGTTACCACGACCGCCCCCACCGGAGACGAGGTCGCAAGCGTCCACTGCAATCCCGCGGGTAGAGATCCGCCGGCTAGAGCGATAGAACAGGTAAGCGTCGAGCCGGCATGCACGCTATTAGAGCAGGACAGAGTCAGCGTCGCGGGTTGCCCCCATAGCGGCAGGCTGAAAAGTGCGGACAGAAGTAACTTCTTCATGCTGTCTCCCTGGTCGCATTATGCGGGGCCAGTCACAGTATGAAAGGAAGTCAAAGCGGAAAGGGATTGAAACCGCAGTGGTAGCAGCCAGGGAACCGGCGTGATGAGGCACTCGTGCTACCTGCCAACTCTGCTTGACCTGCTTCAGACCTTTTTGCGCAAGCCCCTCGCTCTGGGGCCCCGCGCGAGCACTGAAAGCTAATTACGCTTATCTTTATGCCAGAATTCGGCGCGACGAGGGTTAAGGAGTTGTAAATACGTTGTAAAATGCTGCGGCCGTCGGACCCGCGCTCTTCGTCGCGGGCCTCGGCGTATTTGAGGCTACAGAAAAGCAGGGAGCGGCGCGTTAAAGTTTGCCAGATTCGGGAAGACACTCGCGAGCTTAGTTGGGTCTTTTACGCCGAACCAGGTTGCTAGCGTTCCGCCGTACTGATCGATACTGGTAGTCGGAATCCAGACCCCACGATTGTTGGCGTCGTCGGGCCCTTGAAGTGCCAGCGTCGGAAAAGCGCCGTAGATATCGCCGCCCTTTACGGCGTCGCCCATGACGATGTGATGGCTGCCCCAGGCATGGTCCGTTCCCAATGTAGCGCCGCCGC
>JANXXL010000404.1 GCA_025350625.1 Bryobacterales bacterium | reverse complement strand
GCCGCGGGACCCGCGGTGGCGGCGCTTTCCTGCCCAGGAACCGATGCTCCCCCTACCGCTGCTGGCGCGACGCCGGCTCCCAAAAATCCGCTATACGTGGAAACACCACCGGGTGTGAAGTCCGACGCTTGCGTCTGGAGTCCAGTTCTAAGGCTGCCATTGACCAGAAACGATTCGTTGGCGCCGCCTGCGTTGGCTTGCTGGAGAGCTGCAATATCGACTGGTGCAGATGGCGTGTCGGGAGGTGCGATTTGTGTCGCGTCGCTCGCGGAATTAACAGCACCCGGGGCGTTCGCATCGCGAGTGAAACCCCCAGGAGGGCTGATTCCACTACCACCCCCCCGACTGGCGAAGCCTCCACGATCGCCTGGCGCACCGCCACCGCCGAAATTCCCGCCGCCTCCGCGCCCGCCGCCGCCGAACCCGCCACCGCCAAAACCACCTTGCCCGGCATTTGCGGCAAATGTGCCGATCTGCAGGGTGAAATCAATCTTAGTGGGGGTGGCTGCAATCTGAATCTCGCGCTTTTGCGGCGCGAAACCGAACATAGCGACGTCAATTGTCCATGCGCCGGGGGTCATATTGGCGAGTTTGAAATCGCCCGCAGCATCGGTGAGCGTGGTAAGGGCGTGATCCCCCTGCGTGGCCCGTATGGTAGCGCCCGGCAACGGCTGGCCGCCCGATTTCACCGTGCCAGACTGCGCCAGCACTACCGAAAACGAAGCCGCAAACAAGGCGATTCCTGCCAAAGCGCGCATATACACTGATTTGATGTCTTAGAGCGACCCTCAGGTTACATCCACGAATGTAACAATAAAACACACCCATGAAATGGATCGTGGCTCCAGCGGAAGCAACCGGCGTGGCCGCGCTCGCCGCGGCGCTGGGCGTCTCCCGGCCGGTGGCGCGAGTATTATGCGCCCGCGGATTGAGGGATGTGCTGGCAGCGAGGCGGTTCCTGGCGCCCTCGCCCAAGGATCTGCATGATCCGTTTTTGCTCGCCGGCATGGAGGCAGCCGCCCAGAGACTGGCCCGCGCCATCGAGCGCAAAGAATCGATATTACTCTATGGCGATTACGACGTAGACGGCACCAGCGCCCTGGTAGTGCTGAAGAAAGTGCTGGATCTCGCGGGCGGCGTCGCAACCTGTTTCGTCCCGCACCGGATTCGCGACGGCTACGGCATGAAGAGCGAAGCGGTGGAGGACGCCGCCGCCCGCGGAGTGAAGCTGATCGTAAGCGTGGATACCGGCATTCGCGCCAGCGAGGTCGTGAGGCATGCGGCAGGATTGGGAATCGACGTGATCGTAACCGATCATCATCTGCCGGAGGCTGAACTACCCCCGGCCCTGGCGGTGCTGAATCCCAACCGGCGGGATTGCGCCTATCCCGAGAAGAATTTATGCGGCGCGGGCGTGGCCTTAAAGCTGGCCGAAGCCTTGATGACGACTTTGGGATGGGAAGCGGCGCGGCGCGAACGTCTGGTGGACTCGCTGCTGAAGCTGGTGGCGATTGCAACCGTAGCCGATGTGGTGCCGTTGACCGGAGAAAATCGCGTCATCGTGAAGCGCGGATTGGCAGGGCTCGACCGGGTGGCGAATCCGGGCCTGCGTGCGTTGCTGGACGTAGCGGGCGTCGAAGCGGGTACGGCGCCCAGCGCCCCGCAGGTGGCCTTTCAGATCGCGCCGCGCATCAATGCCGCGGGACGCATGGCGAGCGCCGGCGACATCGTGGATCTCTTCACCACCACCGATCCCGCGCGGGCGCGCACTATTGCTTCGCAGTTAGATGACTTGAATAAGGACCGTCGCTCGACCGAAGAAGGAATCCAGCAGGCGATTCTCGAACAATGCCTGGCGCAGCCGGTAACCGACGGCGACGCCGCGTTGGTCTTCGCGGGCGAGGGCTGGCATCGCGGCGTGGTAGGCATCGTAGCGAGCCGCGTCGTCGAACGGTTCCACCGCCCCGCTTTCGTCTTGGGACTCGACCAGGGCATCGCTTACGGTTCCGGGCGCAGCATCCGCGCGTTTCATTTGCTGGACGCGCTGGAGGCCATGCCCGCACTCTTCACGAAGTTCGGTGGGCACAGGCAAGCCGCGGGCGTGACTCTGCTGGCTTCGCAAGTGGATGAGTTCCGCGTGCAGTTTCGCGCCTACGCAGCCGCGCGTCTGACCGTAGTAGATTTCCAGGCCGAAATCGAGATCGACGCCGAGATCGCCTTCGAAGAGATCACGGATCAAACCGTCGCGGAACTGCTCGATTTGGCGCCCTTTGGGTGCGGCAATGCGGCTCCCACGCTGGTCGCGCGCTGGGTCGAGGTAGCGGCGACACCCGAGATTAAGAACAACAAGCATGTGTTCTTACGGCTGAAATCACAGGGTCGAATATTCCGCGCCAAAGCCTGGAATTTCGCGGATCGCGCGGCCGAGTTCGCGCCCGGCACGCTCCTCGATGTCGCGTTGCAGTTCGAGGAGGACGCGTATTCGGCAGCGCGCGGGTATGCACCCTGGCAAATGGTAGTGCAGGATGTGCGGCCCGCCATGCGACAGTAAGAAGAGCGTTTTCCATGTCCCCTGAAATCCCGGGCGATCCTCTTTATTGCGACGTAAGCCTGCCGGTGCCGCTCGACCAGCCGTTCACCTACCGGATGCCTGAAACCTTGCGCCATCGTGTGCAAGCCGGGTGCCGTGTACTGGCTCCCCTGGGAACCCGCATGCTCGCCGGGTTGGTCTTGAAGACGCATACCGATCCGCCGCGCGGCGTTCTCCGCGACATTCTGCGACTGCTCGATGAGGAACCGGCGCTCGACGACGAATTGCTGCGCCTAGGGCGATGGATTGCCGAGTTTTACTGCGCGCCGCTGGGCGAGACATTGCGCGCCATGACTCCGCTCGGGGGCGAGATCCGCCGCGGCAAAGTTTATTCGCTGACGAAATTGGGGCGCGATGTCGCCCGCCAATTGCACCTGGGCACGGACGATGCCGACGATCAGGCGGCGGCAGCTCTTCGCATGCTGGACGCGCGGCCCCTCTCGGCTGCGTATCTCAAGCAGAAAATCCAGAACGCGGCTTCGGTATTAAAATCACTCGAAAAAAAAGGATTCATTGAAGCGGAAGACGTGGCTGCGGAACGCGACCCGCTGCGGGCGTCGGCGGCGCGCCTGCGTATCGAATTCGTGGAGCGGACCCCGGAGCCGCCGCCCGCGAAGCTGCCGAAATCTCAACGCGAGCTGCTTTCTTATCTCGAATTGCATCCTGGCTCGCATAATGTGGGGGACGTCGAAGTCTTCGTCGCCCAAGCCAGCACCGCGGCGCGCGCGCTGGCCCGCCGGGAACTCGTGCGTCTGACTGTCGAACCGATGGCCGAGATCCTGGGTCCGCTGCGTACCCCGCATGCGCTGAATCCGCACCAGCAGGCTGCCTTCGATCGCATTCGCACGGCTCTCGACCGCAAACAATACCATACGTTCTTGTTGCAAGGGGTCACGGGTTCGGGCAAGACCGAAGTTTATCTGAAAGCCATCGAAGCCGCGCTGGCATTGGGCCGCAGCGCCTTGATGCTGGTTCCCGAGATTGGCTTGACCCCGGCGGTCGCCGGCCAGTTCTATCAGCGCTTCCCCGGGAACGTAGCCATTCTGCATTCGGCGTTCAACGACAGCGAGCGCGCGCAGGAATGGCGGCGCATACGCTCCGGTGAAGCGGCTGTAGTGGTAGCAACACGTTCCGGCGTGTTCGCGCCGGTCGGCGACCTCGGCTTGATCATCGTCGACGAAGAGCACGACCAAAGCTACAAACAGCAGGAAACCCCGCGCTATCACGGCCGCGACGTGGCGGTGATGAGAGCGCACTACGCGGGCGCGGTGGTCGTGCTCGGGTCGGCCACACCCAGTCTCGAATCGCGCTACAACACCGAATCCGGGAAATACACACTGCTCGAATTGCCGCAGCGCATCGAGCGCCGGCCCATGCCGCAAGTGGAATTGATTGACATGCGCCGGGAGTTTCTCGAGACCCGCAAGCATGCCACCTTTTCGCGCTCTTTGATCGACGCCGTTAGCGCTCGTCTGGATAACGGCGAGCAATCCATGCTGCTGCTCAACCGCCGTGGCTTTTCGAGCTTCGTCGCCTGCCGTGCGTGCGGCGAGCGCGTCCAGTGCGCCAACTGCTCGGTCACGCTGACTTATCATCGCCGCGACCGGCGCATGCTGTGCCACTACTGCAATTACTCCGAACGCATTCCGGAACGCTGCCCCAAATGCGACAGCGAGTACATCCAGTTCATGGGCCTCGGCTCCGAACGCGTGGAGGCCGAGTTAAACGGCGCGTTTCCCAAAGCCCGCATCGCCCGGCTCGACCGCGACGCCATAAACGGCAAGCGCGATTATGAAACCATTCTGGCGGGCTTCCGCGATGGCGACTACGACATCCTGGTGGGGACGCAGATGATCGCCAAGGGTCACGACATCCCGAACGTCACGCTGGTGGGCATCGTCAGTGCGGACGTCGGCCTCGGCTTGCCGGATTTCCGGGCGGCGGAGCGCACCTTCCAGTTGCTGACCCAGGCGGGCGGGCGCGCCGGACGCGGTGGTACTCCAGGCATCGTACTGATCCAGACCATCAATCCGGACCATTACGCGATCCAGTGCGC
>JANXXL010000162.1 GCA_025350625.1 Bryobacterales bacterium | reverse complement strand
GAAGGAGGTCGCCTAGTTCGTCGGCGAGGCCCTCCCAGTCGCGGCCGTCGATCGCGTCCATCACCTCGTAAGTTTCTTCGAGAAGAAACGGCTTAATGGTGTCGAAGGTCTGCTCGCGGTCCCAAGGGCAGCCACCCGGCGCGCGGAGACGGGCCATGATTTCAACCAGTCGGGTGAAAGCGGGTCCGGCAGGCTGCTTTTCTTCTGACAAACCTCAGATTATCACGAGAGTTTGGCCGTCAACATCCATTCGAGGACACCCGCCGGCGCGGGTCCGGAGGTTTCGACGTCGATGCGCACCAACGCGCCCTTGCGAAAGTGCACCATGGCGCGCGTGGACCCCAGCAGGTAGGCGACGGTGGCGGAAAATAAAGGTTCATGACCTGCGGCGAGAACGGCGGATTGGTTACGATGTTCCCGAATCGCGTCCCAAACCTGCTGGGGAGAACTGTCGGGAATCAGGGCTGCCGTGCGCACAATTTTGCCCTCATAACCCAGTTCGCGAGCGGCGATCTCGGCAGTTTCGAGAGCCCGCCGGTAAGGGCTTGAGAGAATCAGCGACGGACTAACCCCGGCCTCGTGGGCCCGCTCCAGAACCCGGCGCAGTTTGGCGCGGCCCTCTTCGGTGAGGCGCCGGTCGGCATCCCGCCCGGGTGCTGCATGATCTTCGGCGATGCCGTGGCGTAGCAAGTAGATCTCCATATAAAGGACCATAATACGTGTTCTGGTATGCTGTAAGCAGAAAGGCTTGGTCCCTTATGACTCGCCGTTTTCAATACGTGATCGTTGCGTTTTCTTCCGCCATCGTCGCGCTGCTGCTGTTCGGAGCCGTCGGGCGCAGCGCATCCCCCGATTCGCCCTACACCAACCTGGGCGTTTATAGCAAAGTGCTCTCGCGCATCAAGGCGGATTATGTCGAGGATCCGGATATGAAGGCGGTTACAGTAGGGGCGATCAACGGCATGCTGGAATCGCTCGATCCCCATGCCAGCTACTTGAACGCCGATCAATATAAGCAGTATCTGAGGGCTAAGGATTCGAAGAAAGCCGATGTGGGGCTGGTGCTCGCCAAGCGGTTCGGGTACATGGCTGTCGAAGACGCGATCCCGGGTTCTCCCGCCGCTAAAGCAAGCTTTGGAACCGGCGATGTGATTGAATCGATCAATAACGTTTCGACGCGCGATATGCCGCTCGCATTTGCCGAACAACTTTTACAGGGCGATGCCGGGACCACGGTTGAATTCGGCGTTTTACGCGCCCAGCGGACCGAGGCCCAAAAGGTAAAGGTCGTGCGGGCGGCGTTCAGCTACCCCTCCGTAACCGGAAAATTGCAAGGCCAAACTGGCGTGATTCAGGTGCAGACTTTGTTGCCGGGGCGCGTAAAAGAAGTGGCGGCGCAGATTTCTTCACTCGAAAAGCAGGGCGCGAAGAAATTGGTGCTCGATTTACGCCATTGCTCGACCGGTCCCCCGGAAGAGGGAATCGCTCTCGCCAACTTGTTCCAGGACCGCGGCCTGATTACTTACACGCTGGGCCAGAAATCGCCGAAACAGGAGTTTCAGGCTCAATCCTCTAACGTGGTGACCAAGCTTCCCTTAGTGGTGATCATCAACCGCTCGACGGCGGGCGGCGGGGAGATTGCCGCTGCGTCTCTGCTGAATTCGAAGCGCGCGCAACTGGTGGGCGAGCGCACCTATGGCGACGCGGCGGTGCGTAAAGCCGTCACCTTGAACGATGGCAGCGCGGTGATTCTTTCCGTAGCTAAATATTATTCGCCGGACGGCAAATCCATTCAAGACAACGGCGTAACTCCCAACATCCTGCAGGCCGAAGCGGATGTGGCAATCGCGGATGGCGCCGCCGACGACAATCTCCCGGATGCTCCGCCGGATGACAGCAAGAAATCCGGTGTAGACGAATTGCTGAACCGCGCACTAAAAGCGTTGCCCCAGGAGTAGCCGACCCGCCCATGCCGTTGTATGAGTACCGCTGCGCCAAGTGCGCAGAAACCTTCGAAGTAATGCGGAAATTTTCGGACCCGCCGTTGATCGAACACGAGGGCTGCGGCGGCGTCTTAGAACGCTTGCTCTCCGCCCCCGCGTTTCAGCTTAAGGGAACCGGCTGGTATGCCACGGACTACGCCAAGAGCGGCGCGAAAGCAGCAGCGCCCGACTCTGAAAGCAAGCCGGGCGACTCGAAAAAGGCTGATTCTAAGGATTCGCAAGATAAAGCTGGCGAAAATAAATCCGCCGGCGACAAACCTGCCGAAAGTAAGAGCGAGACCAAAGCCGATCCGAAGCCGGCGCCGGCATCGACCAAGAGCGACTAGTCCGGATGCGTGGTTCCTAAAATATTCGCTCCTGGCGCTTTAGAGTACCGAAGGTCCCGATATTGGCCACCGCAAAGGAGACGCGGAACTGGCTTTCATCGCGGACCCCCAGGTTGAACCGCCGGTACTGCACGCTGAAACCGCAGCAATCGGTGTTGTAAGTCACCTGCGTTTGCGAATATTGCATCACACCCTTGACATAGTCATAGTAAGCGCTGAAACCATAGCTGAAGCCGTGACGATTGTCCGATCCGTAAGAAATCACACCCCGCAATTGGTTGGCGCTAGGAGCCAGTACCGGGTCGGTTTTGAGATGGGAATGGCCGATCGACAAGTGATACAGCTTGATCCGCCCGTCTACCGAAAGGCTGCTGTTGACCAGCTCGTGCCGCAAGGGATCGTAATCGCTTCGCCATTCCAATCCAACGCGGGATTGCTGGATTCGTAGCGCGCTCACCACCGGCGATGAATGGCGCGTGCCATTGAGGAACCCATAACCAGTCAGGTCGAGGGAGCTTTGGAGCTCATTGCGATTGCCGGGGACAATCGCGCCCCCAAATGTGGGGTCGAAGTAGCGGTCATACCAAAGCTGCCAGGTAAGAAAATCGGTAACGACACCGTTCTTGTCCTTGGCCAGCAGCCGGTTCGCGAGTGAAAACTCCACTTGATTCGTATTGGTCAGCAAATCCGATTCATCGAAATGGATGATTTTGGCGAAATTGTCGATTCCGGAAGTGTACTTATACGTGATACGAGGTTCAATCACGTGTTTTAGTTTGTCCCCTATCCAGGAAGGGGGATGAAAGACCCGTTGCAATGACGGGAGGATCAAGTCAACGGAAAGGTCCCTGGAATTTCGTAGCACATCATTTCCTGAGAAGACGCCGCTGCTGCCGATACTCGATCCATAGGATGTCTCGCGGATTCCGGCACTAGGGATAATATGCAGCCCTCCCAGGCGCAAGGCGGTGGTGATGCGCGGCGCAAAGTCCAGGCGGTCGACGAATTGACGCGTCTGGAACAAGCTCTGGCTGCGCCGCAGCAAGCCCGCGCTCGAATCGAAGGAGATCCAGAAAGGCCAGCCTTTCACATCCACTTGATGCTCGTGCTGAATGAAGTCAACTTCGGGAAGCTTACGAATGGAAATGTCGTCATGGGGAGTAGTGCTTTGAAAGTTGACGTTGCGCTGGGCTACCAGGTTGACTCCAAAGTCCGACCAATGCTTGGTTACGACACCCACCGAATGTGTTTGTGAAAAGACCGCCTCGTTAAACGATTCCGTAAACTGCTGGCGAAAGCCAAACGAGGTTATATAATCCAGTTCGCCGTTGGCCAGCCAGCCGCGTCCCAGATCGCCTTTAAGATGAGCCAGTATTAACGCCCCACTCGCCGACGGCTGGATGGGACGTTTATCGTGCAACCCATCTACTAGCAAGTCAAAGTTAGTCTTTTGACCGGGGTCTCCCCGAATATCCAAGTGATTCGCAATACCTGCGAGAGTGAAATATTGGGCGCGATAGGAAACGTCATAGCTGCGGCTGATCGCCCAGTAATACCCGGCACCAACCATGGTTCCCCGGGTCGAGCTGTTTCCGAAGTTCGGGATCAGAAATCCACTCCGGCGAGGTTCTTTCTTTAGGGACTTGTAAAAATACGGAAAGTAGATCAGCGGCATGCCCTTGAGATAGAACCAGGAGCTTCGCGCGATGGCGTGGTCGCCGGGAACCATTTCGAAGGACGGTCCTTTAAGACGCCACCAGGCGTCGGGCATCACGCAGTCCGTTAGGAATCCATCGTGGAGGATGTAGTGATCTTTGAGGCGCTCCGCCCATTTCCCCTGAAAATAGAAAGGGTTTTGCGTGACTAGAAGGCCCCGCCTGGCTTGGATTCTAGGAGTTGCGGAGCCATGGACGTCGTAGAACCTGCCGGTCTCCGTATTCACGTTGTATTCTGCGTGGTCGCAATCCAGTTTCTCCCCGCGGACGAAGTGCTCGAAGTGGACGTGGCCGCGTGCCTCGGCATCGCCGGTATCCGTGTTGTAATCCAACTCGTCGGCGCGCAGCAACATGTCGGAAGTTTCGAGATGAACGCTGCCCCGCAGATGCCGCATCACCCCGTCCGCCTCTTGCGTGACGGACTCAATATGGACATGTTCGGCGTCCGGCGCACCGGGACGAATTGCCCGGACCTTTTGATCGGGGTTGGTGCTGGCCTGCGACTGCGGAACGGGCGGAGGTAAAGTAGGACGGTAGATTTGTGCCTCCAAGTGTAAGAGAGGAAGGAAAAGAATTAAACAAAATGCGTGACAAATGTAGCGAAGTATGATATTCAGAATTATCGGTACAGAACACAGGGACTGAAAATCGGGGCTCAAACGGGCACCATAAAACAGTCATTGTAGCAGCCGCCGGAGCAGCAACTGATCATGCAGTGTGTACATTGCCGGGCTTGGAACGAAGAAGAGGAGCGGCGCTGCGCGCGTTGTGGACGCCGTTTGCATGCTGCCGCCCTGCGTCCGGCTCTGGACACCTATCCCCTGACGGGAGCGACGGCGCCGGCTCTCGAAGCGCTCCAGGGCGGCCGGCCGCAGGAGGCAAGCTCCGCATCCCCGCCTGCTCCAGCCAGAGGAGATTACCAGCCTTCGCTTTTCCGGGATCCGTCGCTGGGCGCGAAGGTGGTTCCCATTCCGACATTGACTCCGCGGCCGCACCCCGGCGGGGAACGTAAACCACGCGCGCAAAGCGCGTCACGGCCGCCTGAGGCGCGAATCAATGCCCGGCGCGCCGCCGACTCGCAACAATCGCTCGATTTTCGTGGCGGTGCAGTCGACCAGCATTCGCTTGGCATGGAGGTCGAAGCAGTCATCTATTGTGACGCACCTGTGGCGCTGCCGGTCCACCGCCTCATGGCTGCGGTGGCGGATGCGGCGATGATCGCGATCGCTCTCGGTTTGTTCCTGGCTATTTTCTATTTGTCCGGCGGACGCATTGTCTTCAGCAAGGCCAGTGCCCTATTGTTCGTGGGCGTGGCAGCAGCGGTGACGTTCCTCTACCGCTTGTTGTGGTGCCTGGGCGACGGCGACACCCCGGGAATGCATTTCGTGGGATTGCGCCTGGTGGATTTTGACGGGCGCCGGCCGGCTCGCGAACAGCGTAACGTTCGTCTGGCAGCTTCCATACTCAGTCTTGCGTCGGCCGGGCTGGGATTGCTGTGGGCGCTGGTGGATGAAGAGAACCTCACCTGGCACGATCATATTTCCAAAACCTTTCCCACGCCCGGCTAGGGTTTATTCCCAGTTCCCACAGTTAGCGCCGCGATGGTAGGCTGAAGAGGTGGATCGTCCGCTCGCTCGCTTCACTCCTTCCCGGACTTACGTCTCGCTGACGCTCTTCGCCGTCTGCGGAGCGATCTTCAGCGCCTGGGTTGCGCTGCGTTGGACGCCCTCCTGGATCGCGGCGGCGCTATTTGGGGTTTCCGCCTTCATCCTGGCAGCGGTGACGATACGGCCCGTGATCGAAATTTACGAAGCGCATCTGGCGATCGGACGGAAGAAAATTCCGTGGTGGGATGTGCGGCGCATCGATCAGACGGGATGGCTGACGCCCCTGGCAGTACGGCTTACCCTGCGCGACCGCCAAACGATACTTCTGCTCTATCCCGGCGATCTGGATTCCTCTAATAGCCTGCTGCGTCATCTGCGGCGCTTCTCCCGCGAAGCGCTTCTTGACGGCGTGCCCTACCGCGAATACTGGGGTGAACTTTCTACCGCCGAACCGGCTTCCGAATCTCCCGCTGTCAAAGATGGCGAGGTGCCCGCGCCGGCACGCTATCCCATGCTTCGGACCGAGGATGAAGAAGAAGTCGAGCGGCTATTTCAGCGTTTGAAATCTGTAGGGCATCTGGAATCCAAAAGCTCCGACGAGAAGTAGTCTTCTCGAATCATGTGAGGTCCCACCCGCGAAACCGCCGCCTGTGGCCCGGTGTATTCATGGTGGTCTTGCTAGCGTTGCTTGCAGTAGTTCTGCGCACGCAGATTTTAGGCGCACTGGGAGCTTACCTGGTTCAAGCCGATCCTCCGCAAAAGGCCGATGCCGCGCTGGTGCTGGCCGGAGACGGATGGGGCAATCGCATCTTGACCGCCGCGCAGTTAGAACGCGACGGATACGTTCCCAAGGTATTAGTGAGCGGGCCGGACGGCGCGTATGGCAACTATGAATGCGATCTGGCGATTCCATTTGCGGTGAAACATGGATATCCTTCGTCGTATTTTGTGCATGTGGAACACGAGGGCAGGTCGTGACGGCGG